>CAMYIX010000050.1 GCA_947258615.1 uncultured Ectothiorhodospiraceae bacterium | reverse complement strand
GCTGGAAAAGATCCGCAGCATCACCGATGAACCCATAGTCCGGATGATCGTCAGCCACTATCACGCCGATCACATCTACGGGCTGCAGGTCTTCGAGGATCTGGATGCCGAGATACTGGCCCCGGCCGGTGCCGAAAAATATCTGGAATCGGAGAACGCCCGGGAGCGTCTCGAGGAACGCCGCTTTACCCTCGATCCCTGGGTCAACGACAGTACGCGGCTGGTCTATCCCGACCAGTACCTGAGTGAAGGCCGGCATTTCCGGCTCGGGGACGTGGAGTTCATTGTCACCACCGTGGGCGCAGCCCACTCGGACGGCGACCTGACGCTGTACGTGGCACCGGACCGGGTGCTGTTCTCCGGTGATGTCATCTTCGAGGGGCGGGTCCCGTTTCTGGGCGATGCCAATACCCGGCACTGGCTCAGGGTGCTGGAGCGCATGGAAAAGGAACAACTGGTGGCCCTGGTGCCTGGTCATGGCGCCGCGGCCGACAAGCCTAACGAGGCGATCGGCCTGACCCGGCGTTACCTGGCCCACCTGCGGGACAACATGGCGCAGGCGGTCAGCGACTTCGTGCCCTTCAGCGAGGCCTACGAGGCCATCGACTGGTCGGCGTTCGAAGAGCTGCCGGCCTTTGCCGAGGCCAACCGCCGTAACGCTTACCAGGTGTACCTGTCACTGGAGGCGGAACTGCTCGGACAATAGGCGTCCGCTGTCCTGCTTACAGGGCCGGAGAGTCCAGCAACAGCGGTTTGGGTACATCGACTTCGACGACCTCGCGGTCCGTGTACCAGATCAGGATGTCGTAGTAGGAACGGATGTTCTCCACATAGCGGACCGGTTCGCGTCCGCGTGCATAGCCATAGCGGGTCTGTTTGAACCACTTCTTCTGGCTCAGCAATGGCAGGTTTTCTTTTACGTCGATCCACTTGTCCGGGTTGCCGCCGTTTTTCTGGGTCAGGATGCGTGCATCCTCAAGGTGTCCGTAACCGACGTTGTAGGCCGCCAGGGCCAGCCAGGTGCGGTCGGGTTCCGTTATGCGTTCCGGGATCTTCTCCTGCATGCGTTCAAAGTACCTGGCGCCACCGAGGATGCTTTGTACCGGGTCGCGCCGGTCCTCGATGCCCAGGTCCTTGGCCGCTGCCCGGGTCAGCATCATCAGGCCGCGCACACCCGTGGGGGAAACCGCATCCTTGTCCCAGTGGGATTCCTGGTAGCTGATGGCGGCGATCAGTCGCCAGTCCATGTCCACCAGTTCGGCGGCCTGCTTGAAGACATCCAGGTAGGGGGGCAGACGCTGTTCGATGTGTGCCTGGTAGCGGCGGGTGCCGACGTAATCGAAGTCAATAATATGGCCGTAGTAGCGTTCGATAAGTTGCTCCAGTGAACCGTCTTCCTCGAGCTCGGTGAAGAACTCCACCGTCGCGTCGTACAGGCTGTCGTCATCGCTGCGGGCCAGGGCCCAGGCCAGCGACCGCGGTGGGCTGATATCAAAGGCCGGCTTCAGCTCGGGGTAGAATCGCTGGTTGATGGTCAGTTCGTTGGAATCGGCGATGGTATAGTCAATCAGCTGTTGCCAGACGAGATAGAGCAGTTCCTCGCTTTCCATTTCCTCGTTTTCCTGCCAGCTGAGGTCGGGGTGGTCTTCCTTGAGGCTATGCAGGCGCTCGACATGGCTGCTGCCGGCAACCACTTCGAGATGGCCCTGGAGATCATCCAGGGTCTTGGGACGAAGGGAGCCGCGGCGATAGACCAGCTGGGGCGTAATCTCCTGGTAGACCGGGCCGAAGCGGACCTTTTCCTTGCGTTTTTCGGTTACTGTCAGGCCGGCCGCCGCCAGATGCGCATCACCGCGCGCCACCAGCGGCAGGATGTCATTGAAGTTGGGCGGGACCACGATGCGTAATTCAACGCCGAGGCGATCCGCGAAACGCCGGGCCAGTTCGTATTCAAACCCGGTCGGGCCGGCATCGTCCTCGTAATAGGTGGTTGGGCTGTTGCGGGTGATGACCACCAACTCGTTACCTGACTGGATCTGTTCGAGAAGCGAGGGAGGTTTGCCGCAAGCGCCGAGGATGGCTGCTAAAAACAGCCCGAGAATGATACGGACCGTGGCAGTACGCACCCCGCATACGCTAGAATATGCAGCCTGACTGGCTGGCTGGAATATTGCCCCGGTAGATTCAAATCCCATGAGCGTTTTTCAGGCCTGGGCCTTCTTGGTTTCCATGGTAGATGGGAGGTTATCATACCGTAGCGGCAGACAGATGCTGCAGACTGGTCGATAATCTGTAGTCACTGGAGAGGTACCGAAGTGGCCATAACGGCACCGACTCGAAATCGGTTGGGGGCGTTAGCCCCACGTGGGTTCGAATCCCACCCTCTCCGCCATATAATCAGGGCGAGGACCATCCGGTCCTTGCCGTGATTATTAGCAAGGGCTGGAATTCGAACCCACGTGATATACAAATGGTCTGGTTCGACAAGCGGCGCAGCCGCGAAGAACGCTGCCGTCAGGCAGCGGCCCCGAAGGGGTGAGGGGCGAAGCCCCGAATAATCCCACCCTCTCCGCCAATAAATCAAAGCGCCCCTTTTGGGGCGTTTTGATTTATCAGGGGAGGGATGAGGATTTGAACCCTGGTTCGACAAAACGGCAGGAAAGCCGTTTTGGACGCCGGCTGTGCCGGCGCCCGGAGGGTGAGGGTCCCACGAGTGATCTAATTATCAACGACAGCCGGACTCCTGCAAGTTGCAGATATCGGCCGTGACCTGTTTCAGGTCGTCCGGGTCGCTCGTGCGCACCGTAATATGACCGACCTTGCGGCCGGGCCTGAACGCCTTGGCGTAGTCGTGCAGGTGCGCACCCCTGAGCATCATGACCGCATCCAGTGGCGGGATCTCGCCGATGCAGTTGATCATGACCGTATGCTCGACCGCCTCCGTGGAGCCGAGCGCGAGCCCCGCGACTGCACGCAGGTGGTTTTCGAACTGGCTGGTCTGTGCGCCCTCGATGGTCCAGTGCCCCGAGTTGTGCACACGCGGGGCGAACTCGTTGGCGAGCAGCCGGTCGCCGACCTGGAAGAACTCCAGCGCAAGCACGCCCACGTAGTCGAGGTGTTCGAGCAGGCGGGTCGCGTAATCCAGCGCCAGCGGCTTGATGGGGTCGTGCGGTTTGCTGGTCGCGGTCTTCAGGATACCGTCGCCGTGCAGGTTCTCCGACAGCGGATAGACGTCGATCTTGCCGTCGCGACTGCGCACGGCGATACCCGAAACCTCGCGATCGAAGGGCACGAAAGCCTCGAGAATCGCCGGCACGCCGCCAAGACGCTCCCAGGCGCCCTCGACGTCGGCCGCTTCCTTGATGATCAACTGGCCCTTGCCATCATAGCCCATGCGGCGCGTCTTCAGGATCGACGGGAGGCCGGTCTCCTGGATCGCAGTCTCGAGCTCCGGCTGGCTCGACACGGCTGTGAAACCGGACGTTTCGATGCCGAGTTCGCGAAAGAGATTTTTCTCATGGAGCCTGTCCTGAGTCGCCTCGAGCGCGGAGACCGGGGGATAGACCGGGACTTTCCGGGCGAGATAGCGCACGCTGTCGAGCGGCACATTTTCGAATTCGTAGGTGACGACGTCGGAGGCATCTGCCAGTTCATCGAGCAGCGCCTTGTTGTCAAAGGCACCGAGCAGGTGGCTGCTAACCGGCGCTGCGCAGGCATCCCCGGCGGGGTCGAGAACAAGGGTGCGGATCCCCATGGGGTGAGCCGCGAGGGCGAGCATGCGCGCCAGCTGACCGCCGCCGAGGATGCCAACAACCATCAGGCCGGGTTCCGCGGATCGGGATGCGTCAGCACCGCCTGTGTCTGCTGGCGACGAAAGTTGTCGAGTGCCTCGCGCGTCTCCGGGTATTTGTTGCCGAGGATCGCCGCAGCCAGTAATGCCGCATTGGTGGCGCCGGCCTTGCCAATCGCCAGCGTTCCAACCGGGATGCCGGCCGGCATCTGCGCGATCGAGAGCAAGGAATCCATGCCATTGAGGGCTTTCGACTGTACAGGGACGCCAAGCACGGGCAGCGAGGTCTTGGCCGCCGTCATGCCCGGCAGGTGCGCTGCGCCGCCGGCACCTGCGATGATCACCTCGATGCCGCGGCCCGCCGCCTTCTCGGCATAGTCGAACAGCTTGTCGGGCGTGCGGTGCGCGGAAACCACTTCCACTTCATACGGCACGCCCAGCTCGGTCAGCCTGTCAGCCGCGTGCGACATGGTCTCCCAGTCAGAGACCGACCCCATAATGATGCCTACCAGTGGTTCCATCTATTCACCCTCGAACGGTCGATTGCCGGTCGCTCCCGGCAAAGCAAAGAAGGAATTTTACAGAAAGCGACTGCCACTGGCAGCCCGAAATCCTGCTATTTTTGTAAAAAAGCTGATAAAACAGGATTCTGCATCCGATCCGCCGGGGGCGTCCAGGCTTCCTCGACCGGATTTGCGCGCCTGCCAAAACCCTCGATCTCGACCTCAACGGTATCTCCGGCCCTCGGGAGCAGCCGCTGTTCGTGCGCGAAGCCGACGCCGGGTGGCGTGCCGAGACTCGTTGCCCGGGTGCCAGCGGGATTACGCGTTTATCCTTCCGGCAAGCATCTGGTTTTTTTATCTCATTATGGAGAAGGGCATCGATGTCGTTCGCATCCTGCACGGGAGCATGGATATTCAGCGCCATTTGTGATGACCGGCATTGCGCAAGGAGTGCTTCGTCGCTGTGCGCCGCGCAAACGCTAGAGACTTCCATCATAGAGAAGATGTAATAAGCCTGAGCACAAAATCTCCATAACTGGCGGTATTCCGGAGTAGGGGCCAAGAGGGGAGCATGGCGCAACTGGTTAATTAAAAGAAAGTTGCTGATTTACGATCTCGACTCGAAATCGGTTGGGGGCTTGCGCCCCACTCGGGTTCGAGTCCTGCCCTCTCCGCCAATAACCCGGAGCGCTCCTTTAGGGGTGTTCTGGTTTATTTGGATGAGGGATACGTATTTTGAGCGCCGCTTCCTGCCTGTTTCATCCCGGAATTTGAACAGCCGGGGATTCTGGTTTAATCTTGCGCGCTCGATTGATCCGGAGAGGTGTCCGAGTGGTTGAAGGAGCACGCCTGGAAAGTGTGTATACGGTAATCCCGTATCGAGGGTTCGAATCCCTCCCTCTCCGCCATCCATAGAAAAAGGGGCCTTGTGCCCCTTTTTCTATGGATTACTGATGTTGGGTTCGAACCCTCGATTGTAAATGAGTGGTTCGACAAAATCGCCGGGAGCGATTTTGAGTGAGCGAAGCGAAGCTGAAAGGCAGGGTACAGGGAGGTACCCTGCAATCCCTCCCTCTCCGCCATGCAGTCTGGTCTCTGTCATGCGTCTCTGCAGGACAGAGTCAATCTCACAAGAATTCAGCGAGATAGAATCGGCACGCGGGCCTCTTCAGGCCCGAAACCCGAACTCATTTTCAGGAAATTCCCGAAGATTCGCAGATCGTCTCAAACGCCGAATGCGCGAGTTCGGGTTTGGCGGTTTGCCGGGGCGAAAAAGTCGTTTATTACTGGTCGAATGCCCTAGTAACAGGGTACCTGGAGGAGGGCTGTGTAGCTGAATGACAAAAAGCTGTCTGCAAACCGGACCTTCGTTTGTGAAGAAGATCGAACCGGTCTAGATTTTTTAAATAGTGGCTTCCGGCCATGAACGGTCCTTTGGCGGGGAGGCGTCGAATGACTGCTCTTGGCGAGCGCAGCAGACATTGCGCCCGAAGTGCCGCTTGGCGGCAATCGACCCGAGAAGCGGACCTTGGGACTCAGGGCCACAGAGTAACGTTGCAGAAAGCGCCTTCCGGCTGTCAGTCATCTTCACAGCCTGGATCTCTTGACAGCGGAGATCTACACGCTGATGAGCGAGCAGGCGTGGCCGTCCGACGGCAGATGCCCTGGCCGATCAGGCGAGACTGCCCGCTATGAGCCAACGAACAGAAGTTTTATACTTCCTATACGCGGCCGGTACACGGCAGGTATAGAGAGTTTGTCCGGATTATTCTCGTAAGGTTAATACCAGGAGCAGATCGAGCATCGGGCAGGCTACCATCGATGCGTGCGACGGTGTCACCAATTGCGACGATGAGGACACCAGCTGGAAGATCTTCGGCGGTTGGGAGTTGAATCCGAACATCGCCTTTGAGGCCGCCTGGGTGGATTTTGGTGAGATCAGTGGATCCATAGGCGGTTCGGCAGTCAGCGCCGAAGCAGACGGATGGGCACTCGCTGCGAAGGGCATGCTGCCGCTCAACGAGCAGTTCGGCGTGTTCGGCAAGCTCGGCATGATCATGTGGGATGTCGAAGGGAGCGGTGCTGCTTCCGGTATTGAAGACGATGGCACCGACCTCATGTATGGCATCGGCGCTCAATACATGTTCACTGACCAGTTCGGTATTGTCGGTGAGTGGGAGTGGTATGATATCGACGATGACGTTGATCTGTTTTCCATCGGTGCACTGATCAAGTTCTAATCTAAGCGGCTCGATCAAGCCCAATGAGGAAGGCCCCGGCAGGGGTCTTCTTTTTGTCCCATTCTTCCGGCCCAGCTCAAACCAGTGTTACCCATGATCCCGGAGTTTGAACGTCCGCTTCGAAATCCCTGGAAGTCTATCTGAGTCTGGTCGTTTTTGTCCGCGGCGTATTGGTTGCTGTCTTTCGCCGCTGGCCGAACCGGGTGCTGTCGCCGGTGTTAACGAATAGATCAGCGAACGACGGCTCAGGGTCGTCTCGAGACCTTTCTTGTTGTGGTAAATACGTAGACATTGTGAATGTCCGACTAGGGTCGGTAGTTGCCGTTAAGTGATTGTTTATATAAGCCTCAGATAAAGGTCTGGTAAGCAGTCAACGACGAACATTTGTGATAGCCGAACAGATCTCGCTGCAGCTTCCAATCCGTTGGTAAATCGCTCTTGAGCAGTCCAAGTGGGATTCTTTCGGAAATATTGCCTTTGAAAATGGCATTCATGGTTTTCGGCGCGAAGTAGGCCAGCTTGATGATGTGCGGGATATGGCGTTGGGTGCTACCTTCCTGTTTCGCCAAAGCGGCCATGGTTTCGAACTTGCCTTAGACAAATACTTTCTTCCAGGTAACTGCCTTAGAAAGGGTATGCTGTATCGCCCGAACGGTATCCACATGGGCAGGCGGCGGTTGCTTGCCAGGAATGACGAATCTAGTTTCAATGTCGCATCGTTTAGAGGACTTTTCGAGTAATCAATTTGTACTTGATGAGGCAGGTAGCAGGCCTACACAGAGGTTGCATCGGCCCGGTGTGTCTGTAACTTTGTCACCCTCTCATCTCTGTTTATGCATAGCTGGTACACTCAAAACATTTACTTCCGGTAGGCATTGGAGATTCATGTGGCGGGATGGTTTAGCGGTTTCGTGTTTACATTCACCGTCGCAGCGTTCCGGTTTCTGTCCCGTGTTCTGCTGTCATGCATACCTGCATGGGGGGTTGTTTCGCTGTGTCTGTCCGGCAGCACACTGGCAGAGGCAAGCTCCGGCACCGGGTTTGCGTCTGTCGGCGGCCGGGTATTCCTGACCTACTGTGCCGGTTGCCACGGCTTCGACGGCTTCGCGGACTATCCGCCGGCACCTTCCTTTTCCATGGGCGAGCGTTTGGAGAAGGATGACCGGATGCTGCTGCAGAGCATATTGAATGGCAAGGGTGGATGCCCCCGTGGGAAGACAAGTTGCCGGTAGCCATGCTGCGGGATGCTATCGATTACCTGCGCAGTATGGCGGTGCGCAGACAGCAGGGGTTGGAACCGCGATCGCAGCCGCTACCCGATTACTATTTCACCTTCCGGCCAATCGGTGAGACAGGCACCAACAAGCGGCCCTGAGAATCTTTCAGCTATAGTAAGCATAACCCTGCATTACGTTCTGATCTGATTGGGATTCGGCCAATAAAGACAGCACGCGTGCAGTCAGGTATTTGAATCTGCATTCCGTGCTGGTCGTCAATATTAAGGAAGCTCTGATTAATTGAGAAAAGCGCGTTATTGCGAGCGCGATGTACATGGATGTACAAGTGCCGTGGGATGCAGGAGAAGGTGAGACCGGTTCCCGGCCTCACCTTCTCCATGCAGTCGTCGCAATGACGGATTAATCAGAGTTTCCTTAACGATAAAGGTATGTGCGGTCTCTGGTTGACATGTGAGTCAGACGATCATAGTCCGCGGTGCAGCGTTTGCCTTTTTCGAATTTCTCATTGCTCATTTGCGCGCAGACGATATTGCGCAGGGTGACGGTATCCCGCTCGCTCTCCAGCACCGCGACGGTCAGACATGCGAGGCCTTGACCAGGTCTTTGATGGGATTATTGTTCTGAGTCATGACTATATTTTGAGTAAATCCGCAGGCATCCCAAAGATGCTCCCATTGTAGCCCTCCGGGGTATATTCATGTCATGAGAGATTCTGTCGGCAAAGCCAGTTGCGCAGTACGATGGGTACGATAAGGGTGGTCACAAGGCTCATGATGACCAGGGACACGTAACCGGCCTGCTCGATAACCCCCTGGTTGAGTGCCAGCAAGGCCACGATCATGGCGATTTCCCCGCGCGGCGCCATTCCAAACCCGACGATCAGTGCGTCGCGCGTATTCATTCCGAGCAGACGGGCCGGTACGCCGCAACCGACCAGCTTGGTCACAATCGCAACCAGCGTGAAGGCCACGGTTGCTGTGATGACTTCCCCGGTGAATACACGAATATCCGCGAGTATGCCCAGCGAGACAAAGAAGATGGCACCGAAAATGACCCGCAGGTACTCTGCGCCATCCTTGAAATGCCTGCTGTGTTTCAGGTTTACGCCCTCCATGGCGACACCGGCTACAAAGGCGCCGACAATTGACGACAGCCCCATCAGTTCTGCGAACATGGCATAGGCGAATGCCAGCATCATGGCCAGGACGAAAACGAATTCGGGATAACGACGTGCGAAATCGGATGCGTCGATACGGTGAATGAGCGGCATGACCACGGCGCGTCCCGCCCAGGCGCCAACTACCAGGAAGACCCCGGCCTTGAATATCATGATCAGGATATTGGTGGTGGATACATTTCCGGTGGCGACCTGCTCGGTTACCGAGAGGGCGAGCAGGGCCAGGATGTCGTCGATGATTGCGGCGCCGATAATGGCCTTGGCGGCAGCGCTCTGAAGCATGCCCATTTCACGAAGGGTGTCGGCGGTTATTGCAATACTTGTGGCGGTGAAGGCAACACCGATCAATGCGGCCTTATGGGTTTCGAAGCCAAATAACTCTGCTGTCCAGAAGCCGCCTGCCCAGGGCAGCAGTACGCCGAATAGGGCAATGACGGCATATTTTGGATTGGTGATTTCATGAAGTTTGAATTCCAGTCCGGTGACAAACAGGAGAATGATGGCACCCAGGTGGGCAACGCTGCTGACAAAACCGGTGTAGGTGATCCAGCCGAGCACGCTGGGTCCAATAATCAGGCCGACAAGTATTTCGCCAACCACGGCAGGCTGGCTTATGCGGGCCGCCAGCATATAACCGGCGAGCGCGACAAATAGCAACAGGCTCATCTGAAACTCGATCGATTGGGTCAGTTCAAGGCCGTGCATTAGGATGTCCTCCGGACAGGGTGATCAGGCGTTGCAAGGGGTGGTCTGTGCGCTGCTCTGGCGGGTTATTGCATGTCGGACGCCGTGTCGGCTTCAGCCCCCGCGCTGGTAGGTGCCGATGAGTTCGGCCTGTTCCAGTACATGTCCCTCCAGGGCGTGCAGGAGATCCGCTTTTCCGGGTTTGCCGAGATCCGGCAGCGGGGTGTCCAGGGCATACAGCTTGAAGAAGTAGCGGTGGCGGCCGGTAGGCGGACAGGGGCCGCCGTAGCCGGTCCGGCCCCAGTCGTTGATGCCTTCGCGTGTACCTGCAGGCAAGGTGCTGCGATCCGTCGCCTGTTCCAGTCCGGTGGCAGTGACCGGGATGTTATACAGCACCCAGTGCACCCAGGTCATTCGGGGTGCGGCCGGATCCGGTGCGTCCGGATCGTCGACGATCAGGGCAAGGCTCTGCGTACCGGTCGGCAATCCCGACCAGGAGAGTTCCGGCGGAACATCCCGGTCGTCACAGGTATGGCATACGGGTATCTCGCCGTTGTGGTCGAATGCCGTGGATACGAGTTTCATGGTCATGGCGGCCTCCGCTTGTCGCTATGGAGCGAGCATGCCGGGGCATGTCATACTCTGCTGTGCAGCTGCACGAATAATCCAGTTGACGGGCCACGATAGGCCATGTCCATACGGTAAGACCGTAGCACGCTCTCGGTCAATCGGTTGATGAGAACATCTGCTTTCCCTGAAACATCGCCATCGGAGGTTTACCGGTCATGAATACGGACCTTTTTTCACCGCTCACGGTCGGTCGCCTGGTGTTGCCGAACCGTATCGTCATGGCGCCCCTGACCCGCAACCGGGCGGCCGAGGGTAATGTGCCGCAGGCCATGAACGTGGAGTACTACCGGCAGCGGGCCACGGCCGGGCTGATTATTACGGAGGCCACCCAGATTTCACCGCAGGGCGTGGGTTACCCGGCGACTCCGGGTATCCACAGCGAGGCGCAGGTTGAGGGCTGGCAGGCGGTCACCGGGGCCGTGCATGAACAGGGCGGGCGCATCTATTTGCAGCTCTGGCATGTCGGTCGTATCTCCCATCCCTCGCTGCAACCCGACAATGCCTTGCCGCTGGCGCCTTCGGCCATCCGGCCGGCCGGTGAGGCCGTTACCTACGAGGGCCTGCAGGCCTTTGTGACACCTAGGGCCCTGGGTCGGGATGAAATCCCGGTGATTGTGGAGCAGTACGCACAGGCCACCCGCAATGCGTTGCGGGCCGGTTTTGACGGTGTCGAGATCCACGCCGCGAATGGTTATCTCATTGACCAGTTCCTGCGCGATGGCAGCAATCAGCGGACGGACGCCTACGGCGGCACCCTGGAGAAGCGCGCACGTTTCCTCAAGGAGGTGACCGCGGCGGTGTGTGCAGAGGCGGGGGCGGACCGGGTCGGGGTGCGGCTCTCCCCGGAAAACAGCTTTAACGATATGCGAGACGGCGACCCGCAGGCGACATTCGATCATGTCGCCGGGCTGCTGGCCGGGTTTGGCCTGGCCTACCTGCACGTCGTCGAGGGCGACATGATGACGGGCGAGTCTACCCTCGACTACGGCCGGATCCGTGCCGCGTTCGGGGGCAACTACCTGGCGAACTGCAACTACGACCTGGCACGGGCACAGCAGGCCATTCAGTCCGGTGCAGTCGATATGGTGTCCTTCGGCACCCTCTACATCGCGAACCCGGACCTGGTCGAACGCTTCAGGCAGGGGGCCACGCTCAATGCCCCGGACCCGGAAACCTTCTATGGCGGTGATGAACACGGCTACACCGATTATCCGGCGCTGGATCAGTAGCCCGGTTTCGGCGTCACACCTTATTCCCAGCGCAGTTGCAGGGCATCATTTTCCGCCAGCCCGACCCGCGCCCCCAGCCGGCGGCTCTCACGGTCCAGCACCTCCCTCAGCCAGTCGACGTCCTTGCGCGCCGCCCGGTTGAGGCGGAACTTCCTGCGTTGCATCGGAATCATCTCCAGTTGCCGCAGTTCGCCGCTGCCACGGTCCAGCGTCACCAGGTAGAGCAGGGCGAGATCGATCCGGAACTCCTCGTGACCGCTGATCCCTTCATAGTCATCGATCAGGTCGCCGCAGCCGTAGATGATGGGCCGGCCCCGGTAGACCTCGATGCCGAGGGGGTGGTGCGAGGAGTGGCCATGGACCAGATCCACGGCATCGGCCTCGATGAGCGCCCGCGCAAAGCGGCGGTGTTCCTCCGGAACCGGATACCCCCAGTTGCCACCCCAGTGCAGTGAGACCACCACCAGGTCGCCGGCCTGCCGGTAAGCAGCCACGTTTTCGCTGACCTCAGCGATCGCCCGCTTCGAGAGGTCCGCTAACAGGTTGACGCCTGGCTTGCGGGCGGTGGCGGCCCAGACCCCGGGGATGCCACTGCTCGGCAGGCCCCACGAGAATACCAGTACCCGCCCCCCGCCGGGCAGGACAAACACCGCGGGCGACTGCGCCGCCGTGCGGTTTATACCTGCTCCCACGGGCATCAGGGTCGAACCGCCCAGGCTCGACAGGGTCTCTTCGAGGCCCGCATAGCCCCAATCCAGGACGTGGTTGTTGGCCAGGATGCAGCAGTCGATGGCGGCAGCGTGGAGGCAGGGGATATTGTCCGGGTGCATGCGGTACTGGATGCCCTTGCCCGGCCAGGGCTTCCCCTGGCGGGTGACCGCCGTTTCCAGGTTGATGATGCGCACAGCGGGTGCCGCTGCATCGAGTAGCGCCAGCGCATCACCCCATATATAGGCGAAGTCCACGGGCCGGGGAATCGGGCCGTTGACGCGCTCGGCCAGACGCAGGTAATCGTGCGCCGAGCGGCTGTAGGGTTCGAAGATGCCCGGGTCGCCGGGATGGGGCAGTACCTGGTCGATGGCCCGACCCGTCATCACGTCACCGGCGATGAACAGGGTGACTGCATCCGCTGTCTGCCGCTTGTGTCGGGTGGATTGTGCTGGCATGGCGAAGACCCCGGACGGGAACGCGGCCGCCACTGGCATGAGTACGGAATACTTGATGAACTCCCTGCGTTTCATCGGGTTGCTGTTAATCGGTCAAGGGGGCATGGCGCCGACGGCCTGATGAAATTATAGAAAAAAAGCGGGCATTCTGCTTTTTTCGCCTGCCCTTCTGCCTCGACTGAAGCGAAGCAGAAGGCCCCCTGTTTATCTTTGCGAGCGGGTGGGTAGATTACCGTTGTAGGGCCGAATTCATTCGGCCAACAGCTATCCTTGCCATTGGAGACAAGGAGGTCACCCTATCCTACGACTCATTGTGCAGGGGGCGTCTTCCCTGCAGCATCAGGTCTTCGGAATATTGACGATTACCCCCATTGGGATTGCATCTGGATAACAGATGACGATGAAACACCGTTGGTCGAAAACACC
>CAMYIX010000049.1 GCA_947258615.1 uncultured Ectothiorhodospiraceae bacterium | reverse complement strand
CTCTCCGTCTGCCAGGCACTGATCGGCCAGGTCGAGGCCATCGCGCGCGAACGGACCGCACAGCGGGTGGCCCTGATTCGACTGGGTATCGGCCCGCTCTCCGGGGTGGAACCGCGGTTGCTGGAGCAGGCCTACCCCATTGCCAGTGCCGGCACGCTGGCGGATGGCGCCGAACTGGTCATCGATCAGCTGCCACTACGGGTCAGCTGCGAACACTGTGGCCAGACCACCGCTGCCCTGCCCAACCGGCTGGTCTGCGCCGCCTGCGGCGACTGGCATACCCGGCTGGTTAGCGGTGATGAACTGCAGCTGACCAGCGTGGAGCTGATCAGGGAAGCAAGCGGAAACAGCAGGGCAACACCGGTCAACTGACGCGGGATTCCTGGATTGCGGAGAGAAAACCATGTGCGATACCTGCGGTTGTAATGTAACCCACGGCAATGCCCACCTGGTTGCGCCAGGCGGGAAACTTTCGAAGACCGGGAGTGGTCGCGAAGCGGTCAGTGTGCTGCGCGGCCTGCTGCACGAGAACGACCACGCTGCCGGACACAACCGCAGCCACTTCGATCGCCACGGCGTGCTGGCCGTCAACCTGATGTCCGCCCCGGGCGCCGGCAAGACCGCCCTGCTCGAGTCCACCATCGCCGCCCTGGGCAGTGAATTCTCCATGGCGGTGATCGAGGGCGACCTGGAGACCGAGAACGACGCCGAGCGCATCCGTGCCCGCGGTGTGGAGGCGATCCAGATCACGACCGGCAGCGCCTGTCACCTCGATGCCCACATGGTGCATGACGCCCTCCACCACCTGGACCTGTCCGGCCTGGACCTGGTATTCATCGAGAACGTCGGCAACCTGGTATGCCCGGCGAGTTTTGATCTCGGCCAGCACCGCAATGTGGTGCTGCTATCGGTACCGGAAGGGGATGACAAACCGGCCAAGTACCCGGTGATGTTCCGGGCCGCCGACCTGGTCCTGCTGAGCAAGTGCGATCTGCTCCCGGTGCTGGACGATTTCAATCCCGCAGCCGCCCGGCGCCATGTCCACAGCCTCGCCAACCCGGCACCGGTGATGGAACTGTCGGCGAAAAACGGCACCGGCATGGAAACCTGGCTGGAGTGGCTGGGCCACGAAATAACCGCGGTCCGGGAGCCCGCTCCCGGCGCGGATGACAGGCGCGCCGGCACCACCACCTCCGTCGGAACGACAACCTGAGCGCGCCATGAGCGATCCTGCACGCCACTGGCTGGAACGCATCCACGCCCTGGCGCTGCCAGCGCGCGTCAGGATTATGAATGTCTGTGGTGGACACGAACGCGCCATCAGCCTCGCCGGCCTGCGCGGCGCCCTGCCAGAGAATATCGAACTGATCCCCGGCCCGGGCTGCCCGGTGTGCATCTGTCCCGAAGAGGACGTGTTCGAGGCCATCCAGCTGGCGCTCAATGAAGACATCATCCTGGTGGCCTTCGGCGACATGCTGCGCGTCCCGGTCAACGCCCCCAAATGCGAGGCGCGCTCCCTGGAACAGGCACGCAGCCTGGGCGCCGATGTGCGTCCCATCGCCTCGCCCGCGGAAGCGGCCCGGATAGCGCGCGCGCACCCGGAAAAACCGGTGGTGTTCTTTGCCGCCGGTTTCGAGACCACCACCGCCCCGGTCGCCGCCCTGCTGGTCGAGGGTGCGCCGGACAACCTGCTGGTGCTGCTGTCCGGCCGTCTCACCTGGCCCGCGGTCGCCCTGCTGCTGGATTCGGGACAGCCCGGTTTCGACGCCCTGGTCGCGCCGGGCCACGTGGCCACGGTCATGGGTCCCGAGGAATGGGCCTTCGTGGTCGAGCAGCACGGCATCCCCGCGGCAGTGGCCGGGTTCACGCCGGAAAGCCTGCTGGCCGCCCTGTATTCCACCCTGCGCCAGCTGCTGGAAGACCGGCGCTTCCTGGACAACTGCTACCCGGAACTGGTCCGGCCCGGCGGCAACCGCAGCGCACGGCAACAGCTGCAACAGGCCCTCGACGTCAGCGATGCCAACTGGCGTGGCATCGGTGTCATCCCCGACTCCGGATTTGCCCTCAATACCGCCTACCGGGCGCACGACGCCCGCCACCATTTTCCTTCCTATGCCGACGAGGCCCGCAAACGCGCCGGTGAAATGCCGCCGGGTTGTGATTGTGCCCAGGTGGTGCTGGGCAGGATCTACCCCAATGAATGCCGGCTGTACGGGGTCGCCTGCCGGCCGCAGCACCCCATCGGGCCGTGCATGGTCTCCGACGAAGGCGCCTGCCGGATCTGGTGGAGCAACGGCCTGCGCGAACCGGCGGCGCGGCCGACACAGGCCGCAGCAACACCCTGAGTGACCAGCGCTAACGGCACGGTCCCGGCCTCGCGGGATAACAAGTCCCACGCCGCCCGCCGCCTGGTCATCAACGGCCGCGTACAGGGGGTCGGATTCCGGCCCTACATCTATCGCCTGGCATGCGTGCACGGCCTGGCCGGCTGGGTACGCAACCGGGTCGGCGAGGTGGAAATCCATGTCCAGGGCGGGCCGGATGCCGTGGCCGGCTTCGTCCGTGAACTCCTGGTCGACACCCCGCCCCTGTCCCGACCCCGGCTGGCATCGGATACGCCGGCTGAACCGCTCGACCTGGCCGGCTTCGAGATCCTCGACAGCCTTAGCCAGGGCACGGTGCAGATCCACGTCCCACCGGACCTGCACACCTGCCCGGACTGCCTGGTCGAACTGAACGATCCCGCCGACCGGCGCTACCGTTACCCCTTCATCAACTGCACCCAGTGCGGGCCGCGTTACACCCTGATCCGCGCCCTGCCCTATGACCGCGCCGCCACCACCATGGCCGGCTTTGACTTGTGTCCGGCCTGCCGCGCGGAATACCGGGACCCGTCCGACCGGCGCTTCCATGCGGAACCGGTGGCCTGCCCGGCGTGCGGGCCCGGCCTGAGTTTTCAGGCCCGTAGCGGGGAAGTCATCCCGGGCAATGCAGCGGCACTGGACGCCTGCCTGGTCGCCCTGCGCGACGGCCGGGTGGTCGCGGTCAAGGGCATCGGCGGCTACCACCTGCTGTGCGACGCCCGCAGCGAGGCAGCGATCACCCACCTGCGCAGCCGCAAACCGCGTCCGCAAAAACCGCTGGCCGTGATGTTTCCGGCCGACCCGGACCAGCCGCTCGCGTGGGTGAGCGATGCGGTGCACCTGTCACCGGCACATACCAAACGCCTGTTGTCCGCGGAACGTCCCATCGTCCTGGCCCGCAAAAGGCCGGGGTGCACGCTGTCCCCCCTGCTGACACCCGGGTTGGACGAAATCGGTGTCATGCTCCCCTACAGCCCGCTGCACCACCTGCTGCTGGACGGGATCAAGGCGCCGCTGGTGGCCACCTCGGCCAACCTCAGTGGCGAACCGGTACTGACCGAAAACCACGAGGTCGAGCAGCGCCTGGGCCACGTGGCCGAGGCCTTCCTGCATCACGACCGGCCGATCCAGCGCCCGGCCGACGACCCGGTGTACCGCGTCATCGCGGACCGGCCGCGGCCGCTGCGCCTGGGGCGCGGCACGGCGCCGCTGGAGCGGGAGCTGCCCTGCATCCTGGACCGGCCGGTGCTCGCGGTGGGCGGCCACATGAAAAACACCGTGGCACTGGCCTGGCAGGACCGCGTCGTGATTTCGCCGCATATCGGCGACATGGATACGCCGCGCAGCCTCGAGGTGTTCGAACAGGCCGTGGCCGACCTGCAGCGCCTGTACGGGGTCACGGCCGAGGCCGTGGTCTGCGACGCCCACCCCGGTTATGCCACCGCCCGCTGGGCGCAACGCTGCGGCCTGCCGCTGGCGCAGGTCTTCCATCATCACGCCCATGCCTCGGCCTGCCATGCGAGTGGCGCAGAGCATGACTGGCTGGTGTTCACCTGGGACGGTATCGGCTACGGCGAGGACGGCACCCTCTGGGGTGGTGAGGCCCTGCGCGGTCGCCCCGGCCACTGGCAGCGCTTTGCCAGCCTGCGCCCCTTCCACCTGCCCGGGGGAGAACGTGCCGGCCGTGAACCCTGGCGCAGCGCCGCCGCGCTGTGCTGGGAGACCGGGCGGAAATGGAACGGCTTGCCGGCGCAGGCCAACCTGCTGCAACAGGCCTGGCGGCAACGACTCAATACGCCGCAGACCACGGCGGCCGGGCGGCTGTTCGATGCCGCTGCGGCCCTCACCGGTGTATGCAGGGAGGCGAGCTACGAGGGTCAGGGCCCGATGCTGCTGGAGGCGGCGTGCCAGGGTCCGGCCGAACCGGTCGAGCTGCCGCTGGTGCAACTGGCATCGGGACTGTGGACCAGCAACTGGGAAGCGTTGCTGCCGATGCTGCTCGATGCCTCGCGCAGCCTTGCCGGGCGCGCCGCCTGCTTTCATGCCAGCCTGGCGAATACCCTGTTGCAACAGGCGCGCCGTGCGCGTTCTGCGTATGCGATTAACCACGTCGGCCTGTCAGGCGGCGTGTTCCAGAACCGCGTGCTGACAGAACAGACCATGGCATTGCTGGAAGCTGACGGCTTCGATGTGACCCTGCCGGAAGCCATCCCGGTCAACGATGCCGGGCTCAGCTTCGGCCAGGTCATCGAATACGCCGCACTGCACTGACGCCGCTATCTTCAGGTAACCCCTTGGGAAAGTCTGATCAAGCCGTCATTGCGACGACTGCATGGACGATGTGTATGGACATACAAGTGTCGCGAGAGGGCAGGATGCCCAAAACGACTGCAGGAGGTACGAGTCCATGGAAGGACTCGGTAGAGCGAAGCAGGATGCCAGAGCCGAGAGCACCAACAGTAGGCGCTTTAGGCGTCGCAGGAGCAGTTACCGAGGAACACAATGACAGGGAGAAGGTGAGACCGGGAACCGGTCGAGAGGCTGGCCTGGGCCATGCAGGAGGTAGAGCAATGCAGGAGCAATTGCCGAAAGGCGCAATGGGCGCAAAGAAATTTATAATAAAAAACACTCACCGCGGAGACGCGGAGAACGCCGAGCAAGAACAAACCATAAAACAAGAATAATGTTAAAAACTCTCAACCATTTGAGACTTAACCAGAGTGGTCAGGTCAATCGACCAACGATGGTTTGATGTTTTATTTAGCAATTATTTTCTCTGCGTTCTCTGCGTTCTCTCGGTAACTGCTCCATGCGTTACTCTACCTCCTGCATCCATGCAGTCGTGCGGTGAATAATTATTTTTTGGGTCTTCCCCTGATTGAGTGGGTAACACATCAATTCAGACGAGACGCATTCCTTCTGATGGCAAGGTTGTTGGCCGAATGAATTCGGCCCTACAACGGTAATCTACCCACTCGATTCGGGGAAGAGCCAATCAAGGCTTCCTTAATCAGGCCCTCCCTGGCTCATTCTTCCGTTTCAGCACACGCTGGATGAAATACTTCTCCAGTTCCACCAGGATCAGCACCGAGGAGGCCACCAGCACAATGCGCAGCCAGGTGGCGGCATCGATGGCCATGGTGCCGAACAGGGTCTGCAGGGGGCCAAGATAGGTGAAACAGAACTGGAAGAACAACAGCAGACCGACGGCCATCAGGGCGTAGCGATTGCCAAACAGGCCGGCGCGGTTCAGCACCGGGGCGTAGATATAGCGTGAATTGAACAGGTAGAAGATCTCGAACATCACCAGGGTATTGACCGCCACGGTGCGCGCCAGCTCGAGGTCCGCGCCCTGGTTACGTTCCCAGATGAACAGCCCGAAGGTGCCGGAGACCAGGATCAGGGACACGAACAGGATGCGCCAGATGAACATGCCCGTGAGCAGCGGTTCGCGCGGGTTACGCGGCGGCCGGTGCATGACCCCCTTCTCGGGCGGTTCGAAGGCCAGCGCCAGCGCCAGCGTGACCGCCGTGATCATGTTGACCCAGAGGATCTGCACCGGGGTGATGGGCAGCGAGCGGCCGACGGCGATGGCGGCGATGATGGTCAGAGCCTCGCCGCCGTTGGTGGGCAGGATGAACAGGATCGCCTTCTTGAGGTTGTCGTAGACGGTGCGGCCCTCCTCCACGGCGTGGGCGATGGAGGCGAAGTTGTCGTCTGCCAGCACCATCTCGGCGGCCTCCTTGGCCACCTCGGTCCCCTGCTGCCCCATGGCGGTGCCGACATCGGCGCGCTTCAGCGCCGGGGCGTCGTTCACGCCGTCGCCGGTCATCGCCACCACGTGCCCGTTGGCCTGCAGGGCCTGTACCAGACGCAGTTTGTGCTCCGGGCTGGAACGGGCAAACACGTCCACGTGGTTGACCACGTTGCGCAACTGCACGTCATCCATGGTCTCGATCTCGTTACCCGTCAGCACCCGCTCGCCGTCGCCGATGCCCATCTGGCCCCCGATGGCCACCGCTGTCACGGCATGATCACCGGTGATCATCTTGACGCGGACCCCGGCTGACTGGCAGCGCTCGACCGCCCGGATGGCATCTTCGCGCGGCGGGTCGATGATGCCCACGATGCCGAGCAGGGTCAGGCCGGTCTCGAGGTCGTCGAATTTCAGCTCACTCTGGGTGGTTTCGGCCACCCGTGAGGCGATCGCCAGCACCCGCTGGCCGCGCCGGGCCATGACATCTATCTGTTCCTGCCAGTAGTCGCTGTCGAAGGGAACGTCCTCACCGCGGGAACGCTGGTGAGCGCACATGTCGAACAGCCGTTCCGGCGCCCCCTTCACGTAGGCGAAGCCGTGCCCGGCATGGTCATGATGCAGGGTGGCCATGAAGCGGTGTTCGGATTCGAAGGGGATCACATCCGTGCGCGGCCAGGCCTGCTGCTCGAAGGCCGGATCCAGTCCCGCCTTGAGACTCAGGGTCAGCAGGGCGCCCTCGGTGGGGTCGCCGTGCAGGACCCATTCGCCCTCACGCTCGTGCAGCGCGGCATCGTTGCACAGCAGTGAGGCGCGGGTCAGCTCGGAAAGGATAGGGTAATCGCGGAGCCGGATCTCGACACCGTCCATCTGGAAACCCCCGTGCGGGTTGTAGCCGACCCCGCCGACCTCGAACAGACCGGTCGCGGTGGCCACCGCCTTCACGGTCATTTCGTTGCGTGTCAGGGTGCCGGTCTTGTCCGAACAAATGACGGTGACCGAACCCAGGGTCTCGACCGCCGGCAGGCGCCGGATGATGGCATTGCGGCGCGCCATGCGCTGCACCCCGATGGCCAGGGTGATGGTCATGATGGCCGGCAGGCCCTCCGGGATCGCGGCCACCGCCAGTCCTACCGCGGCAAGAAACATCTCGGCCGCCGAGTAGTCGCGGGCCATAACCCCAAAGGCGAAGGTCGCACCCGCGATGGCGATGATAGCGGCGGTCAGCCAGCGCGCGAATTGCGCCATCTGGCGCAACAGTGGCGTGGTCAGCGTTTCCACGCGCGCCAGCATGGCGCTGATCCGGCCAATCTCGGTACCAACCCCCGTCGCCACTACCACACCGCTCCCCTGGCCGTAGGTCACCAGGGTGCCCGAGTAGGCCATGGAAAGCCGGTCACCCAGCACGGCGTCGTCGGCAACCGCGGCGATCTGTTTTTCCACCGCAACCGATTCGCCGGTGAGCACCGCCTCCTGTATCTGCAGGCCCTTGACCCGGGTCAGGCGCAAATCGGCAGGCACCTTGTCACCCGACTGCAGCAGCACCACATCACCGGGCACCAGCTGCTCGGCCGGTAGCATGATCCGTTTACCGGAACGCAACACCATGGCCTGCGGCGACAGCATGCGGCGTATGGCGCGCAGGGCGTTCTCCGCCTTGCCTTCCTGCACAAAGCCGATCAGCGCATTGATCAGCACGACACCCACGATCACGCCCGTGTCCACCCAGTGGCCGAGCATCGCCGTCACGCCGCTGGCGGCCAGCAGCACGTAGATCAGCACATTGTGGAACTGCAGCAGGAAACGCACCAGCGGGCTGCTGGCCTTGGGCTCGGGCAGGCGGTTTGGCCCGTACTTCGCCAGCGCGGCCTCGACCTGCACATCCGCCAGGCCCTGCGGGTCGACCTTGAACAACTTCAGCACGTCATTGCCGTCCAGTGCATGCCATGCCGTACCCTGGCGAGCAAGCAAGGCACCCTGCGCCTCGCTGGAGACGGCTGCACGGTAGCGGCGTTTAATGATCAGGGTAGCGGCCACGGCCAGTACGACCAGGGCGAGCAGGACCAGCAAACCGGTGAAGAGTATGTTTTCAAACGGCATGGCTAAACCCGTAGTGAGAATCTCTCAGCGCGATCTTATCACCACCCGAAACCGATGGAGACGAAAACGGCGTGGCTGGACTGACCGGGCCGACTACAGGGCGTGATCCTCCGGATGCGGGTTCTCATCCTGTTCCTCATAATATTTCCGGCGGAAGCTGTCGAGCAGTTCGCTGGTGGTATCGACCGGCACCTCGCTGACTTCCAGCACCGCGGCACCGAGTTGCAGACTCGCTTCCAGGGTCTCGGAAATGGCCAAGGTGGCTCCGGCCCTGGTCAGTTCCTGGCAGTGAATGCTGTCGTGTCCACGCGCGTAGATCGGGGTGTCTGGATAGTGCTGGCGCATGACGCTGACCAAGCGCACGGTGGGCAGGGTCTGGTCCAGGGTACTGACCAGTACCCGCGCCTGCTCGGCACCGGCCGCCCGCAACACGTCCACCCGGCTGGCATCGCCGTAAAAAACCGAATAGCCCTCGGCACGGCCCTGGGCGACCCGCTCCGGGTTGCTTTCCATTCCCAGGTAGGAAATGCCGGCCGCCTCCAGTATGCGTGCAATCCGCCGGCCGACCCGCCCGAAGCCGGCCACGATAACGTAGGGCTGTTCGGTATCGATCCCCGCCAGGCTCACCTCGTGACCCTCCGGCCTGTGATTCATGAATGCCGCCAGGTGTTCGCCGAGATTCGCCATCAGGGGCGTGGTGACCATGGTCAAAGCGATCACCGGCATCAGCAGCTGGAACAGCTCCGGCGCCATGACCCCGTTGACCAGGGCCAGCCCGAACAGCACGAAACCGAATTCCCCGCTCTGGGAAAGCAGCAATGCAGTGCGCAGGGCGTTGACGGCATCCACGCGCATGAGCCGACACAGGCCCCACAACAGCACGGCCTTGATCAGCAGCAGCCCCACAACCAACCCGGCGATCAGCAGTCCCTGGTCCTGGAACAGGCCAAAATCGATGGACATACCCACCGACATGAAGAACAGGCCCAGCAGCAGGCCGCGAAAAGGCTGGATATCGGCCACCACCTGGTGACGGTAATGCGAGTCCGCCAGCATCAGCCCGGCCAGGAAGGCGCCCAGCGCCATGGACAGGCCCGCCACCGACATCAGCCAGGCCGTTCCCAGCACCGTAAGTATCGCCATGGCGGTGAATACCTCCGCGGTCCGGCTGCCGGCCACCAGCCTCAGCAGGGGGGTGAGCAGGAAGCGCCCCACCAGGATGACGACCGCGATAATCAGCGCGGCCTCCAGCACCGCATATTCCACGCCCTCCACCAACGAGGCGTCCTGTGCCAGCAGCGAGACCAGTGCGAGCAGGGGAACGATGGCCAGGTCCTGCAGCAGCAGCACCGAAAACGAGGTGCGCCCGCTCACCGATCCCAGCTGGCCGCGCTCGCTCAGGATCTGGAGGCCGAAGGCCGTGGAGGAAAGCGCCAGGCCGAAGCCGACCACCACGGCGGTCTTGCCCGGGACACCGAACCACAGCGCCAGGCCGGCCAGCACCAGTCCGGTCAGCAGCAGCTGCGCCGAGCCCAGACCGAACACCAGTCGGCGCATCACCCAGAGGCGCGCCGGCTTCAGCTCGATGCCAATGACGAACAGCAGGAAAATCACCCCGAACTCGGCGAGGTGCCGGACCTCTTCGACCTGGTCGATGATCCCCAGGCCCCAGGGGCCGACCAGCACACCTGCCACCAGGTAACCCAGCACCGAGCCCAGGCCGAGGCGCTGGAACAGGGGGACGGCGATGACTGCGGCCCCGAGCAGGGCGAGTACATCAATCAGATAGTTGGTTTCCTGCATGCCAGCGGACGCTGCCCGGACAGCGCTGGTAACAGCGGCCGGACTACCCCCCTTTTGTTGTTGGAGTACGTATACCCAGACTTTACAATGAAACATAACATGGCGGGAGATGCCGGACCGGCGTTTCACGACCGCAGACACCAGGCCGTGCCACCAGATAGCGACAGGAATCCTGACCCGAACATGCCGGACACCCGCATAACACTGGCGCATGGCAACGGCGGCCGCTTCATGCGTGAACTGATCGAGGAGGTCTTCGCCCGCCACCTGGCCAACCCCGGCCTGGATACCCAGGCCGATGCCGTGCCGCTGGCGCTGGACGGCCGCGAACTGATGTTTACCACCGATGGATTTACTGTGCAGCCGCTGGAATTCCCGGGTGGTGACATCGGCTCGCTGGCGGTGCACGGGACCACCAACGACCTGGCCGTCGCCGGGGCCGTGCCGCGCTACCTGAGCCTGAACGCCTTCATCGAGGAAGGCATGGAAATCGCGCAACTTGACCGTATCATCGCCAGCCTGGCGGCGGCGGCACGGGCGCTGGACGTTGAAGTGGTCGCCGGTGACACCAAGGTCCTGCGCCGTGGTGAAGGTGGCGGGCTCTACCTTGCCACCACCGGCATCGGTATCCATCGTGACTCCCGTCTCGGCCTCGACCGGATCAGGGACGGCGATGCCGTGCTTGTCAGCGGCCCGGTCGGTGACCACGGTATTGCCGTCATGCTGGCACGCGAGGAGTTCGGCCTGCACGGCGAACTGCGCTCCGATTCCGCCAGCGTGCTGCCGCTGACACAGGCTGCCCTGGATACCGGCGGTGTGCGTTTTATGCGCGACCCGACACGTGGCGGCCTGGCCACCGTCTGCCAGGAACTGTACCGGGCAACCGGTCTGGGTGTACGGTTGCAGCAATCAACGGTCCCGGTACGTGACCCGGTACAATCCGTCTGCGACATGCTGGGCTACGACCCGCTGTACCTGGCCTGCGAGGGGCGGGTGGTGGCCGTGGTTGATCCGGCTGCCGCCGACAGCGTGCTGCAAGCCTGGCGCAACCTGCCCGAGGGTAGCGGGGCCTCACTCATAGGACACCTGGACGCCACGGCACGCCATGTCACCCTGGTTACAGCACTGGGTGGCGAGCGTATCCTCGAGGAACTCGAGGACGACCCCCTGCCGAGGATCTGCTGATATGAAACTGCAAGAGATTGTCATACCCACGGGTGTGGCCCGCCCCGGCATGAAGGTGCGGGAAGGATTCGCGGAATGCCTGCGCTGCGGGGTACCGGGTATTGCCTACATGGACGACTCCGGGCAGGTGGCCGGGATCTTTTCCATCCGCGAGACCCTGCGCCGCGCCTGCGTCCCCGACATCATGGTGAACTACGCCGACCTGCTGGGCAATGCACCGAGCTGCATGGAGATCCCGGAAGAACACATGCGCCATCTCCTGGAGATGCCCCTGGACGGATTCGTCAAGAAACGGCATGTCGACATCTCGCTGGAAACGGAAATGCCCACGGTGGTGGCGCTGATGGAAAAGTATTCCACCAATTACCTGCTGGTGGTCGAGGATGACCGCTACCTGGGGGTGGTCACCATCTGGGCAGTGGCCCAACGCATGCTCGATCTCACCTGATGGTGGAAGCTGTCCCTAACGGCCTGACCGGGTCAATGATCACGGCGGGCCTGGTCCTGGTCGCCGCCTACGTACTGATCTTCTCGGAGGTCATGCACCGCATGCACGCGGCGGTAATCGGCGCCGTCGTCATGGTGGGTATCGGCCTCTATGCCGGTTTCTACTCCCAGGAACAGGCCATCCAGTCCATCGATGCCAACACCATCATGCTGCTGGCCGGCATGATGATGATGGTCGCCATCCTGAGGAAAACCGGCGGTTTCGAGTACCTGGCCATTCGCATCGCCCGGCGCACCGCCCGCCGGCCGCGTCACCTGATGGTCTACCTCACCCTGGCCGTCAGCGTGATCAGCATGTTCCTGGACAACGTCACCACGGTGATCATTTTCGCGCCGCTGACGGTTCTCATCTGCCGCATGGCCCGCCTGAACCCCATGCCCTACCTGATGGCCGAGGCCATGCTGTCCAACATCGGCGGTATCGCCACCCTGGTCGGTGACCCGCCCAACATCATGATCGGCAGCGCCGCCCGGCTCGATTTCAACAGCTTCCTGTTCCACATGGGGCCGGTGGTGGTCGTGGTCTGGATGATCATCGTGACCATGCTCCTGTTCGTGTTCAAAAAAGAACTCACCCCCTCCGCCTCCCACAGCGGCGAGATCGACCTCAAGGCGGAAAAGGCGATACGCGACCTGCGCAGCCTGAAGCGGGTACTGGCCGGCCTGGCCCTGATCGTGCTGCTGTTTTTCATCCACCACCATTTCCACCTCTACCCGTCCTACGTGGTATTCATCGGCGTGGCGCTCACCCTGGCCCTGATCCGGCCGGACCCGGACACCCTGCTGAAAGACGTGGAATGGACGGTGCTGCTGTTCTTTTGCGCCCTGTTCATCATCGTGGGTGGGGTGGAAAGCTCGGGCCTGCTGGCACTAATCGGCAACGGGATCGCCCACGTATCCGCCGACCCGGCAGCATTGTTGATCACCTGCCTGGTACTGATGTGGGTCGCGGCCATACTGAGTGCCATCGTGGATAACATTCCGTTCACGGTGACCATGATCCCGATCGTGCTCAGCCTGGATACCCAGGGCATGAATGTCACGCCCCTTTGGTGGGCCCTGGCGCTGGGGGTCGGCCTGGGCGGCAACGGTTCCCACATCGGCGCTACCGCCAACATCATCTGTGTGGCCGAATCGGAACGCTGCAATATCCCGGAAGCGCGCATCACCCCGGGGCTGTGGTTGCGTAAGGGCCTTCCCATCATGCTGGTCAGCCTGACGGTGGCCAGCGCGGTGTTCACGGTGTTCTTCGAGCACTTCCTGTAGGCTGGCACGGCCAAAGAGGGGTATTCGGCTTATTGATGTAGCCAGTGAAAACCGGTTGGTGATACAACGAAGAAAAACAGCATATCCCCTTTACCCCCTTATCTCCCTGGCTATGTCATTTGCCAACTCATCAATTACGGCGCTGACTATCCCCTTTGGTGCAAGCCCGGGTCCGCCGGCAGCGACCGGGCCGGTGCCGATGCCGTAGCAGACAATCCGCAGAGGTACCACAACCAGGGACTCGCACATGGCAACGGCCTCGGCGACACCCAGGGAATGACTGGAATGCCCGCCGGTCATGGCGGCGATGTCATCGCGTTCGATCCGGCGCCAGCCGACCGTGCCGTCGCCGGCAGGCAGTGCATCGATCAGCACCAGCAGGCGGGTTGCGCCGAGCAGCGCCGGGAGGGCCGCCGGTGCCGCACAGTTCTCCAGCCTGACCAGGCCGGGGCGAAAGCGCGCCGCAAAACCGCCGGCGGCGAGCGCCTCCACCGCCTTCCAGCCAAGCGCATCCAGGCCGTTGGCTGAGCCGATCCCGACAATGCAGACCGGTGCTGTATCGCCAGCCGCTACCGGCCCGGGTGCTGCCGCCGGCCGGATCGCTGGACCGGGATCGCGCTCCAGCTTCAGCCTGAGGAAGTGGGTCGCGCAGGAAATGCAGGGGTCGTAGTTCCTGATCACGGTCTCGGCCCGGGTGCGCAGCTCGGCCTCGCTGCGCTGCAGGCCGAAACGTTCCAGCGACAGGCGAATGTCTTCTTCGATACGCAGCTGGTTCTGACTGGTAGGCGGTACGATCCGGGCCGCCACGATGCGGCCCTGCGCATCCGTTTCATAGCG
The DNA here is from genome assembly GCA_947258615.1 of uncultured Ectothiorhodospiraceae bacterium. Taxonomy (GTDB): domain Bacteria; phylum Pseudomonadota; class Gammaproteobacteria; order UBA9214; family UBA9214; genus CAMYJZ01. The sequence goes on along the minus strand of CAMYIX010000049.1, from coordinate 29,675 downwards.
ATGCCAGAGCAGACCGCGCGGGGCCTCGGTACACCCGAAACCGGTCGCGGCGCGCGCTGCCACGGGGACCGCCGCCTGCATCGCCGCCGGCAGGGTATCGATGAGCCGCACGGCCTCCAGCAGGACGTAATAGATCTCCGCCGCCCGGGCGACCATGCTGTGAAACATGTTGCGGCTCGGGAAGCGGATGCCGGTCTCCTGCAATACCGACTGCACGGCGTCCGGCAGGCGGTCCAGGTTCAGGTTGATCCGCGCCAGGGGGCCGACCAGATAGGGCTCGCCGTCCAGTAACGAATGCAGGGCCGTGGAATGTGCCACCTGGTGCTCGCGAAAATGCGCCTCATAATCCGCTTTATCGATGTCCAGCCCGCCACTGGATACGATACGACCTTCGTTCATGGGGTACTCATCGGGATGGCGTAAAGCGACCGAGCAGAACGCCTGCTCGTCATCGGGCAGGTCCAGCGCGGCGCACCAGCGGACCAGCTCCCGGGCGCCCCCGGTTGCAGCGGCCAGCCGGTCCCTGAGCGCATGCAGTGCAGCCGTGTCCGGGATGCGGTAGAAGCCCCCCACGCAGGCCCCGACCGGGTGCACGGAACGCCCGCCGATCAGTCGCATGATGTCGTTGCCCAGAGACTGCAGGCGCAGACCGCGACGCACCTCATCCGGGTACTGCGCGGCCATGGCGGGGGCACTGTCGAAACCGAGAAAGTCCGGCGCCGCCAGCAGGTGAATATGCAGGCTGTGGCTCTGCAGCCACTCGCCGCAGTAAAACAGGCGACGCATGGCGCGCACCCAGGGATCCGGGGCAACGGCAAAGGCCTGCTCCAGGGCGTGGATCGCGCTCATCTGGTAGGCGACCGGACAGATGCCGCAGATGCGTGCCACCATGTCCGGGACCTGCTGGTATTCACGTCCCTCGAGCAGCTTCTCGAACAGGCGCGGGGGCTCGAAGATCCGCAAGTCGAGCCGTTCGATGGCCTGGTCCCTTACATGCAAGGTCAGCGCGCCCTCGCCTTCCACCCGCGCCAGCACCGGCACGTTAATGCGTAATTCGCGCCGCTCAGTCATCGCCTGGCAGTCTCGACCGGCCCGCCGAGTAGAAGGCGGGCGCCTCTGGGGTAAAGGCCAGGAAGCGCTGCGCGATCTGTTCCCGGGTCAGGCCCAGCCCGGCAAACCAGTGCGCGAGCACCTCGGTCGGCGGCTTCTCACAGGGGCCGTAACAGCCATAGCAGCCGCGGTCCAGGCCCGGGCACAGGGCACCACAGCCACTGCGGGTGACCGGCCCCATACACGGCACACCCCGGGTGACCATGACACAGGCCTGTCCCTTGCGCTTGCATTCCAGGCAGACGCTGTCGTTTTCCGTCCGCGGCACCACGCCGGCCAGCAGCGAGCCGATGGTCGCGAGCAGCTGCCGACTGTTGACCGGGCAACCCCAGAGCTCCATATCCACCTTGATGTACTCGCTGACCGGCGCCACCGCATCCAGTCTCGCAATGTATTCCGGGGAGGCATAGATCGCCGTCATCCATTCGCCGCTGTCCGCCAGGTTGCGCAGGGCCTGCAGTCCACCCGCCACGGCACAGGCACCGATGGTCACCACGTATTTGCTGTTGTTGCGCACTGCGTGGATGCGCTCGACCTCATCCGGAGTGGTGATGCTGCCCTCGACGAAACTGATATCGACCGCGGCACCGGGGTCTACGGGACCCGCTTCGGCGAAGTGCAGTACATCGACCTGTTCGAACAGCGTCAGCAGGTCCTCGCCCAGGTTCAGGAATGCCAGCTGACAGCCATCACAGGAACTGAATTTATGCACCGCGACTTTGGGTTTCATGGCAAGCCTGCATTTCTCACCAGGATCCCGGATGCTGGCGAAGGGATCGTGTGTCCGGGCGCGCGAGAACCAGCCAGGGCCGGGATAGGCAATGCCCGATGACACATTGTCTTGATCTTTATCTGCACTCAGTTCATTACCTCAGTAGCTTATGTGATTCTGCTGCCGCCTGGTGTGGAATGCGGGCTAGAACCCCCGCTTTGCCAGCAACTCGCCGGCATCAGGATAACGGTAGACCGGTCCATTGCGGCACACGAAACTGGAACCGAACTGGCAGTGGCCACACTGGCCAACGGCACACTGCATGTTGCGCTCCATACTGATCCAGATATCCCAGGCCTGCAGACCACGTTCGACCAGCACATCCGCTGCCGCATGGATCATGCGCTCGGGACCGCACATCATCGCCACGGTCTGCTGCGGATTGAAACGCGCATGCTCGAACAGCACGGTAATAGGCCCCACGAAGCCGGGCCAGGGTGTACCACCAACATCGGCCGCGAGCAGCACCTGGGTATTGTCCTGCTTCTCCCACTCGGCATAGCGTTCCCGCCAGATCAGGTCGCTGGAATGCTTGACCCCCTGCAGTATGACCAGTCGGCCATAGCGTTCCCGACGCCGCAGAATGTAATTGATGACCGACACCACCGGGGCACAGCCCAGCCCACCTGTGACGATCATGATGTCCTGGCCTTCCAGCTGCACCAGTGGCCAGCCGCGCCCAAAGGGGCCACGCAGACCGATCCTGTCGCCCACCCCGAGCTGCGAGAATCCGTGCGATACGCGGCCCACGTCGCGGATGGTATGGATCAGTTTTCCGGGGCGCTCCGGATCGGAGACGATGGAAATCGGGATCTCGCCGACACCGAACAGGTACAGCATGTTGAACTGGCCGGGCGTGAAGCGATACTCGCTGGCAATCACGGGGTCGGTAAGACGCAGCACCAGCGTGAAAATGGTGGGCGACTCCTGGCAGCGCTCGATGACCTCAGCCTCGTACGGGAAATGGCTCGCGATGGTCATGTCGGTACAGCAGCAATAGCACTGACCTCCTCGGTGATGTCGATACCGACCGGACACCAGGTAATACAGCGTCCGCAACCCACGCAGCCGGAACGCCCGTACTGATCATGCCAGCCGCCCAGCTTGTGCGTCAGCCACTGGCGGTAGCGCAGCCGGGTATCAGGACGCACCACAAAGCCGTGGATATAACTGTGTCCCTGGGTGAAACAGGAATCCCATTCGCGGTAATGACGGGCGCTTTCCCTATCCAGTGCCGGCTGGTCGACTTCACGGTAGCAGAAACAGGTGGGACACACGGAGGTGCAGTTCCCGCAGGACAGGCAGCGCGTCGCCACCACCTCCCATTGCGGGTGATCGAGGTTGGCGAACAGCTGGTCACGCAGATTGCGTCCGGGCAGCTGCCGGTGTTGCATGGCAACGGCCCCTTCGGTTGCCTCCGCCGCTGCCTGTCGCTGCTCCGCGCTGACCGGTTGCAGTGGCAGCAGGGCCAGCAGCTCGTTTCCCCGCTTGCTGCCGGCGCTCGCGATGAAGCCATCGTCCAGTTCGTCCAGCACCAGGTCGTAGCCCCGGGTGGCGGCCGGCCCGTCTCCCGTAGAGGCACAGAAACAGGTGTCGGCAGGCCGGCTGCAATTGACCGCGACCAGGAACAACCGGCGGCGGCGTGCCGTGTAGCCGACATCGGGAACGTCGGCCTCAACGAAATGCCGGTCCTGGAGCCTAAGCGCCGCCAGATCACAGGCACGGACCCCGATCACGGCCGTCGGCACCGGTTCCGGGTCCTGCTGACTGAACTGGAGTTCCCCGTCGGCGCTGCGCTGGACCTGCCAGAGGATTTCGCGGGAAGTGAACAGCAACGGTTTCAGGGCCTGGGGACCGTTGGCCCAGTCAAAGTGCCGCGTGCCCTGGTTGAATTCGACCCGGAAACTGCCCGGACCCTGGCTAATCTGCACACCGGTGGGCAGGTCCTCGACTCCGCCCAGGGTGTCGTACACCAGGGCCCCGTCGCGCACGGTCGGCCCGATACAACGGTAGCCCTGGCCGGCCAGTGCGGACAGCAGACGGGCAAAATCATGGCCCGCTAAGAATCCGGTTGCGACGCTATGGTCCGGCATCTGTCAAGTGATGATGATCATCCCTGTGATATGTACTGATAGTACAGGCTGTAATTAGTCCCGGTCCAGCACGTCGTAAACACTGTTTGCACCAGGCCGGTGCAGGGTAAAACCGCCTTCCATTGATCCATATCAATTCACGACAGGGGAAAACAGGCTAAAAAGAGCTCCTGTACAGTGATGTTCGCGGTGTAACCTCAGGTATTTAAGGAAATTAGCAAATAAGCATATGCGCAGTCTCGGCCGTCAGGCAGGCGAACACAGCCTGGCCGTGCAAGCCCCAACTGAACGACAGTACTGATTATGAATCAACGTCTCATTTTCGATGCCGACCTCATCAAGCGCTACGACCAGAGCGGTCCGCGCTATACCTCCTACCCGACAGTCGCCCAGTTTCATGATGCGATCACCGAGGAGGACTACCGCCGCTGGGCACAGCACAGCAACGAGGACCCGATCCCACGCGGGCTGTCGCTCTACCTGCATATCCCCTTCTGCGACACGGTGTGTTTCTACTGCGCCTGCAACAAGGTGGTAACCAAGCACCACGACCGGGCCATACCCTACCTCGAGCGCCTGTACCGTGAAATCGCCATGCAGAGTGTGCTGTTCGACCGTGACCGGATTGTAGAACAGCTGCACTGGGGCGGCGGTACGCCCACCTTTCTTGACGCGGAGGAGATGAACTCCCTGATGAAGGTCATCCGCCAGCACTTCACCCTGCGCGAGGATGACAAGGGCGAATACTCCATCGAGATAGACCCCCGCTCCGTGGATTACGAAAAACTCAGGACCCTGCGCATGATCGGTTTCAACCGCATCAGCCTGGGGGTGCAGGACATCAATCCGGAAGTGCAGAAGGCCGTGAACCGGATCCAGAGCGAGGACCTCACCCGGGAAGTAACCACGAGTGCGCGGGAACTGGGTTTCAAGTCCATCAACATGGACCTGATGTATGGCCTGCCATTCCAGACGGTGAACAGCTTTGTGGAAACCCTCGAGCACGTCATTGCCATCAGCCCTGATCGTCTCGCGATCTATAACTACGCCCACCTCCCGGAGCGCTTCAAGCCGCAGCGGCGCATACAGGAACAGGACCTGCCGTCAGCGGACGAGAAACTCGACATCCTGCAGGCCACCATCGAGGTCCTGACCGATGCAGGTTATGTATATATCGGCATGGACCATTTCGCCAAGCCGGACGATGAACTCGCCATCGCTCAACGCGAGGGAACGCTGCACCGCAATTTCCAGGGTTACTCCACCCACGCCGATTGCGACCTGGTCAGCATGGGCGTATCTGCCATTGGCAAGGTATGTGACAACTACAGCCAGAGCGTGCGCGACCTGGAGGAATACTATCGGCTGATCGATGACGGCAGGCTGCCCCTGGAACGCGGCATTGAACTCGAGCCGGATGACCTGCTACGGCGCGAAGTCATCATCCAGCTGATGTGCCATTTTGTCCTGGACATGAAGACACTGGAGGAAAAATGGCACTTCGAATACAAGCTGCACTTCAAGCAGGAACTGGAAGACCTGGAAAAAATGCAGGCCGATGGCCTGCTGACGATCAAGGATGACAAATTGACCGTGCTTCCGGCTGGCCGGCTGCTGGTACGCAATATCTGCATGGTGTTCGACAAGTACCTGAGGAACAAGGAAACGCACGTGCGTTTTTCCAAGGTCATCTAGGGCGATAGCGGAACCCTTGCGGCGCCGCTCAGGAACCGGTTGCCGAACTGGCCTCCGTACAACCCTCGAACATCTCCTCCAGCCTGGCAACATTCAGCAGTGTTATCTGCCTTCTGTTGACCCGCAGGAGGTCCTGGTCCTGGAAATTGGCAAACAGGCGACTGACCGTTTCTATGGCCAATCCCAGATAATTCCCAATATCCTGGCGCGACATCGGCAGGTTTAACTCGGTGGCGGAAAGACCGCGCATCTTGTAACGGAGTGACAGGCTGAGCAGAAAGGCCGCGAGTCGCTCATCGGCACTGCGTTTGCCAAGCAACAGCAGCATGCGGTGATCGGACGAAACCTCCTTGCCGACCACCCGCATCATCTGTCGATGCAGGCTTGGTATCTCGGCACACAGTTCATCGAGTTGACTGTATGGCAGCTGACAGACACTGGATGTCTCCAGCGCAATCGAATTACTGGCATAGTGCCCGTCACTCATGCCATCGAGGCCGACGATCTCGCCCGGCAAGGTAAACCCGAGCACCTGCTCGTCGCCGTTCTTGGTCGTGCAATAGGTCTTCAGTGAACCCGAGCGCACGGCATACAGGGACTGGCCGCCATCTCCGGCCCGGAACAGGTGCTGACCGGGATGGAGCGGTGGCTGATGCCTGATGATGCTGTCCAGCTTTTCCATGTCCGGGCCTTCAAGTCCGTGGGGCAGGCACAGCTCATTGAGGCTGCATCCCCCGCAGGAAATCTTGACCTCGTTCAGGTTCAGAAGTTTTTCTTTTCGTGGCATACAGAGTGACCCACACTCAGGGCCGCTGATTGCAGCAGCTTCGCATGTTGTTATCAACCAGGCAGGTGGGATACTGATTCAATTTTTCAGGCGCACTCAGGGTGCATATGAAACATTCACTTTCCCGCTAACCACGTCCGTGCAGTTGCCTAGTCATTGGTATGTTTATAAAGTAGCACACCCGCCAAATGGGACAAAGCGATTTCTTTCCGCAACCACACAAGGAAGCCAGCATTATCAAGGACTTAAAAAACCACTACCGGATCGCAGAGCAGCGACTGTCGTCCCTGTTCTCCAGCGGGCGGCAGCAGACATTGCTGGGCGGGCTGATCGGTCTGGAAAAGGAGAGCCTGCGTGTGGGGCCTGACGGGAGCATTGCCCAGACACCCCACCCGGCCGCACTGGGTTCGGCCCTGACCCACCCATGGATCACCACGGATTATTCCGAGGCCCTGCTGGAATTCATCACGCCCCCCCTGGACAGCGCGGCGGATGCACTGGCATTTTTGCGTGAACTGGAACATTTCGTGTACGCGAAACTCGATCAGGAACTGCTCTGGTCCGCCAGCATGCCGTGCGTGGTTGAAGGTGAATCAAGTATCCCGCTGGCCCGCTACGGCAGCTCCAATGCCGGCCTGATGAAAACCGTCTACCGGCGCGGGCTGGGTTACCGCTATGGTCGCGTCATGCAGGTCATAGCAGGCGGACACTTCAACTACTCATTCCCGGACAGCTTCTGGCCGGTCTACCAGGAACTCGAGAAAGACACGCGCCCGCAGCAGGAATATATTTCCGATGCCTATTTCCACCTGATCCGGAACCTGCAGCGGTTTGGCTGGCTTGTCCCCTACCTGTTCGGGAGCTCGCCCGCGATCTGCAAGTCCTTCATGTGCGGCGAACCAACCAAACTCGAGGAACTGTTCGGCAACAGCTACTATGCCCCTTACGCCACGTCCCTGCGCATGTGCGACATCGGCTACCAGAACACCCATGAGAGCGAGGCGGGTTTCAAGGCAAATTATGACAACCTGGACAGCTACATCGAGAGCCTGTCACGTGCCATAGAAACTCCCTACCCGCCGTACCAGGAAATCGGCATCAAGGTCGACGGGAAATACCGCCAGCTCAACCCCAACATTCTGCAGATCGAGAACGAGTACTACAGTTCCATCCGTCCCAAGCAGGTCCCGGAGTTCAACGAAAAACCGACCCTGGCGCTCAGGCGTCGCGGTGTGCGTTATGTGGAACTGCGTTCCCTGGATATCAATATCTTCGACCCGTGCGGCATCAGCGAGACCCAGTGCCGGTTCCTGGAGACCCTGATGGCCTTCTGCCTGTTTCATGAGAGTCCGGTCATTGACGATCTGGAACGTCGTGAAATCGACTTGAATCTCGATGCCGTCTGCTACAGGGGACGCGAACCGGGCCTGCAACTGCAACGTAATGGAGAATCCATAACACTCAAGGCCTGGGCCGACGAACTGCTCGAGGCCCTGACAGGATTTGCCGAATTGCTCGATACCGGCAGGCCCGACAAGGCCTACCGGGAAGCCCTGCTGGAACAGCGTGAAGCGGTCCTTGACCCGGATCGGACGCCCTCCGCACGCATGCTCGCCGAAATGCATACGCACAGCGAAGGCTATTTTCATTTCGCCAAGCGGATGTCGGAACGCCACCACGCCTACTTCACGGGTCTGCCGCAGGACCCGGAATGCTTCACCGCCATCGAAGCGGCCGTGGCCAAATCCATTGCAGACCAGCAGGCCATCGAGGCCGCCGACAAGCAGTCATTCGACGAGTTCCTGCAGGAATACTTCGCGCAGGGAATGTAAATGCTCCCGCTCTTATTGCTTGCGGCCTACCTTGTTCACTTTACAGTGCTGGGCATAGAGCCCTACGACAGGTCGGTGTGGTGGGCCGAGAACATCCCGATCATTTTTATTGTGCTGGTCCTGTCGCTTACCTACCGCCATCACAGGTTCTCCAACATGGCCTATCTGCTGATGGCCTGCCTCATTTTTCTGCACACCATCGGCGGGCACTACACCTTTGAACGCGTTCCATTCGATTTCGTGACCGCCTTGTTCGAACTCGAGCGCAACCATTTCGACCGGCTCGCACACTTTACTGTCGGCTTCTACGCCTATGCAGCAGCGGAATTCCTGCTGGTCCGGCGCATGGTCACATCGCGGTTCGTCCTGTTCGCGTTCCCGCTGACAATCATCATAGCCGTCGCCGGCAGTTATGAAATTTTCGAATGGCTGTATGCCGTCAACGCCGACGGTCGCTCGGGTCATTTCGTGCTGGGTTCACAAGGCGACCAGTGGGATGCACAGAAAGACATGCTGGCTGACACCCTGGGTGCGCTGGCTGCGCTGACCCTGTTCTACGTGCTCAATCGCAGCCGGATAAGGCAACTACGCCGGACCTGAACCGGCAGAACTGCCCGTTGCTGCAGGGCGTTGCAGCAACAGCAAGGGCAAACGATCAGATGTGCGACACCAGGCGGGCCTCGGGCACGTAACCCTGGATCGCACCGACAATCTCGAAGCGCACACCCGGTAGCGGCCGGATCGAGACCCACAAGAGGTTGAGCTTCAGGTTGAATTCGGCGAATACCACGGCATGGTCGAAGTGACCGAGCGCGAGGTGGATGTCGTTGACCGTCCTGTTGATCAGGGACTGCGGCTTTTTCTTCAGGCCAGGGATCAACACCATGAAGTCACTCAGCGGTCTGCCGTTTTCATCATGAGACGGTGCCCGCTTCCTTAACGGCTCCGAGGCATCCTGAAACAGCACTGAGATTCGTGGCAAGGTCATGGTCACAGCCTGTGTGTCTTGATTCATGATAGCCGAAAACCCTGCCCGGGCCGCAATACGCCCTGGCAGCATCCATGCACAGCAGCTAAGCCACTGTTTTAAGGATTACTACTCAATCCCTCATTCCGGGCGGAACGTCGCGGAGACCCGGGATAAAGGCATTGTCAAACAACAAGCGACTGGATTCCGGCTTAAGTGAGAATAACGGAAGCTGGTTGAACCGGGATTCTTATCTTTGCGAACTTCGCGCCTCTGCGGTAGATGTTCAAATCGCAGTACACGCCGGTGGTCCTAGCGGCTCAATGCGTCACGGACACGCTCCAGTCGTGCCCGCACCTCACCGGCCAGGGCCTCGATACCTTCCACATCGACCAGGTTCAGCACCGCAGCGGGGTCCATGAACCCGACGGTGATGGAACCGTCGTCTTCTTCACGGACCAGGACATTGCAGGGTAAAAGCAGGCCGATATCGGGATCCGCCTCGATGGCCTGACTGGCCAGCACCGGGTTGCATGCCCCGAGGATAAGGTAAGGTTTCCTGTCGATGTCCAGCTTCTTCTTCAACGTGGCGGCGACATCGATCTCGGTCAGGATACCGAATCCTTCCTTCTGGAGCTCTTCGGCGACCTGCTCATGGACCGAGTCCATGGTGCCGGAAACATTCACTGTAAAACCGTACATACTTTCTCTCCCGCCTGGTTAATAGGTCAGGCGCTGCTGCGCCTCACGGTATTTTTCTGCCGTTTGTTCAATCACACCGGGTGGCAGACTCGGTCCCGGTGCCGTCTTGTCCCAGTCCAGGGTTTCAAGGTAGTCACGCACATACTGCTTGTCAAAACTGGCGGGGCTGCTGCCGGGCGCATAGCTGTCCGCCGGCCAAAAACGCGACGAATCAGGGGTCAGCACCTCATCGATCAGTACCAGCCGGCTGCCATCATCCAGGCCGAATTCGAACTTGGTATCGGCGATGATAATGCCGCGTTCCAGTGCATAGGCAGCACACCGGGTGTAGATCGCCAGGCTGACATCACGGACCTGTTCAGCCAGATCCGTCCCCAGCAGTTCCCGGGTCTGTTCGAAATCGATGTTCTCGTCGTGTCCGCCGACAGCGGCCTTGGTAGACGGGGTGTAGATCGCCTCCGGCAGCTTGTCCGCCATCCGCAGCCCGGCCGGCAGTGCAATGCCGCACACCGCGCCGGTCTTCTGGTAGTCCTTCCAGCCGGAACCAATCAGGTAGCCACGTACAATGGCCTCCACCGGCAAGGCCTTGAGTTTCCTGACAACAATCGCCCGGCCCTCGATCTCGGCGCGTTCGGCGGCGTCCGGGACGGCCTCCCCCAGGGGTATGGCCGCAAGGTGGTTCGGCACCAGGTCCGCGGTCTGCTCGAACCAGAAATTCGAAACCGCGGTCAGCACCGCGCCCTTGCCGGGAATGGGATCCGGCAGGATCACATCGAAAGCGGACAAGCGGTCAGTGGTTACAATCAGCAGGTGGTCCTCGCCGACGCCATAGACATCGCGGACCTTGCCACGATTCAGGAGTGGGAGGCTTTTCAGGTTGGTTTCGTAGATTACTTCTTTCATTCTGGTTGTATAACGGGCCGGCTTGAGCAAGACAGCGATTGTACCTTTCAGAGGCCCTGCTGCGAATATCCAATTCGTGGAACCGGACGGCGACCCGGGGTGCTGGGGCTGCGCCATCCGTCATCCCACGGGACACGTGATGCCCTGCATTGCCAACAGGCCGGTCGAGGGTGGTAGAATCAGTGCTTCCTACTTCAAAAACCACACAGAATCATAGCAATGAACAAACCAAAAGTAGCCGTAATCATGGGCAGTCAAGGTGGCTGATTTCCGCAAGGACCAGGAACAGATGGTCCGCAATATGAAGCTGCCGCCGGAATGATACTCCCGGGTGCCACGCTGGGCATGATCGGTGGCGGCCAGCTAGGCCGCATGTTCACCATTGCGGCGCGCAGCATGGGTTACCAGGTCATCATCCTGGATCCCGACCCGCACAGCCCGGCCGGCACCATTGCCGATCAGCATATACAGGCCGATTACAATGACCATGCCGCGCTTGATATGCTGGGCGATTACTGCGCCGTTGTCACCACCGAATTCGAAAATATACCCGTCTCCAGCCTTGCCCGCCTGCAGCAGCACTGCCCGGTGCGGCCGACACCGGAAACCATTGCCACAATGCAGGACCGGCTACTGGAAAAGGAATACCTCGACGAGCACGACTTCCCGACCGTGGCCTTCTACAGCATACAGACGGCAGATGACCTCAAGGAGGCCATGGATGAATTCGAGGGCCCGGGCGTCCTCAAGCTTGCCCAGCCGCGTTTCCCGGGACAGGGACAGCACGCCGTCAACTCGTTTGATGAAGCCCACGAGGCCTTCCAGGAAATGGGTGAAAAGCCCTGTGTCCTGGAAGAACGCATCTTTGTTACCAGGCGACTCTCGGTCATCCTGGCGCGCAGCATCAACGGTGACATCGCAAGCTACCCGGTATCCGAGAACGAGTACATAAGGGGAATGCTGGACCTTTCGCTGGCCCCCGCACGTATCGATGATGAAACTGCTGACAATGCCGTGGAGATGGCCTGCGACCTCGCTGATGAAATGGATTACTGCGGGGTGATGGCGGTCGAATTGTTTCTCACCGATGACGACGACCTGCTGGTCAACACCATCGCTCCGCGGCCGCATAACAGCGGGCATTTCACAGTAGATGCCTGCACAACCTCGCAGTTCGATCAGCAGGTGCGCACGCTGTGCGGGCTGCCGCCGAGTGATACCCAGTTACTGCTGCCGGTCGCAATGGTCAATCTGATGGGCGACCTGTGGGCGAACGGGGCGCCGCTCTGGGAAGAAGTGTTCAATGAATCGCGCGCCAAGCTGCACCTCTACGGCAAGCGCGATGCCAGGCCCGGCCGTAAAATGGGGCATATCAACTGTCTTGACGATGACGTTGAGAGTGCACTGGCGATGGCCACCAGCCTGCGCAGCAAACTGAAACCCTGAAGCAGGACACGTCCGGCTGCTGCAGGCGGTATCTGATAAACAGGCATCACCTCTGCCTGCAAGATCGCGCATCATCATCGCCTGCCCGGTGGACAAAGCATGCATTACCGAGTTGCCGGCGACAGTCCCGCTTGGCCCGCACTACCCGTTGGAAACCTGCTGCAAAGGCGAGAATAGCAAACACGCGAAAATCTTATGGGACCACGCGACTGGCGCTGGCTGAAGCTGCTTGGCATTGAACCGAATCCGGCCAGCCATCACGAACGGCTGATCTCAACACTCGGCGGTTTTCTCGGGATACTCGGTATCCTTTGCATCAGTCATTACTTCCTGGGTCCGGCGTCCCTGCTGATCGTGGCCTCGATGGGCGCATCTGCCGTGCTCCTGTTCGCCGTGCCCCACGGGGCGCTGGCGCAACCCTGGGCGGTGTTCGGGGGGCATATGGTCTCGGCGCTGGTCGGAGTCAGCTGCGCCCTGCTGGTCCCGCACGAACTGCTTGCGGCCAGCCTGGCCGTCGGCCTCGCCATCGGCGCCATGTACTACCTGAGCTGCACACACCCGCCCGGTGGTGCCACGGCCCTGTTTGCGGTCGTCGGCGGCGACACCATTCATGGCCTCGGCTATCAGTATGTCCTGACCCCGGTCATGCTCAATGCCGTGGTCATGCTGGTCATAGCCGTCCTGTTCAACTACCCCTTCCCCTGGCGCCGCTACCCCGCCTACCTCGCCTTCCGCTACCAGCAACGGCAGGCAAAGACCGATACAGAGGACTACGCTCCGATCGCCCATGCCGACCTGGTAAGTGCACTGTCGCAGATCGACTCCTTCATCGACGTCACCGAACACGATCTGTTGAGAATCTACGAACTGGCAACCGGCAGGGCGGAACGGAGACGCTTCCCCGGCGAAAAAATCCGTCTCGGACATTTCTACAGCAACAACAAGTATGGTGATGACTGGTCCGTCCTGCAGGTCGTGGATGCCTCGCCCAGCGACGACCCGGAGAAGGATCTGCTGGTCTACAAGGTGATCGCCGGGAAAGATCGCCGCAGCTCTGCCGTAACGACCCGCACCGAGTTCGCACGCTGGGTCGCACACGAGGTGATCCGTGACGAGGAGAACTGGAGACGGGTGCCTGCAGATGAGTAAACTGTCGTCACGTTCATTAGTAAAATACCGCATCTCACTTCCATCATGACAGGAATCACGAAACCTTTGCCTGAATGAGTGAACGATTTATACATTGCCGCGTAACTTCGTTACCCGTAATAACGCTGCAGCCATGGAACCATGATTCCTGAATCCATCCAGTTTCTGATAGCCTTCTCTATTGTCGGGTTCCTGGCCTGGCTGGCGTGGGGCGACCTGCAAAAACAGCGCGCGGTCAAAAACAGCTGGGGCAAGGTAAAAGGCACCATCATCGAGGCCGGCATCAAGGATGATATACGTAACTTACCGCGCACCGGCTGCCAGGGGCAGCTGTACAGCCCCTCGGTCAAATACCTCTACCGGGTCGGCGGCCGGGATTTCACCGGCACCAAAATCACCTACAACAACGACAACACGATGTGGTACTCGAGCCCGCGCTGGGCCGCCAGTCGTGGCAGGAAATGGAGAATCGGTAAGCGGGTTGACGTCTACTATCACCCCGACAACCCGGCGCGCGCGTGCCTGGTGCCGGTCAGCGGCGTACCCCATCTGTATTTGATCTTGTTGGTCCTGTGGATGGTCGTGCTGGTCTTCGCCAGTATCGTCATGCCCTGAAACAGCCAGCAGGCTCATCATCCCGCCCTTTTCAAAATAATCACTTCACCAGGTCAAGTTACTCCCTATCTGATATCAAATTTCAGGAATTCGCAGTTGGCGAAACACATGTTCATCATTAACTCATCGGGCAATCCTTCGAGCCATGCCATGAATACACGCAGGGTCTCCTCGTGCGCCACCACCAGCACGGTTGACTCCGGCTGCTCGCGCAGCCACTCGAGAAACCCCACTACCCGCGCCTTGTAGTCGAGCAGGGATTCGCCGCCGTTGATGCGCAGATTCAGCCGGTCGCTCCCGGTTGCGGCAAAGTAGTCGGCCACCGGGCGGCTCTCGAAGCCGGAACGAATGTCGTTGAGCGCGGGATGGGCCTCGATCGGTGCCTGGTGATAGCGGTTGATGATGTCGGCCGTCTCGCGGGTGCGCGGCAGCCCGGAGGTGACGATGCGTTCGATCGGCACCGGGCGCAACTGTTCGGCCACCGCCTCGGCCTGGCGGATTCCGGTCGCGGTCAGGTGGACATCCCGCGCGGGGTCGTCATTACACAGACCCAGCCGGTTGTAGTTGGTCTCGCCGTGGCGCACACAGTAGATTTTCATCCCGCTAAGCCAGTAGGGTGCACTCTGTGCACCGTATAAGAAAAAAAGATACAACAAGACTAAGATGGTGCATAGAAGGCACTCACGGAGGAATCTTCAGGAGCGCACTGCGGGCGCGATAATGGACGCCGGCGCCGGGAAGCCTATCGCGCTTGCCAAGCGCTCCTGCAAAGTCACCGTTCATCATTACCCGGTGAGTAAACGCACCCTACGGGTCTCCCGATAGCCCGGCAAGCAGCATCTGACTATAATAGTTGACGCCCGTCATGAGGAACCCGGCCATGCCACGATTTATTTCCATCATTCCCGTCCTGCTCGCTCTTCTCGCCGGCTGCGCCACCTCGCCCAGCGGCCGCTCCCAGCTGATCCTGATGCCGGACAGCCAGATGGACCAGATGGGGTTGCAGGCCTTTACCAACATCAAGGAAAAAACCCCTATCGAACGCGGTACGACCACCAATGGCTATGTCCAGTGCGTGGCCCGGGCCATTACCCGCGAGGTCGGCGGCAGCTGGGAGATTGTGGTGTTCCAGGACGAGGATGCCAATGCCTTTGCCTTGCCCGGCCGCAAGATCGGGGTGAACACCGGCCTTTTGAAGGTTGCCGAGAACCAGCACCAGCTGGCCACCGTCATCGGCCACGAGGTCATGCACGTGCTGTCCAACCATTCCAACGAGCGCGTTTCCCAGAAGTTCGCCGTCGAACAGGGCCTGGGACTGATCAGTGCCGCGGCCAGCCCGCAGACCGGCACCGGCAAGACCCTGATGGGCCTGCTGGGCGTGGGTGCGCAGTTCGGCGTCCTGCTGCCCTACAACCGCATCCAGGAAAGCGAGGCCGACCTGCTGGGCATCGACCTCATGGCGAAGGCCGGCTTTGATCCGCGCGAGAGCGTGAAACTCTGGATCAACATGGGACGTAGCGGTGGTGGCCAGCCACCCCAGTTCCTCTCCACCCACCCCTCGCACGCCAGCCGTATCAGCGACCTGCAAAAACACATGCCGGTCGCGCTGCGCCTGCAGGACCAGGCCCGCCAACTCGGCAAGCGCCCGGCGTGCCGCTGACCCGCGCCTCGCGGCCAGCCGCCGGATTGTTGAAACCCTAGCGTAGCGTTCATGGGCCCAGCGCTGCTCGCCGACCTGGTCCTGTTGCTGCATGCCGCGTTCATCGTCTTCGTCCTGCTGGGCGGCCTGCTGGTGTGGCGCTGGCGGTGGCTGGTGTGGCTGCACATCCCCGCCGCCATATGGGGCATCCTGATCGAGGTACAGGGCTGGCTGTGCCCGCTCACCCCGCTGGAGAACCGGCTGCGCCGGGCCGCAGGAACCGAGGGATATCAAACCGGCTTCATCGATCACTACCTGGCCCCGCTCATCTACCCGCCTGGCCTCACCCCTGCCATTCAGCTACTGCTGGCGGGCGTGGTGCTCCTCGTGAATACCGTGATCTATGCCCTGCTGTGGCGGATCTGGCGCAAACGTCGCGCAGTCAGCTAAGCATGTCACCGAACCAGCTACCCGCTAGCCGACCCGTGATGATCCTTGTCGTGGTAGCGCTGGCCTGCCTCGCAGCGGCACTGGCACCCCCGCTGGCACAGTGGGCGAGTTACCACGACTTCGCGGACCAGCGCCGCCTCCTGGGGATTCCGAATCTGCTGGACGTGGTCTCGAACGGCGCCTTGCTGTTTGTCGGTGTGCTCGGCCTGCTCCGCATCCGGGCCATTACCGACGACCCGCAGCTGCTTCCCGCCGGCCGGGTCTTTTTTACCTGCATCGCGCTCATCGCCATCGGTTCCGTCTATTACCATCTGGCACCCTCGAACGACAGACTGGTGTGGGACCGGCTGCCCATGGCGGCGGCCTTCATGGCCTTCCTGGCCCTGGTGATTTGCGAGTTCATCTCTATTCGTGCCGGCGCGCTCCTGCTGTTGCCACTGGTCGCCCTGGGTCTGGGCTCAGTGGGTTACTGGCATGTCACCGAATTGCAGGGCCGGGGCGATCTCAGACCCTATGCGCTGGTACAGTTCCTGCCGTTTGTCCTGGTCCCGCTGATCATGTGGCTCTACGGTGCCCGGCTTGTCGAAAACCGACAACTGATCTGGCTTCTGGTCTGTCTGGTGCTCGCAAAAATCTTCGAACTGCTGGATGCACCCGTCTATGACGTTACCGGGATCATCAGCGGCCATACCCTCAAGCACCTGGTCTCAGCCCTCGGGATCTATTACGCCTATCGGTGGCTAAGGAAATAAGTTCCTTCTCCCCTTCAAGGGGAGAAGGTTACGACTGCAAGGATGCAGGAGGTAGAGTAACGCATGGAGCAGTTACCGAGGATGAAGGGTGAGAAACAAATTTTCTTAACGGCATGATTTATCAACCCTCCCTCGCCCTATCCCACTCAGGGGAGAGGGAATTCCCGTTTTGGATCTTCCCCTGATTGAGTGGGTAACACATCAATTCAGACGAGACGCATACCTTCTGATGGCAAGGTTGTTGGTCGAATGAATTCGTTCCTACTGTAGGGCCGAATTCATTCGACCAACGGTGTTTTCGACCAATGGTGTTTCATCATCATCTGTTATCCAGATGCAATCCTAATGTGGGTAATCGCCAATATTCCGAGCCAGGCCAGATCGCAACGGGTTGGTAACGCCATATCGGGCAATCTGGCGAACATCCTCATCCTTCCTGGCAGCACGGTCGTAATACACTCGTTGCCAGAGACTCCTGTACTGACACAGGTAGCTGTTGGCCGAATGAATTCGGCCTTACAACGGTAATCTACCCACTCGATTTGGGGAAGAGCCCCCTTTTTTAAATTCCGCTAACTGCACCGAACCTATATGAAGAATACGAGACAGTCACGGTGACATCCTGCTTTCTTGATCTCACAGACCGCCACGGCAATCGATACCAACAAACAAGCGGCATGTCCTCTTCAACCTCGATCCTGTAACATCGCAGCGATCGCACTGAAGGGAAACACCATGCCCGCCAGGCAACCCGTCCAGCTGCCGCTGCGCCTGATCACCCTCGACCTGCTGGGTACGCTGCTGCTGGTGTTCGGGTTGCTGGAACTGTTCAACAGGGACAGCAGCCTGTTCCCGCCCGCCCTGCACTTCCCCTACTACGAGTGGGCACTGATACTGACCGGGCTGCTGATCATGCTGCCTGCGGT
Organism: uncultured Ectothiorhodospiraceae bacterium; assembly: GCA_947258615.1. Taxonomy (GTDB): domain Bacteria; phylum Pseudomonadota; class Gammaproteobacteria; order UBA9214; family UBA9214; genus CAMYJZ01. The sequence continues at coordinate 11,837 of CAMYIX010000049.1, read as the reverse complement.
CGTCGGCCTGGTACGTCATATCATGGAAAACCGGCCTGCGCAGTAGGCGGCCGGCCACGGGATACGCCTCAGTGTTTGCTCAACACCGTTCCACGATCACACTGGCAGCGCTGGTTCTCGCCAACCTTGTTCCGCTGTTCGGTGTACTCAGGCTGGACTGGGACGTCGGTTCCGTCGTGGTCCTGTACTGGGCGGAAAACCTCGTCATCGGCTTCTACACCGTCATCAAGCTGCTACTTGCCGCGGGCCCCAAGGGACTGTTCCTGGTGCTGTTCTTTATCATGCACTACGGCGGCTTTTGCGGCGTGCATGGCCTGTTCGTGCTCGGCCTGACCGGTTTCGGCGGTGAGTCAGCGCAGTTTTCACCCGGCACCGACTGGCCCGGCCCGCTGGTGTTCCCGCAGATGCTGCTGAACGTGGCCCGCCAGGTACTGGCCGCTGCGCCGGACGCGCTGCTCTGGGCAATCGCCGCCCTGCTGCTGAGTCACGGCCTGTCATTCCTGCTCAACTACCTCGGCAACCGGGAACACGAGGGCCAGACCACCAAAACGATCATGACCGCACCTTACAAGCGCATCGTGGTCCTGCATATCGCGATTATCGCGGGTGGCTTCCTGGTAATGAGTCTCGGCTCCCCGGTTGGCCTGTTGATCGCGCTGGTTGCGCTCAAGATCGCCATGGATATCATGTTGCACAGGCGCTCACACCGGACAGGGCAGGACAGCCCGGACGCGGTCGCGCAATCCAGTCAACCCTGAGGGGATAAATGATGGAAATCGGAGGTATATTCGGAATACTGATCCTGGCGGCCGACGTCTGGGCGATCCTGAACATCTTCCAGAGCACGGCAACGACCGGCAGCAAGACCCTGTGGATCGTACTGGTGCTCGCATTGCCCCTGATCGGCGTTATCGTCTGGTACTTTGCCGGGCCGCGCGAGGCCTCCGCCTAGACGGCAGCCCGCCATTGATCCGGGTATCCTGAATGGGCAACACATCGGGCAAGCTGATCAGGGCGTATTACCTGCTTACGCCGCTGTTTCTGGTCCTGGATGCCCTGTTCGGTATCTCCATCCGCGCATCCGGCCTGACCCTGGCCGAGTATCGCTACCTCTACTACGGTTTCTGTCTGCTCTGCGCAGCCGGCTGCTACTGGCAGGTCCGTTATACGCCTCTCATCGCCATGGCCGAAAGCAGCGTCAACCTGCTGATCCTGCTGCTGGGTGTTATGCTGCCCATCTTCAGGCTGGTGGAACTCCCCCTGGAAACGGATGCTGTCGCATCATTCAACGGCGAAAGGCTGCTCAATTTCCTGATCACCGGCGCCGTGCTGGTAACCGTGTTCCAGTCGGCCCAGCGCGAACTCAGGCAACTGGCAGTGAACGGCGATCAGCCATACTGACCTCCAAGGACCACAGACAGGCATTATGGGTTTTTTCAGAAAACTTTTCGCCACGGCACCGCGTGTCAGTCCACTCGACGAAGCACGCAAACTCGTCGACCGCTTCACCACCGCCACCATCCAGGGCGTCGACACCGAGGACATCGGCCGCTACCCGACCAAGCAGCGCAAGGTCATGGCCTTTCATTTCGGCGCGATTGACTACCTGGCCAGGGAACGGGAACTGGATGAGACCCAGACCCTGGCCCTGTTCGTGATGTTCCTCGACAAGTATTTCAATATGCCCGTAAGCGAAACCGGCAGTATCAGCGAACGCCTGCAGGGCTTTCGCGACAACCCGGAGGAGCGCCGCTTCCTGGAAGCCGGTATCGACGTCTTTCGGCGCTGGCATGAACAGGACGAACGCCGGGCCCCGCTGGAACTCGGCGAGATGCTGCAACATTAACAGGGGTCCGGCACTCTTCAACCACGCATATCGGGAAGCAATGCGGCACACGCCAGCAAGATCGAAATAGCGAATGAACCCTAGACAGGACCGGGTGACATAAAGTGTTCCGGGTCCTGTTAGGTGTTACAGAAACACTCAGACAAGCCGATCAGTATTCCCTGACACATCCTTTGGTTGACTGGCGGCGTTCAGACAGCGGGGTTATCGACTGATGATGAAATCTTACAGCTTATCCGGGAGGAAAAGAATTATGCGTTCTGCCACGACGATTTTGCTCGGCATCCTGGTCATCTCGTTTGTCTATTTCTCCATCGTCCTGATCGAATCGGGCAATGTCGGCGTCAGAAAGACGCTCGGCAAGGTCAACCCGGAAGAGGTCACACCCGGTCTGAATTTCAGGATGCCCGTGGTTACCCGCATCACCGAGTTTGTCGGCAAGGAGATTGCCATTGATCTCACCGACCTGACACCCAAGGCGGCCGACAACCTGTCGCTGCGTGACATGGACGTAACAGTGTTCTACAAGGCAAGCAGCGCGCATATTGCCGACCTGTATGTCAAATATGCCAACGCCCACCAGTACGACAGGGAATCCGACAGTTATTTCCCGGCCTACCGCCTGGTCTTCCGGGAGGCACGCCGCGCCGCCTATGAAACCGTTGCCAAAATAGACTCGCTCACCATGCACAAGAAACGCGAGCAGATCGCCGATTCCATCAAGTTGCGCCTGCAGCAGACCCTGGACAGCAACGATGACGGTATCTTTGAGGTGACTCGGGTAGTGATTCGTTCCGTGCTGACGGACCCCTCTATCGAGGAATCGATCCGGGAGGCCGTTGCAAACCAGAAACGCCTGGAGGCAAAACAGGTCATGGTCGAAATCGAGCGCAAAAATGCCGAAATAGAGGCGATCCGCGCCCAAGGCATCGCCAATGCCAACAATATCATCAACAAGACCCTGACCAAGGAGTATCTGCAACACGAACTCAACCTCACCTTGCAGAAATTTGCCGAGACCGGGGCCAACACCATCGTGGTACCCGCCAACATGCAGGGCTTTGACATGATCCTGCCAACTGACAAGCTCATGAAGCAGTAAAAAGGGTGCGCCGCCCTTTAATCAAGAACATCGTATTATCAATGGGTTCAGACCCGATTGATTACGGCCGTATACCCCAGTGGAGTCTGGTAATATAGGGATTCACGCTTGGCGTCACCCCCTCATGCCTTATCCCCTACTCAATACCATCGAATCACCGGCCGACCTGCGCAGCCTGGGTACCGGCAAGCTGGTGCAGCTGGCCCACGAACTGCGTGAGTTCCTGATCGAGACGGTGTCCACAACGGGGGGGCATTTGTCGGCCGGGCTGGGCACGGTAGAGCTGACCATCGCCCTGCACCAGGTCTATCACACTCCGGAGGACCGCCTGGTTTGGGACATCGGCCACCAGGCCTATCCACACAAGATCCTGACCGGGCGCCGCGAGGCGATGCGCAGGCTGCGCCGCCAGAATGGCCTGAGCGGATTCCTGAGCCGCGAGGAAAGCGAATACGATGCCTTCGGCGCCGGCCACTCCAGCACCTCCATCAGTGCGGCTCTGGGTATGGCAATTGCGGCCGCCCGCGACCGCTCAGGACGCAAGACTGTCGCCATCATCGGTGATGGCGCCATGACCGCCGGCATGGCCTTCGAGGCGCTCAACAATGCCGGCGCCATGGACTGTGACCTGCTGGTCATCCTCAACGACAACGAGATGTCGATCTCGCCCAACCAGGGGGCCATGCACAACTACCTGGCCCGCATACTGTCGAGCCGCTTTTATACCGGCGTGCGCGAGGGTAGCAAGAGCATCCTGAACAACCTGCCGGGCGCCCGTGAATTCCTGGGGCGCTGGGAGGAACACATGAAGGGCATGGTGATGCCCGGCACCCTGTTCGAGGAACTGGGCTTCAACTACATCGGCCCGATCGACGGTCATGACCTGCCCACCCTGTTGACCACGCTGCGCAACCTGCGTGAGATCAAGGGACCCCAGTTCCTGCATGTGGTCACCCAGAAGGGCAAGGGCTACCACCCGGCCGAGGAGGACCCCTGTAACTATCACGGGGTGCCGCCGTTCGACCGGCAAACCGGCGCACAGCAGACCGTCGCCGCGAGCAAGACCTACACCCGGGTGTTCGGCGACTGGTTATGTGACATGGCGGAAGCCGATGAGCGCCTGACCGGCATCACGCCCGCCATGTGCGAGGGCTCCGGGCTCACCGCGTTCTCAGAAAAGTACCCCGAGCGCTACTTCGATGTCGGGATTGCCGAACAGCACGCCCTGACCTTCGCCGCCGGCCTGGCCTGTGAGGGACTGAAGCCGGTCGTCGCAATCTACTCCACCTTCCTGCAGCGCGCCTATGATCAGCTGATTCATGACATCGCCCTGCAGGACCTGGATGTGACCCTGGCGATCGACCGTGCCGGTCTGGTCGGGGCCGACGGCGCCACCCATGCCGGCGTGTTCGACCTGGCCTTTCTGCGCTGCGTGCCCAACATGGTCATCATGTCACCGGCGGATGAGCACGAATGCCGCCAGATGCTCACCACGGCCTACCGGCATGTAGGACCGGCCGCGGTGCGCTACCCGCGCGGCACCGGTCCGGGCGTTCAGCCGGGTGACGACCTGGAGGCACTTGCCCTCGGCAAGGCCGAGGTCTGCCGCCGGGGCTCCAGGGTAGCCATCCTTGCCTTCGGCAGCTGCGTCGGCGCTGCACTCGATGCCGCCGAGACACTCGATGCCAGCGTGATCAACATGCGCTTCATCAAGCCACTGGATGAAGCAGCGATACTGGCTGCAGCCAACAGCCACGACCGGCTTGTCACGGTCGAAGAACATGCCCTTGCAGGTGGCGCCGGTTCGGCCGTCAATGAAGTGCTGGCGGCCCACCGATGCCGCTGCCCGGTACTCAACCTCGGCATCCCCGACCGCTTTATCGAACATGGAAGCCACGAATGGCAACTGGCGCAATGCGGCCTGGATGCGGATGGCATCCTGCGCGCCATCGAGGCCTTCATGGCCGACGATGGGTTAACCACCAGCCAAACATAGGCAAGCTGACAGCAATTAAAAAAACCTCACCGCAAAGGGCGCAAAGAAAAACAATTATTCACCGCAGAGACGCGGAGGACGCGGAGAAGCAAAATAATAAATCCCAAAAAATAGATATATCAAATATCCCGAGGTTCTTGGCTATGCAGATGCGCGGAAATGGTTGTTAGCCAGATATTGTTTGAATTATATTCTCAGCGTCCTCCGCGTCTCTGCGGTGATATTATTTTGATATATTTTTTCGGCACTTCCCCAAATCGAGTGGGTAGATTACCGTTGTAGGGCCGAATTCATTCGGCCAACAGCTATCATTACCATTGGAGACAAGTGGTCACCATGTCCTACGACGCATTGCGCAGGGGGCGTCATTCTCTGCAGCATCAGGTCTAGCGTTGCCAACCCGTTGCGAGCTGGCCTGGCTCGGAATATTGGCGATTACCCACATTGGGATTGCATCTGGATATCAGATGACGATGAAACACCGTTGGTCAAAAACACCGTTGGTCGAATGAATTCGACCCTACAGTAGGAACGAATTCATTCGGCCAACAACCTCGCCATCAGAAGATATGCGCCTCGTCTGAATTGATGTGTTACCCACTCAATCAGGGGAAGATCAAGAAAAACAATTATTCACCGCAGAGACGCGGAGGACGCGGAGAAGCAAAATAATAAATCCCAAGGTTCTTGGCTATGCAGATGCGCGGAAATGGTTGTTAGCCAGATATTGTTTGAATTATATTCTCAGCGTTCTCCGCGTCTCTGCGGTGATATTATTTTGATATATTTTTCTTTGCGCCTTTCGGCAATTGCTCCTGCATTGCTCTACCTTCTGCATCCCTGCAGTCGTGCGGTGAATAGCTGTGTGACTAAAAAACCCGCCCTTGATAGTGGCGGGCTTACTTGCCCTTGATGTCTTCGCCCTCGTCTGGCATGTCATACACGGCAGAGCTCACATTTTCCTCTGCCGCCTCGGCCTGGCGACGTTCCTGGATGCGCGACTTGCGCTTCTCCAGGCGGGCCTCGCGCGCGCCTTCCTGGATCGGGATGGTCATTTCGCCAAACAGCACCTGCTTCAGGAAACGCATCGCGAACGGCAGCAACGTCTCGTCATCGGCCAGGAGTTTGTCCATCTCGAGTTGTTCAGTGTCAAAGATCTCGGTGAAACCCGGGGTCTGGATAAACTCGCGGAACTTGTCCATGTCGTAACTGCACATGTCGTAGAGCTGGATACTGCGTCCCGATGGCGCACCCACGGTAGGACCACTGGAACGCTTCTTGAGTATGATGTCACGCCACTCGTGGTTCATCTCGTCGTATTTCTCGACGCCCTGTTCCCTGCGGTATTCACGCACCGTCAACTTGCGCGGTTCCTCGTGCCCCTTGCAGTGCGGTTCCTTGACCACGAAATACATGTCCTCGACCTTTGCACTGTCCTTGGCGCGCACGCCCATGCTACCGAGCGCATAGTAGCGGCAGGCCGTCGGCCGGTCCTCGTACACCGTGCAGCCCTGCTCACCCAGGAATACGCATTCCCTGGTTCCGGACTTGGTCATCAGTTTGAGGCCGGGCATACCATGGGCATCCATCTGGAACGGCAGGGTATGGCGTGCCACGAACTCGTGCGATGTGATATCCAGCCGGCTCTTGAGACGAATGATGTCATAGGGCAGCAGCTGGATATCGATATTGCGGCAACACTCGTTGAAGCAGGAAATCCCCGGATGGCAATCGAACTGGAACTCGTCATCCAGTCCCAGCTGGGTCGGACTGACCGGGCTCTCGAAGGGGATATCGCTGAACTTGCCCTCGAAGATTTCTTCAGCGCCCTCGTACTCGACCGGTTTACTGACTGGTTTTTCGTCACTCATGGCTTAACCTTAGCATACGCAGATCGGGGTGCTGCAGCACAACCCGACGGTGATAGTGGTTGTTAGCCGGGTTGCGGTCTGCACCATGACCGGATCCGGAAAGAACTCTTAAAGATAAAAAGGCCGGACACCTTGCGGCATCCGGCCTTTTGTACTACTTCGTACAGTTCAGCTTAGACGTTGGCACCGGGGTGATGCATCGCCTTCGGCTCGTCATCGGCCGGCTTGATCAACTGAACGTACTTGACCTTCTTCATGCTCCACTCACCCGTATGACGGTCATAGGTTGAGTTGACGAAGCACTTCCAGTTGTCATCATCGATGGCCAGATGATCCGCCCGGTAGTAGTAACCCGGATAACGGGACTCCTCACGGAACTGGATGTGCTTCATGTGCGCAAAGGCTGCCAGCAGACGGTGATAGTTCTCCCAGGCACGCAGGAGCTCGTGGAGATCCTTGGCGCGCAGATGCTCGGAGTCTTCACGCAGCATGTTCAGCTTGCGCTCGGCGACTTCCAGCATCGCCTTGTTGGTCTGGTACATGGTCGACACACCGGCCACGTATTCGTCCATCACCTTCTGCAGGCGGAACTGGAACATCTTCGGCGTGATGTAGTGCGGGTTGATATCGATCGCCGTGGTGTAGTCCTTGTGATCAAAGAAGTTCTTCACCGGCTTGTAGATCTCGGCGACGATGTCGTCGATGGAACGATCCAGCTCCGGCTTGATATCCTTGTTATCCAGCACATACTTGACCATGGACTTGGCCGCGATACGACCCTCGGTGTGCGAACCGGAGGAAAACTTGTGGCCGGAAGCGCCCACGCCGTCACCGCCGGTGAACAGGCCCTTGACGGTCGTCATGCGGTTGTAACCCCAGTGGTAGTAGTCCGGGGTACCGGGGATATCGTCGGGGCCGGAGCACCAGATACCGGCACAGCCGGCGTGCGAACCCAGCAGGTAGGGCTCGGTCGGCATCAGCTCGGACATCTCCTTGTCAGGCTCGATGTTCTCACCGGCCCAGACACCGCACTGACCGATGGTCATGTCGAGGAAGTCTTCCCAGGCCTCGGCCTCGAGGTGCTTGATCTCCTTCGGGGTCATGGTCTCGGCCAGCTTGGCCAGTGCTGTCGGGGTATCCATGAAGATGGGGCCGCGGCCTTCCTTCATCTCGTGCATCATGAGGTGGTTACGCAGACAGGTGCCCATCTTGTGGCCTTCGGCGTACTTGTCGTAGCCGGCCTCGGCCAGCAGGTGGGCGTTCTTTTCCTGATAGTCCTCGCCCATGGCGTTCATGGCCTTGGCCTTGAACAGCAGGAACCAGGCACCCACCGGACCGTAGCCGTCCTTGAAGCGGGCGGGTACGAAGCGGTTTTCCATCAGGGTCAGCTCGGCGCCGGCCTCGGCTGCCATGGAGTAGGTGGAACCGGCATTCCAGACCGGGTACCAGGCACGACCCTGGCCTTCACCAACCGAGCGCGGACGAAACACGTTCACGGCACCACCACAGACCAGCAGGCAGGCCTTGAACTTGTAGATGTAGACCTTGTCCTCGCGAACACTGAAACCGGCGGCACCGGCCACACGGGTCGGGTCGTTCTTGTCGTTGAGCAGGCGCACGACAAAGACACGCTCCTGGATACGCTCGGTACCCAGAGCCTTCTTGGCGGCCTCGGCGACGATCCACTTGTAGGACTCACCGTTGATCATGATCTGCCACTTGCCGGAACGGACCGGCTTGCCACCCTCGGTCAGTGCCTTGCCTTCGTCACCCGGCTGCTTCCAGACCGGCAGGCCCCACTCTTCGAAGTGGTGCACGGAATCGTCAACGTGACGGCCGGTGTCATAGACCAGGTCTTCACGGGTGATACCCATCAGGTCGCCACGCACGTAACGCACGTAGTCGGCCGGATCGTTTTCGCCCATGTAGGTGTTGATTGCAGACAGGCCCTGTGCAACAGCGCCGGAGCGATCCAGCGCGGCCTTGTCGACCAGCTTGATGTTCAGGTCGACACCCTTTGCCTTGGCGACATCGGACCAGCGCATGATTTCGAATGCGCAACCGCACGCGGCCATACCACCGCCGATGATGAGGATATCAACTTCCTCCTCGACCACCTCGGGGTTACCAAAAACATATTCAGACATAGTTTTTACCTCTTATCTTTCAATTCCAGGCATTACCTGGCATTCAAATAGAAACCGCAAACCCGCCTTAGCCGGCAGAGAACTGGGTCGTGTCGCAGGAATGCGTGCCCTTGGTGAACAGTGTCGAATGATCGGTGATCTCGTCCATCACGGCTTCGGGCTTGTTGTTGTACGGCTGGATGGAACCTTCCGGGGTGGTGCGGATCGGGAACTTGAAGCGCTTCATGTTGCCGTTGCGGAACTTGATGGTCCACATGATGGAATCGGATCCACGCAGCGGCTGCACGGAAGCACCCATTGGCACGATGTCGGCATAGTGGCGGGCCTCGATGGCCTGCTGCGGGCAGATCTTAACGCAGGAATAACATTCCCAGCACTGCTCAGGCTCCTGGTTGTAGGCCTTCATGGCGTGTCCGGTTTCAGAACCGTCCTTGTCGAGCATCATCAGGTCGTGCGGGCAGATATACATGCAAGCAGTCTTATCCTGACCCTTGCAGCCGTCGCACTTATCAGTACGTACAAATGTTGGCATGTTATTTCTCCATCTTTTTAATACTGCAGTTAACCTCCGTCACTCCCTGATGGAAGCAACGGTCTCTAGAGTCGTTAGCGTGCGGAATGCCCGCTCATCTTGATCTCGACCTTCTCGGTCAGAGTGGCGTAGTAGGCCTGCAGCACCTTGGCCACTTCCGGGCGGCTGAAGGTCGCCGGCAGGTCCTCGCCATCGGACAGCATCTTGCGCACCTTGGTGCCGGACAGCAGCACGCGGTCCTCCGCCTCGTGCGGGCAGGTCTTCATGGAAGCCATGCCACCGCACTTGTTGCACCAGAAGGTCCAGTCGATCTTGAGCGGCTGGGTCTCCAGCGCATCGGCCGGGATCTCGTCGAAGATATCGTGCGCGTCGAAGGGACCGTAGTAGTCGCCTACGCCAGCATGGTCACGGCCGACGATCAGGTGAGAGCAGCCGTAGTTCTGGCGGAACAGGGCGTGCAGCAGCGCCTCGCGCGGGCCGGCATAACGCATGTCCAGCGGGTAACCTGCCTGGATGACGGTGTTGTCGACAAAGTAATTGTCGATCAGGGTGCCGATGGCGTTGCTGCGCACGTCGGCCGGGATATCGCCGGGCTTGAGCTTGCCCAGCAGGGAATGAATCAGGATGCCGTCGCAGATCTCGACCGCGATCTTGGCGAGGTACTCGTGCGAGCGGTGCATGGGGTTGCGGGTCTGGAAGGCCGCCACCGTGCTCCAGCCGCGGGCCTCGAAGTCGGCGCGGGTCTGCGCCGGGGTCATGAACTGGTCGCCGTACTTCTCGGGGAAGCCGCCCTGCGAAAGCACCTTGACCGGGCCGGCCAGGTTGACGTCGCCCTGGTCCATCACCATTTTGACGCCCGGGTGCTCCTCGTCGATGGTCTTGTAGACCATCATGCACTCGTGCTTCTTGTCGATGCTGTACTTCTCGGTGAGCGTCATGGTGGCCAGGATTTCACCGCTCTCGGAATCCGCCAGTGCCACATCATCGCCCTCACTGAGACCGTTGGCAGTGCCCTTGTCGGTGGACAGGGTGATGGGGATGGGCCAGAACAGGCCACTGGCCATCTTCATGCCGTCACAGACACCTTCCCAGTCGGCGTGGGTCATGAAACCGTCGAGGGGGGTGAACCCGCCGATGCCCATCATGATGATGTCGCCGGCTTCACGGGAGGAAACGTTGATCTTGGGCAGGCCTTCAGCACGCGCCTTCTCGGCAGCCAGTGCGTCGCCTTCGAGCAGCAGCGGTTTCAGATTATCGCTGCCATGGGGTTTGACTAGTTTGGACATGGGACTCCTTGAACGCCGCAATATTCAGTCTGGTTGTTGTCTGCCGCCGCTCCTGGAAAAACTGGGGACAGGCACGGTCGCGCCAGCGGCAGGGGGAGAAATACGATATAGGTTTACCCCTAAAAAGCCAACCAGTAATATCTAGCCAACCATAAGGCCAGTTTATTAGTTTAAATTATTGTTTATTAATCACTATTTTTGTATTTTATTATTAGAAATTGCTAATTCGCTTAATACCTGACAAGCGCGCTCAGGTACTCCAAAGGAGCGTTTTCCCGGGACCCGCAGCGGGGCCCTAGGCCAGTATCATCCTCACCCCGATTACCGCCAGCACCAGGGCAAATACCCGCAGCAGGACGTTGCGTGGAAGGCGGTGCGCCAGCCCGGCCCCCAGCGGCGCCAGGGGCACGCTGGCCAGCACGATCCCGGCCAGGGCCGGCCAGTAGATGAAGCCGCTGTGCAAGCCGGGGACCTCCGCCAGGCCCAGCCCGGCGATCACATAACCGGCCGAACCGGCCATGGCGATCGGCAGACCGCAGGTGGCGGCTGTCCCGACGGCAACACGAATGTCGACCCCGTGCCAGCGCAGGTACGGCACGGTCAGGGTGCCGCCACCGATGCCCAGCAGGGAGGAGACGGCGCCGATCAAGGTCCCGGCAAGCCCCTGCCCGAGCGCACCCGGCAGACCGCGGTGGGCACCCGGCTGCCGGCCAAACGCCAGTTGCAGGGCCACCAGCACCTCGAAACAGCCGAAGACCACGCGCAGGCCGCTGCTGCTGCTCTGCCCGGCCAGCCAAGCCCCGGCCAGGGCGCCGAGCACAATACCGGGGGTGAGCGAGCGCACAGCGCCCCAGTGCACACTGCCGCGACGCTGATGCGCCAGCAGCGAGGCGATAGAGGTCGGCACGATGGTCGCCAGCGAGGTCCCCAGCGCGAAGTGCATCAGCAGGGCTTCAGGAAAACCCTGCAGGGCGAAGATCGCGGCCAGCGCCGGCACGATAACCAGCCCGCCGCCGATACCCAGCAGCCCGGCCAGCACCCCGGCCACGGCACCGGT
>CAMYIX010000048.1 GCA_947258615.1 uncultured Ectothiorhodospiraceae bacterium | reverse complement strand
ATCGCCGCCGTCAACGTCGTCTTGCCATGGTCCACGTGACCTATCGTTCCCACGTTTACATGCGGCTTCGTTCGCTCAAATTTTTCCTTGGACATTGCGCCAGTCTCCCCTTGCGTGGATGCGTTTACTCTATGTTAATGACTATCTAATCAAACTCTGGAGCCCATAACCGGACTTGAACCGGTGACCTCTTCCTTACCAAGGAAGTGCTCTACCGCCTGAGCTATATGGGCAAATTCATTCAAACTCATTGGGGCCTGACCCCGTCAATATTGGAGCGGGTGATGGGAATCGAACCCACGTCATCAGCTTGGAAGGCTGAGGTTCTACCGTTGAACTACACCCGCAAGCCAAGGCCACAACTCCGGGAATTTGAACCTCCGAAGGCTGAGCCGTCAGATTTACAGTCTGATCCCTTTGACCACTCGGGAACCCCTCCAAAAATGCAAGCCCGCTATTGTGTTGCAGGCGCCCATGCCTGTCAACAGATATGCACGGCTTCCGGGCAATGATTTCCCTGGCAACGCCACACCCGCACCCGCGCGGCCACCCGGAGACCAAGCCGATGTTTCATATACCATTAAATGCCTGCCATGCGCGGCCTCCCGCGGCACCCGGGGCGATTGCCTGGCAGGACAGGCGGGCATCGGCAGGTGTCGCGCCAACCCGCAGCAGCAGCCCGACCTGGCACAACCCGCAATCTCCCGAGAAAAACCCCACAAAACCCGGTCTTGCCGTAACCGGGAACCGGACTATACATGAGCTCATGAGTCCCGCAACCAAAGGACCAGCAAACCGGTTCTTCAACTGCTTGCAACGGGGGTGCCCTGTTATGAACCGACGACTCTATTTCCTGCTGCCGGACGCCGATCATGCCCTGGCCGTGGTCAATGAGCTGACCCAGGCCGGCGTGGACCCGGAGCAGGTACATGCCCTGGCGAACTCCGGAACGGCCCTGGGCGGGCTGCCGAAGGCATCAGACCGTCAAATCCATGACGATGCGCGGCGCGTCGAGACCGTCCTCTGGGATGGCAACCTGGTGGTTTTCGGGCTGGCGCTGGGCGTCCTGGTCACCTTGCTGGCGGGCGGCAGGCTCGATGCCTGGCTGCTGGCCCCACTGGGCGTCATGCTGGCCACCTTCCTGGCCGGCCTGCGTTTCACGCGCCTGCCCAACACCCATCTCGACGAATTCCGCGATGCCCTGGCCCACGGGGAGATCCTGCTGATGGTCGATGTCGCGGAAACGCGCGTGGCGGACATCGGACACCGTGTCCGGCACCATCATCCGGAAGCGGCCACCGGGGGTGTCGGCTGGGGAACCCGCGCCTTCGGGCTCTGACCACGGTATTGACTGCTGGAAGGCCTGCACGCCCCGCCAAGGCGGGGCGTGCAGGCCGGGGGGATTAATGGCTGAAGCGGCCGTGCCGAATGCTGCCGCCCAGCAGGGTCTCAAACGCCTCGGCACTGACGTGTATCAGTTGTTCGTGGTCACCAGCCTCGAAATAGATGTCCGGCTGTTCGGCCAGGGAATCGTCTACGATTGTTTCTATGCCGTAGGCGGGACCGATTGCCGGCAGTGCACCGATTTCACAATCATTGAACAGCCGTACCAGTTCGCCCTCCGCCGCCAGCCCCAGGTTCCTGTGCAGCTGCCGGTGCAGTTCCCCGAGGTCAACGCGTTGACTGGACGGCACAACCACCATGACGTAGCCCTGTTCGTCTTCCAGAATGACGGACTTCGCGAGGCGGGTACCGGGGATATGGGAGACCTGCGCGCTCTCTCCGCTCGAGCTGGTATGTGGATGCGTCAGTACGTCATAGGCGACATCGTATTCGGCCAGGCGATCTGACACAGTTGACGCAATAGCCATGATCAAACCCTCCATTGACAGGTTCAACAAGTAATTATAGATCAAGTGAAGAACCTTGCCCCCGACAACAGGCTCAGTCCGGGGTCGCCGGGAGGTCGCACCAATTCTTCAGACGCCGGTAATGCCCCACGAGGTCCTCCAGGGAGAACACCGCATTGGCCGGACTGGGGTTGGGCGTCACGAACACCTGGCTGGCGCCGATGCGGATGTCCTGTTCGCCCCAGGCGATCGGACCCCGGTGCCCTCCGGTGTAACGCAGGTAGTGGCCATAGGCCAGCTTGCCGTGAAACCAGACGATCAGCGGCTGGCTCGCCTCGAGCTTTTCCCGCAGCAGCGGCGCCCCTTCCCGGTAGTCGGCCGCACGCAGGTCCCTGGCGCCGGCGGTGGGCCGCTTGACCACGTCGGTGAAACCGATGGCGCAAACCTCGAACAGGTAGTCCATGGCGGCAACGCCGGGTACCAGCACCTCCGGGGCCAGCCCGCTGCCCGCCAGGGCCCGCCAGAAACGGTTGCGCGGATTGGCGAAATAAAAGCCCGCGCGCACCGAGGGCAACGAGGGATTGAGGCCGACAGACACCATGGCGAGTCCGGGGCGCAGATAATCGGGGAGTGTTTTCGGTGGCATGGTACAGGGCAGTCGGCGCGGCCGAAGCGGATCATAAAGATTGCTTCTATTGATAATAACCGCCGTCACGTCTACTGTCGTGCAGGTAATTCCGGTCACGGACGCACGGTCAATGTCATCCGAAACACTGCATTGTGAACTGATCTCCTGGCACCGCGTGTACCGGCTGGCGGGTCGCCTCGCCTTCGCCATCCTGGACTCCGGCTACCGACCCGAGGTCATTGTCGGTATCGCACGCGGCGGCTATGTGCCGGCACGCATCCTGTGCGACTTTCTTGATGTCTATGCCCTGACCAGCATTCGCGTGGTTCACTATGCCAGTGGTGCGCGCAAAAAACCGCTGGCCGAGGTGACGGACTCGCTGTGCACCGACATCACCGGCAAGCGGGTACTGATTGTCGATGATGTCTCCGACACCGGCGACACCTACGCAGCGGCCATCAGCCACCTGGCCGACCACGAACCGCTGGAAATCAGGACCGCCGTACTGCTGCACAAGACCACCGCCAGCTACCAGCCCGACTACATCGGCCGCAGGGTGATCAAGTGGCGCTGGATGATCTACCCGTGGGCACTGATCGAGGATATCACCGGGTTCATCGAGCGCATGGAGCCCCGCCCCCGGGGGCCGGAGGAGACCGCCCGGCGCCTGCATTCCGACTACGGCCTGAAACTGCCAAAGACAGCGCTGGACACCGTCCTGCGCATCCTGGAACAGCGCAGCCCGGCGCCTTGACCCGGGCCCGGCCGGGCCTCAGTGGGTGATGCGGGTCACGCCATTCAGCGTCAGCACCCGGACGCGGTCACCGACACGAAAGGTCGCCTGCGGCGAGACCTCCTGTACGACCGCGATCACGTCATTGCCGGAGAGACGCACCGTGACCTCGACACCCTGGCGCCGGGTCACCGCATCCTCGACCGCCGCACCGGCCAGGCCACCTGCGACGGCGCCTACCACGGTGGCGATGTCAGAACCCTTCCCACCGCCCACCGAACTGCCGGCAATACCGCCGACGGCGGCACCACTGGCCGCACCGATCGGCGTCCGGGTACCCTCGATGACCACCGGCCTGACGTGTTCGACCTGGCCGAATTCAACCCGTTGCTCCTTGCGGGCCTCGGACCTGGAATAGGCGTCGCCCGTCAAGGTGGACGTGCAGGCGCTGCCCCCGAGTACCAGCCCCGTCAACAGCAGTGCCAGTGTGAACTGTCTCATCATCATGTACCTCGCTATGCCCCGGGAACCCAACAGGCCCGGTCTTAAATCAGCCATGGTTGTCACAGTCTAGCAGGTGCCGGACCGGCCCCGGCCCCCTACCACTTGTCGCTGTCACCCTCACTGCCATGCCATTGATCGGTATCGGATTCTGTCGGCCAGTCGACATCCTCACCCTCCCAGTCATAGGTCTTGACGGGCAACACCGGATCCAGGCCCCTGAACAGGAAGGCTGCGATCAGCCCCATCATGGCACCGAAAAAATGGCTCTCATAGGACACACCCGGCTCGTTCGGGAAGATGGTCCAGATCATCCCCCCGTAGAGAAAGAAAACGATCATCGCCAGGGCAATGGACAACCTGTCCCGGCGCAGGATGCCGCTGGCAAAGACGAAGAACATCATGCCATGGGTCAGCCCGCTGGAACCGAAATGAAAACTGCTGCGGGCAAACAGCCACACGCCCAGGCCCGATCCCAGGTAGATCAGCATCAGTACATACCCCCTGGAACGCGGGTAACCATAAAGCAGCGCAACCCCCAGCACCGCCAGCGAGACACTGTTGGAGATCAGGTGCCCCCAGGTGCCGTGTATCAGGGGTGCAAATAACACGCCCCGGAGACCGGCCGGCTCGCGCGGATAGATCCCGAGCTGGGCGAGGTGCAGGTGGAAGGCGTTATCGGCCAGTTCGATGACCCAGAGTATGCCGATAAAGAGCGCGACACCGAAAACCGCACGCCGGAAACTGCCATACTCATCGACCGGCCGCCTTGACCCCGGCATGCGCTCAGCCGACGCCGCCGGCAATCCGCACGACGGTCCTGCCCCGATGCCGGTCGGCAAGCAGGCGCTCGAACACCTCCGGCAACTCCTCCAGGGACACGACCCCGGTGACGATCTCCCGCAGGTGCGCCGGCCTGAGATCCCCGGCCAAGCGTTGCCAGACCCGGCGCCGGCGCGTCATGGGACAGTTGGCCGAGGTGATGCCCAGGACACTGACGCCGCGCAGAATGAAGGGCATGACGCTAGTATTGAGCTCGACCCCCCCGGCCATACCGATACTGGCGATCGTCCCCCAGGGCCCGACCGTGCGCGTCAGCCAGGCCAGTACCGCGCCGCCCAGGGTGTCAATGGCGCCACCCCAGCGGGCCTTCTCCAGAGGCCGCTCACCCAGCTCGAGGTTGCGCCGGTCAAGCACCGTGCCCGCCCCCAGTTCCCCGAGGTAGGCCGCTGCACCGGGCTTCCCGGTCAGGGCAACCACCGGGTAGCCGCGGGCGCTCAGCAGGTCAATGGCAAAGCTGCCCACCCCACCGCTGGCACCCGTGACCACGACAGCGCCCTGCCCCGGTTGCTGACCATTCTGCTCCATGCGATCGATGGCCAGGGCCGCGGTAAACCCGGCCGTCCCGATGGCCATGACCTCGAACAGTGACAGGCCGGCGGGCAGGGGCACCACCCAGTCGGCCGGTACCCGCACCACCTCGGAGAAGCCGCCGTCATGGTCTTCACCCAGCCCGCAGCCCGTGACCAGCACCTCATCCCCGGGCCTGAAGCGGGTGTCATCCGAGGCGGCCACCACCCCGGCCACGTCGATGCCGCCAACCAGCGGGAAGCGCCGCATGATCCTGCCCTTGCCGGTCGCGGCCAGGGCGTCCTTGTAGTTCACGCTGGAATAGTGGGCCTGGATGGTGACATCACCCGGCGCGAGCTCATCAAGCTCGAGTTCCTCCAGGCGGGCATCGATGGCGCCGTTGTGCTCATGGACCCGGCAGGCGCGGAAACGGCTCATGCCGGCGCTGTCAGGGGACGGCCGCATCTGCCGGCAGGTAGTTCAGTTCGCCGCTGTAGTCGAACGGCAGTGAGCCGACCCGGCTGGCCAGGTTCATCTTGCCCGACAGGCGGTACTTGAGGCTGCTGCGCTTCTCGCCGCCCATCTGCTGAACCTGTTGCAGCACATTCAGCAGGTTGCTCACCACGTCGACGTCGAGCAGGGCCTCACCGTAGGCCGGAATGGTGACCGACTGGCGGCTGACCCCGTAGGCGAACTCGCGGCCATTGATCTCCAGACTGTAGCTCAGGCCCTTGAGCGGAATCGCCGTGTCATTGGGATTCAGTATCCTGAGCTGAAGACCATAGCGCTGTTCCAGCAGGCCCATCTCCTTCGGCTGGATACTGGCCAGGGAAACGCGCGGTGGCTCCTTGTAGGGGCCGAGGGTGGCACAGGCAACCAGCAGGGCCACCAGCAGCGCCACTACGGGGTACCTGATGTACAGGCGGTAACGATTGTGCATGGCCAGCTCCCTGATACCGATGGATTACGTCATTTCCTCGCCCTTGCGTACCGGACCGTAAGGCGAGTCGCGATGCCTGTCGTGATAGTGCATGCGGTAGTGGATGAACCGATCGCTGCTGTCGAAGTGCATGAAGGGGTTGCCCTCGAGCTGTTCCTCCAGGGTGGAGGTGGTTTTGACGGAGTAATTGTGGCCCGGGTGGATGCGGGTTTGTGCCGGCAGCCGCTCCGCCATATCCTTGAGGGTGACATACATCTGTTCGGGGTCGCCGCCGTGCAGGTCACAGCGACCGCATCCGAACACGAACAGCGTGTCCCCGGTGATCAGCTGGTCGCCGAGGTGGTAACAGGCAGAGCCGGGGGTATGCCCGGGGGTGTGCAGCACCTTGATGGCGGTCTCGCCCAGTTCAATGCGCTCCCCGCCGTGATGCAGGGTCGGCAGGTCCGGGTAACTGCCCCAGAAACGCGACTCGTCCTTCAGCAGGTGCAGCTGGGCATCGAATTTCTCCAGCACGGCCTCGATGCCGTTGATGTGGTCATGATGGCTGTGGGTCAAGAGGATGTCGGTGATGGTGACCCCACGGCGTTGCGCCAGGGCCAGCACCTCGGGCACCTCCCAGGCAGGATCCACCACTGCCGCCCGGTCAGTGGCATGGTCATGGATCAGGTAGACAAAGTTTTCCATGGGCCCCAGCTCCAGGGCATGGATTGAAAACGGATCACCAGATGTCATCTTGATCGGCCTCGGTAGCAACCAGCACGGCTGGCACTTATTATGATGTATGCAGACACGCAGGAACAGTTGCGGTTCCCGCCAGCGCTTCGCCCATTGAAAATCCAGTCAATTCACCGGTAACCCGCATGACGGCCAACAAACTGATCCTGTACCCGTCCCAGGCGGACACCCCCGCCATCGACACCGATGCACTGGCGCAAGGACTGCAATCCATCGGCCTGATCGGCCCCGCATTCCAGTGCCAGGGCGGCACGCACTACCTGACCGGGGAGCGCTTCCTGCAACTGCTGACCTTCCTGGGCTGCTCTCCGCTGATCGAACTGGAACCCCCGGCCGACCCCGCCGCGCGTGAAGCCGCCTGCAGCGAGGGCCGCTTTTGCCATATACGACTGGCGGGGAACCGCAACGGCATTCGCTTTCGCTCCAGCCCCCAGGCACCGCCACCGAGGTGCCCGCACTGCCGGCAGGTGGAGACACGCTGGCCCGACCTGCTGCGACGCTGGGAGACGAACCCCGACCACAGCCGATGGAACTGCGCGGAATGCGGCCACCGGGGGCAGCTGTATGACCTCAATTTCCGCAGGCACGCCGGCTTCGCCCGCACCTTCATCGAGATCTGGGGGATCTTCCCGTCCGAGGCCGTGCCGGTCGAGACCCTGCTGGCGGCACTGCGGCAACTCGGCGGCTGCAACTGGAACTATATGTATGTCACGGATCGCTGCTGGCGCCGTCCGCCGTGCCGGAACTGTGCGACAATAGCCACCCACAGACCAAGAGACACCTGACAAGGCACCGACATGGCAGAACAGGAACCCGGTAAGGAAGAACGCATCCTGCGCGTAATGAAGCGTGTGCTGACCGACGTTGCCAAAGACACCTACACCCGGCCCGGCTATCGTCACCCGCTGTCGGACGATACCGTCAAGGGCATCCGCGACTGCCTGGGACTGATCGCCGCCCGCGAAGCCGAACTGGCGGACGCGGCCGGACGGCCGATGAACAAGCGGCCGCGATTTGTCGACGAACCCCAGACCTCCGTGGTGGTCAAGCTCGAGCCGGGCAGCAGGAAAGGCACGCAAGACGAAGACGGCTGATCGCCGCACCCCGGTAACGGCTGGGTCCTGCCCTGCCAGCGGGCACACCATGCGCAAGGTCGTCATCCACAAACCCGGCAGCTATGAGCGGCTGACCATCGAGGAACACCCGGACCTGGCGCCCGGTCCCGGTGAAGTGCTCATCGACGTCGCCGCCATTGGCGTGAACTACGCGGACTGCGTGACCCGCATGGGCCTGTATGCCTCCGCCAAACACTACGTCGGCTACCCCATCACCCCCGGCTTCGAGGTCGCCGGCAGCGTCAGGGCCTGCGGCCAGGGCGTCACCGACCTGGCGCCCGGCGCCCGGGTGATGGCCATCACCCGTTTCAACGCCTACGCCACCCAGCTCCTGGTCCCGCGCCAGCAGGTCTTTGCGCTCCCGGGGCGCCTGTCGCTGGAACAGGCCGCCGGCTTTTCCGGGATCGCCCTGACCGCCTGGTTTGGCCTGTTCGAACTGGCCCACCCGCGGGCCCGCGAGACCATCCTGGTGCATTCCGCCGCCGGCGGTGTCGGCAGCATGCTGGTACAGCTCGGCAAGATCGCCGACTGCCGGGTGATCGCCGTGGTCGGTGCCGCCCACAAGGTCGACGCGGCACAGGCGCTGGGCGCCGATGCCGTCATCGACAAGTCGAACCGGGACCTGTGGACAGAGGCCGAGCGCCTGGCCCCGGACGGCTATGACATCATCCTCGATGCCAACGGCATCGCCACCCTGGGCCAGAGCTACCAGCACCTGGCACCGGTCGGCCGACTGGTCGTCTACGGCTTTCACAGCATGCTGCCGAAGACCGGCGGCCTGCCCGGCAAGCTCAAGCTGGCCTGGCACTACTGGCGCACGCCGCGCTTCAGCCCCTTCAGCCTGACCACCCGCAACCGCAGCGTGCTGGGATTCAACCTGAGTTTCCTGTTCGACCGGACCGCCTTGATGAGCGCCGGTCTGCAGCAACTGCTGCAGTGGCTGGACGAGGGCCGGCTCGGAATGCCGCCCGTGACCAGTTACCCGTTCGAGCAGGTGGCCCGCGCCCAGCGTGACCTGGAATCGGGACAAACCGTCGGCAAGCTGATCCTGGTCTGCAACTGAAAAAAAGGGCTCTTCCCCAAATCGAGTGGGTAGATTACCGTTGTAGTTGGCCGAATTCATTCGGCCAACAGCTATCCTTACCATTGGCGACAAGGAGGTCACCCTATCCTGCGACGCATTGCGCAGGGGGCGTCATTCCCTGCAGCATCAGGTCTATTGCATCGCCACGGTTACCCGTAATCGCCATCCCTTGTTCACGGATATCACCACAGCACTGGGATTGCATCTGGATAACAGATGACGATGAAACACCGTTGGTCGAA
>CAMYIX010000047.1 GCA_947258615.1 uncultured Ectothiorhodospiraceae bacterium | reverse complement strand
AAGCGGCCGCTTGCAGACTATTCCGGCAAGCAGCAGACTGGCACCTGCGAGCAGGCTGCGAATCGCTGCAAGATGGAATGGTGGAGATGCTGTCAGCCCTGTAGTGATCAATGGATAACAAATGGCCCAGAGGATGATAACCACTATCACCTGGGCGAGGTCCCGTACCGGTAATGCAATGACTCCCGGGTTCCGGTGCGGGCTGGATGTAATAGATGATTCCGGGTCTTCAGTCATGTGCGAGCGTCCGTTTTTGTTCGGAGTGGGTCAGGTTCACGGCGACCTAAACACTGCCACATTTGCAAACAGGTACTAGTGCAATACGCTCGCATGATGCGCATTCTCATGAGACGGTGGTGTCGGCATGTCCACGCAAACCACTATCCATCAGCCTTCAATAATTGCGCCATAACCTGCGCAGCCTCCCTGGCCATCAGGGCGCTTTCATTCACGCTTATTACCCGTATTTCCGTATGACTCTCCAGGGTGCTGATACGCCCCTCGTTACCATCAATTGCAGCATTTTTCTCATGGTCCAGTTCTATACCCAGCCACTCCATCCCTGCCAGGATCTGTTTGCGCACAAACGCACTGTTTTGCCCGACACCACCGCCGAAAAGAATGGCGTCGGCACCACCCAAAACGGATAAGTAGGCGCCGACATATTTTCTGGCGCGGTAACAGTAAATATCAACGGCGAGTTTTGCGGCAGGCTCTTCACAGCCCAGCAAGTTGCGCATGTCTGCGCTTTTCCCGGAAAGGCCAAGCAGTCCACTCTCATGATTCAGCAGGTGTTCCAGTTTTTCGATGGAGTAGCCGGCCTCGCGTTGCAGGTAGAGCAGGATGCCGGCATCAACATCGCCGCAACGTGTTGCCATTACCAGGCCCTCCAGGGGTGTAAATCCCATGGACGTGTCAACAGGGATGCCCCGGTTTATCGCGGTAACCGAGCAACCAGCTCCCAGTTGCAAGGAAATCACGCGGCCACCATTGCCCGGGTCAGGTCTTGATTCCTGCCACGATTGCAGCATTGCCTGGTGCGCGAGTCCGTGAAAACCGTAACGGCGTATCTGATGTTGTTCACACAGCTCGCCAGGCAAGGCATAGTTTGATGCAACCTCGGGCAGGTCCGCGTAAAACCCTGTATCAGGGACTACCACTTGCACCGTTTTTTTACCAAGCTCATCACGACAGGTGCGAATCAGCGCCGCTACGGCAGGGTTGTGCAGGGGCGCCTGCAAGGCAAGCCGCTCAATATCACTTTCCACGCGGTCATCAACAATCGCGGGGCCCGTGACCCGGTCGCCCCCGTGAACCAGTCGGTGTACGACCAGGTCGACCCGGTCAGTGTGACTGGAAATGAACCTGTGTAGTTGTTCGGCTTGCCGGTTTGTATCGCGGGTGTAGGCTGCTTCCGCAACAGGCAGCGGGTTTGATCCTTCAAGACGGAATAACGCGAGGCGAAGCGATGAGCTGCCGGCATTGACGGTTAGTATGTTCATTATCGCTTAGTTGCCGGCGGCTTGCATGTGGCGTTTGCAGCGACACCAGGTGCAGTCGCAATCTTCGTGGAGATTCAGTAGCGGAATTTCCCGTCGGGATACTACCAGGTGATACCAGGCGCGTTTCCACAGGCGGGGCGCGTAGGCGCGATGTACCCAGTCACGTACATCACCTTCCTTTGGAAAGCGCCGCAGGGTCAGGCTGTAACCGCGATTACCCAGGCGGTCATAAAACCAGCGATTGGTTGCTGCAGCCTGGTGGTAAGGTCGCAGGCGTCGTTTCCAGAGACGCACGTACCGGCGCGGATCACCCTTTGCAAGGGCCTGTCCCGCGGCAGCACCGGAAAGCAGGGCCCAGCGAATGCCGAAGCCGAACAGGGGGTCCTGAAATCCGGCTGCCTCGCCGGCATAAAGAATATTCCCCTTGCGCGCCAGGCGCGGCAGTGAAAAATTTCCGCTGCCGCCAAAGCGGCGCGGATTATCCATGCGTACGCCGATCTTGTCATCAAAAAATGCGGCACAGCGTTCCAGGTACTGGCGTTCGTTGTGAAAATCGTCAAACAGGCAGGTGGCCAGGGTGCCGCGTCCCTGGTTTATGAGCAGGTAGGCGTAGCCCTTCGGCGCCAGGTAATCAGAGACCGCCGCGTAAATTCCGTCCGCCATGTCGGTATCGAACAGGTAGCCTGCTGCAATGGCATCGGCGCGATGCGGTCCTTCCGTAACCACGCCGCCATCGGGTAGACGTGACGCCGGGGTATTGAAACGAATCTCTACGCCTTTCTCCAGGGCTTGTTGTTTCAGCGCGAGGTCAAGGCTGCCGGGTTGAGCACCACGTCGTACCAGGTAGAACAGGGGTTGCCGTGAACGGAACGACTTCCCGGTTCCCTTGTAGTCAAAACAGACAATATCGTGTATCGGTATGTGTTCGAAACCGGCATCGATTCCCAGGGAAGCAAGCTCATCCAGGACATCATCACGCGTGGTCCAGTTCTCCAGCCCCTGAAAGTCGCCGTGAAAACGTCCGCCGACATCCCCGCGTTTCTCGTAGACCAGTGCGTGCTGACCGGCTGCCCTTGCCGCCAGCGCTGCCGCGAGTCCTGCCGGACCCGCACCGGATATTTCGATTACCGCATTACTGCTCATTCTGCCCGTCATCCGATAATGGTCCTGTACAGAAACAGGAAGGCCGCCGGAAATGCTTTTCAGTGTAGACTTCCAGCAGATGCCCAACCAGGGTCACGGGGTCTGATTCGTAGACCAGCAAGGCACCGGTATCCTTGTCGATGTTCCGGACCAGGTTTTTCAGCTCGCTGGTGATTCCACCACTGCCTTCCAGTACACCAATCAGTTTCCCCTCGTCATAGGCAATGGCAAATTCCCCCAGGGTGCCGGAGCGTCCGCCCAGTATGATCACCATGTCGCTGGAACGGATATTGGTGACCTCGCGGCCCATGAGTCCACTGCCCGTGTAAATAAGGACGTCAAAGGCGTCTGTCGGCGAGTGGTATTTATGAATATGTTCGTCGAGGCTCAGGGCGGGCGAAATGCCTACCGACAGCCCGTTGTATTGACGGGCACCAAGCGCGCACTCCCGGGGCAGGCCGGGACAGGCACCGGTAATCAGCACCAGGCCCTGGTCTGCAATTGTTTCGCCGAGGATACGGGCACGTTGCCTGATCGCGTCATCGGCATCGGTGTCAGCCGAGCCCATAACACCCACGGTCAGACGTTCTGCCTGTACGTTGGCCCGGTATTTCTCCGGTTCGGTGACGAACTTTTCCCGACAGCCGCTGCTGCAGAAGTAATAAGCGCGCCCATCGTGCACGGCCATGGCGCCCGCGTCGCGCAAACCAACATCCATCATGCATACCGGGTCATGCATCATCCCCTCCTATGTTTGCCTGCTTCCCGCCGCGCCTTCTCCAGCACCATGAATAATCCCAGTGCAGGGTGTTTGAATTGCGCATGCCGCAACACTTTCCAGTGCTGGTCCAGGTACTCTTCAATAAAGCCGGTGATGTGCCCCAGTGTCAGCGTACTGTAGCCGCCGTGCGGTGGTTGTTCACTGCTTGAGCCGAATGCCATCAGGCGTACACGGTGTCCCGCATGGGCGGCGGCCTTGCCCTTGCGGAGCAGTTGCTGGACAGTTTTGTCTACATCGTCCATGGAACAGCAGCCGAAGCGGGCAAGGACCGTGCGCAGGACATCCGGGTTCCGTGTATTGCGATTCAGTTCTGCGCGGCCTTCCTTGACTTCGCCGATCAGCATGTCGGCCGTGTCGCCGTCGATACCCAGTGCCGGATCCGGCGCGAACAGGCCGGCGCCACCGCGTCCCGGTATTAGCCGGCCTGCACCGGGGAAGCGGAAGGCAAGGATATCCAGGTCAGTGGCAACACCGTAATGCTGCTTGCCGAGAGACTCGATTACCGGGTATTCCGCTACCGTGAAATAGCCATTGATCTGGAGGTAGACCTCAACCAGCGCAACCGCGTGATCCATAACATTACCTCTCGCCTGTTATTTGTGACCGGAATGCGGCGCCTGCAGGCCCGGGTTCGCGCGACCAAGGAAAACGCGCTCTGCAATATAGATAAGCAGTATCAGAGCACCGGCCACCGCCACGATCAATGCGTCTGTCTCCAGTTTGACTATCAGCAAACCGGTAAGGACGACAACGTCCATTCCAATAGCGAGGCCGACAACGAGCACATTGGCTCCCACCGTGTCGCGCAGATACCGAAGCACACCCCAATGCACGGCGATATCCATAACCAGGTACAGGATTGCCCCCAGTGCGGCAATCCGGCCGAGATCGAAGAAGACCGTCAGCACGATGGCGATGCAGGCCGTGTAGACCAGGGTGTGCGACTGAATGCGGCCAGGCATGCCGAAATGCCGATGCGGGATCAGCTTCATGTCTGTCAGCATGGCGAGCATGCGCGATACTGCAAAGATACTGGCGATCAGGCCTGACGCGGTTGCGACAATCGCGAGCAGGATTGTCAATATCACGCCGAGCTCACCAAATGTCGGCCTGGCCGCTTCGGCAAGGGCATAATCACGCGCCGCAACAATTTCAGGCAGTGACAGGCTGGCATTTACCGCCAGCGCCACCAGCAAATAGATAACCACGCAGATCACGATCGAGAGAATTATCGCGCGACCGACATTGCGGTGCGGGTCGACTATTTCGGACCCGCTGTTGGTGATCGTGGTAAAGCCCTTGAATGCGAGCACACCGAGTGCAAGCGCTGCAATAAAACCGGATACCGACGGCTCGGCAGTCTGCGTTGCGGCCAGGAGATCCAGTTCCTGTGCCGCAAGAAAACCGGCCAGTGCCAGGACACCGATACCGGCTACCTTGGCGACCGCCATGACAAGCGAAACGCTGCCTACCAGGCGGTTCCCGGAAATATTTATGAGAAAGGCGATGACAATCAGCATAACCGCCAGTGCAGGCACCAGCAGGTCGGGTTCCGAACCGTTCAGGAGTCGCGCTGTATAGGTACCGAAAGTGCGCGCAACAAGGCTCTCGTTGATCACCATCGAGAAGGCCATCAACAGTCCGGCCGACGCGGTTACTGCAGTGCGTCCATAGGCCTTCTCGAGGAACATTGCGATACCGCCTGCCGACGGGAAGGCATTCGAGAGTTTTACGTAGGAGTAGGCACTGAACCCGGTCACCAGTGCCGCAACGACGAACACCCACGGAAACCCCGGACCGGCCAGTTCGGCAATCTGTCCGGTCAGTGCGAAAATGCCTGCCCCGATCATGACGCCGGTGCCCATCGCCACAGCGCCGGTGAGCGTGAGACTTTTCGCCTGGTAGTCGGTTTTCATGTCAGTTCCCGTATTGATTGCTAGTGTTTATGATCTGCTGCCAGCCAGTACTGCCAGTATCAATGATTGTCATTTATTCCACAGCCGCTGGCGGATTGTATTGCAGTTATTCCGGATACCGGTAATTGCTTGCGGGGATCACTTATCAGCGCATCCAGGTAAGGCGCCAATAGCAACTCTGCCTGCTCCCTGGCGCGGAACCGGGTCGCGTCACCGTCTTTGGTAATCGGCCATCGCATCTCTGGCAGTTCAGGTTCGAGTACAACCACGATCGCACCGCAACCGCATGGACAGTGGTGCAGCGTGAGCGGCTCACCGGATAAGTACCATGGTCTTTCCCTGAACACCAGGCGATTGACGATCTCCAGCATCGCCCACGAATCCTCGAGCGAGGATTCAATGTCGCGATGTATACTGAACTGCTGTGATACGTGATGCACAATGACGACGTCAAGCCGATGACGGCAACAAATGGCATCGGTTGGCGCAAAGTCAATCAGGGCACCGTCACAATAGTATTCACCATCAATCCTGACGGGATCGTACAGGATGGGCATGGCGGCGCTGGCCGTCATGCGCGGTGCCAGCTCTCCTGCGGAGAACACCATTTTTTTGCCGGTGCCCAGGTTAACGGCCAGCACATGAAACGGGTAACGGCATTCGCCAAAGGTCTCCACGGCGAGGTTATCGCGGGTAAATTGCAGGGCGGCGCGGGTGTCAGACAGACCGGTATAGCCGCGCCCCCGGCGTACCGTCATCTCCCAGAGAAAACGTGGCAATGAGTCCGGCGTCCAGAAGGCGCGGCTGGTAATTCCTGCCAGGGTCGCTGCCCAGTCGTCCAGCGGTGTACCGCTGGCGATGAATCCCCCGACCAGGGCGCCGGCACTGCAGCCGGCACTGGCCGTAATCGAGATACCCAGGCCTTGTATCGCCTGCATGAACCCGGTGTGCGCATACACTCCGCGCACACCGCCCGAACTCAGCACAATGCCAATGCGGGATGTGGCGTGCTTGCCTGAAACCTCTCTCTGCATGACAGCCGGTCAGTCCGCAGTCCTTTTGCGTACCGCAAAGACATTGTAGATGGGTACCCATACCAGCGCGAAGTACCAGCCGTAACCCCAGGCCTCAACCAGGCCGAAAAA
Source organism: uncultured Ectothiorhodospiraceae bacterium (assembly GCA_947258615.1). Taxonomy (GTDB): domain Bacteria; phylum Pseudomonadota; class Gammaproteobacteria; order UBA9214; family UBA9214; genus CAMYJZ01. The sequence continues at coordinate 844 of CAMYIX010000047.1, read as the reverse complement.
GAAGCTTTTCCAGCTCAGCCAGACAAAGCCGGGCAACAGGTCCTGCCAGGCCCGGAACATGGCGTGTTCGGGAAACAGCAGGTCGAAACCCACGCACAGGGCAAACGTGATCGCGAGAAACAGGCTGCTGGCGTGGCCAACCGCCCACAGCGAAACACCGGTCTTCATGACGCACCTCCTGTATCCCCGGGTACGGGTTGAAGATAGCGAGACGGGTCCGCCTCGAACTTGTCCAGGCAGTTGCGGGAACAGAAGCGGTACAGCTGACCGTCATGCATCTTCCCGTAGCCCTTGCTTACATCAACCTCCATGCCACACACCGGGTCGGTATGTTTTTCTTCATTGTCTGCATCATGGCTGCCATGACCGCTGTGCCCACCATGTCCTCCGTGGGCCATGTGTGCGCCGCAACCGAAGCGCATCATGAGAAAGAACAGGCCGCCGATTACCAGAAATGATAACAAGCCCTCCATAGGTATCTCCTCGCCGGCGTCAGCCGGCAGTTGTCAATCTAGTTATGCGCCTTGTCACCGGTTTCATCCGGAACCGGCGTGGTAAAGATCGCCTTCCATTGATGGCGGGGTGGAAAGAATGGCGGCACATGGCGCATGTAGTTTGCATACTGTTCGCCGAATTGTTTCAGCATATAGCGTTCCTCGGAGCGAGCGAGGCGCACGTAGGCATACAGCAGAATCGGCGCCATCAATACGGTCAACAGTGTCGGCCACTGCAGCAGGAAACCGCTAATGACCAGGAACAGTCCGGTGTATTGCGGGTGCCGGACAAAGGCATAGAGACCGTTCGAGACCATGCGCCCGCGTGCACCGTGCACCTGCCGCCAGCC
>CAMYIX010000046.1 GCA_947258615.1 uncultured Ectothiorhodospiraceae bacterium | reverse complement strand
GCGGGAATTTCTGGTCCTCGGCGGCAATCACGGCCAGGGCGGCGTGTGGCGAGATGCGCTCCAGGGGCACCCAGCGGTAGTCCTGGCTGTGTCCTTCGGCCAGGGTGCGCGCGAGCATGACCGCCGATGTGGGCGGCGTCACCCAGCGCAGCACGATGACCGGCAGCAGGCTGATGACCACAAAGCCCAGCAGGCCGTACAGCAGCCAGCGCCGCAGACGTTTCCGGTTTATCCTGAACATGTGATCAGGCCGACCGGCGAAGCCTGTCCGGATGATGCCCGGGGTCGGACCGTACTGTCACGTCTAGAACACCCCCCGGGCCACCGCGATGAACCAGATCAGGCTGCTGGCAATCACGCCCAGCAGGGCCATGCTCAGCAGGGTACGCCAGCCATTGTCCATGGGGCTGATGATGGTGAAGCCGTTGACATAGATCGTCTCGCAGGCCCCGTTGCCACGGTCAGCGCGGGTGATGCTCGTTCCCCTTGAAAATCCCTGGTCGTTGGCATAGTCGGCCAGCCAGCCACGGATCTGTATCTGGTCCCCGATACGCAGTTTTTTGACCTGCTTGCGCAGATAGGGGTCCTCGGCGAGCAGGTGGTTGTTGGCGATCTTGTCGAGCCGGAAGCGTTCCCAGTCCGCGCTGTCCCGGGTGTGGAAATTACAGGTGAATTCCCCGTTCCAGAAGTCAAAGCGGTTCAGGTCGATGTCCGTTGCATTATGCCCCCAGACGACGCACACATCGGCCACGTTGATATGGTCGTTCCATAAGCGGTGAAGGCTGTAGTTACCGTCATGGTGTTCATAGGAGACGACCAGGCCGGTCAGCTCATAATGGTAGCGTGGCGTTATGGTGTAATCGACACCGTTAAGGGACGCCGTGAACCGGGCTTCGTTGGCCTTGTGCTGGGCGGGTTCCTCCAGGATGCCGTCGGCCAGCTGCATATCGGCGGGAAACTCGTTGCGGTGCCAGCAGGAGGTCACCAGCAGGATGCAGCTGGCGTAAAAGACCAGCGTGTTGATCAGCTTGAGCGGATGTGAATGCATCATATGATCCAATGGAGTGGCGCCATCGGCAAGGCACCCCGGTCCCCGGGACCGGCAAGTGCACTGTTAGCGGATTCTCCTTGATTCTGCAGGTGGTGTCATGCACCTTCATTGCCTGGGCGTTTATGCGCGTCTTCGGCAGGCCTGTGGGTAGCGGGAGGCCGGGCAATTACCGGTGTTGGCTATGACTCATCTCAAATCGGGTTCCGGGTGGATCTATGCGGTCGACTACGAGGATTTCGACACCCGTGTAATCCAGGCATCGCGCCAGCGTCCCGTGCTCGTTGATCTCTGGGCGGAGTGGTGCGCGCCCTGCCTGGTGATCGCCCCGGTACTGGAACGGGTCATTGCCGATTTTGCGGGCAGTCTCCACCTGGCCAAGGTCGAGGTCGATGCCGGCGAGAACATGAAGCTGGCGGGTCATTATCGCGTCCGCGGCTTCCCGACGCTGATCCTGTTTGAACAGGGTGAGGAGCGGGCCCGTTTCCACGGGGCGCGGCCCCATCATTACATCCGCGAATTCATCGAGCAGGGCTGTAGCACCCCGCTGGCGGATAGTCCTTAGGCCCCGGTTTATCTACTCGATCTTGATATACGCATAGCCCCTGGATTGCAGGTCCGCGATGCGTACCACGCCCGAGGGTACCAGTTCCACGCCCTTGTAGAGTTTGTCCTCGGGCAGCCCGATCCCGCTGCGGGTGATGTCGCAGAGTTCCAGCTTGACGCCCTGCACGGTATTCAGGGCACTGAGCCGGCCCTGGAGATTGCTGCGGCGTTCATCGAGGGCGGCATCGCTGCTGAAGGGCGTTTTCTCCAGCTTGTCCTCGGTCAGGAAGCGGATGCCGTGGGCGACAAATACGATCCTGACATCGTAGTCGATCAACTCGTTCTGATAGAAGGTCACCATGTTGTTGATACTGGTCAGCATGGCGCTGAAGCGTCGGGGGTCAGCGTAGTCTGCATGGTAGACCACCTTGACCGCCGAGCTTGAATCACCCGCATTATTCTGGGCGAAGACCTGCTGGACCGGTGCTGCCAGGATGGTTACGAGTAGCAGAAGCTTGAAGATGCTAAGGGTGTTGTTGATCATGATTTTCTCCTCCAGCCGGTATTCCGGTGAACGGTCCGCAAGCCCATTCCAGATAGGCCTTGGAAAAACGGGACCCTGTGGTTTATCCCGTGTCTGTAATTAAAGCGCGTAGGTTGGATTAGTGCCAGTGTAATCCGACCTGTAACTCCATTCCCATCGCGGTCGGGAGACCGCTCCTGCAATGCCCGGTTGGCCACCTGCAGGAGCTCTGCCCTCCGGCGCGATTCGAGACCCTGCGCGTCCCCGGGTGACTATACTTGAATAAGTGCCTATCAAAAACGACCCGCAGGACGGTGGGGAGGAGACCATAATGCTGAAAACTGACCGTGGGTACTGGCCGGCAGCCGTGCTGCTGGCCGCACAGCTTGTCGTCACCGCAACGGCCTCTGCCGGCGAATCGCAAGGCTCTGAGGGTTCATCTTTTTCAATGATCGTCATTCACCCTGCCAGTGCGAGCACCGACGCTTTCGCCAGGGAGCGTTCCGGTTGCAAGCGTTATGGCGTTATCTGGTCCGGGGGCACGGCCCTGCGCCGACCCGATCCCGTCAGTCCGCGCCCGGTACGCAGCCGCTGGCAGGCTGCAGGGGAAAGCCGCATCCGCTGTACGGATGGCGGCGCCTTCAGGAAGTCGCGCGTGGTCGATCGGCCCTGGATCCGCTAACTGCTCAGCTGTCGTTGTGTGCACCTGTTCCCTCTCCGGTGTCTGCCGGCCTTCTGTGATTCCAGCGGCTCACATGCCAGTAACTGCGTACATTGCTGCGCAGTTCAGGAAGCCTGAGGGTGATGGCGATTTCTTCGCAGGCCGACAGGCCCAGGAGGACGGCCGCGCACCGGAATGGCCAGGCGATGTCCGCGATAAACAGGAGGAAAATCGCGACACTCATCAGTACGGCGGCGGTCTTCGCCGACCAGGTGTGGTAGCTGGTGAGTTGCCTGAATTTAAGCAAGCCGGCAAGAAGTGGAACCACCAGGGCGGCCAGTACCAGCAGCACAAACCCGGCCTCGCGCCTGATGATCTCCGGCCACAGCCACCAGGCGCACAGCGGTATAACCAGATAGGTGACCAGGTCACCCCAGCTGTCCAGCCGGGTTCCGAGTTCCGAGGTTGTGTGCAGCCGCCGCGCGGCAAAACCGTCAATCGCATCCGATAACAGTGTCAGTGCGAGCAGAGCAAGAAACAGGTCAGGGCGGTGCGTCCAGGCCAGGTAGAGCAGAAAGGGCGCGGCGATAAGACGAAAGGCACTCAGCAGGTTGGGTGCATTCGCCCAGGGGGGCATCATATGATCCAGCGGACTAGCTTTTGCCGCGCCGTATCAACAGGGCGATGGCGGCACTGGCCAGAACGAAAATGCTGGCGATCAGTACGGCCTTCTTTGCAAAGTCCCCGAACACGTCCCCCGGTATAATGTCGAGTACCACGAGTACGGCGAGACCGGCCACCAGGAGTATCACGCTGGCGGTTACCAGCTTGACTACACCGGCCAGTCCTGATGTCCCGTTCGGGGCGCTATCGGGTTCCTCAGTCATGCTGCGTGGTTCTCCCCGTTGGTCAGGACTGGCTGCAACAGATGCCGCTCAGTCCGGCCTGACGGCCAGTTTGCCGCTGCCAAGGAACATCAGGGCAAGGCCGCCAAATAAATAAAAGCCCTGCAACTCGAGTCGCCACCCGCCATGCTCGGTGAGGCTGAGAAGATCGCCGGTGTGGACCAGCAGGATGGCAAACAGCATGTTGACCACGAACAGCAGGCCGCCAACCCGGGTCAATACGCCCACGATAATCATCAGCGGTGCGACAATTTCGCCCAGGTAAACGCCGTAGGACAGCAGGGCGGGCAGGCCAGCCTCGGTGAGGCGGCCGCCGATGAATTCTACCGAACCCGGGTTGAGCAGCTTGGCAACCCCGTGAAACAGCATGAGCACGCCAAGGGTCAGGCGCAGGATCAGTTTCCCAACGGCGTCGTACTGCAATTGTTCGGTCATGGCATGGCCCCCAGGTTGATGTGCGGTATCGGTCTTTTCGCCTCGTTCAACGAGCTGTTTTCGTATAGCACGACCAAAATGGAATTACAAACGCGGTATACGGAGCTGCAGCGGCGTATTTCGTGCGACCCAGAAAAAGGCCCCTCTGCGAGGGGCCTTTATAACAGTGCAGGGACAGATTTCAAATCTGTCCTGTTTGCGGATTACTTGGAGGCGAGCTCCTCCAGCTGCTTGGCCTTGATGATCTGGCCATCGAGGCCTGCATCCTTGCCGCTGCCGCCGTAGGCCACGCTCATCAGGGTGGAGTAGTACACGACCGGCATCTTGAAGTTGGTCTTGTACTTCTGGTTGATGTGGTCCTGGTAGACCTCGACGTTCATCTGGCACACCGGGCAGGGGGTGACGATCATGTCGGCGCCGCCGTCGTAGGCGGACTCGATGATGTCCTTGATCAGGGCCTGGCTCTTCTCCGGCTCCGAGAAGGCCAGCGCGCCGCCGCAGCAGGACACCTTCTGGTCGTAGTTTTCCACCGGCTCGGCGCCCATGGTCTCCACCAGCTTGTCCAGGTACTTGGGATTCTCGTAGGACTCGCCGTCGATGCCGAACGGGCGGTTGGTCTGGCAGCCGACGTAGCCGGCGATCTTGATGCCGTCCAGCGGCTTCTTGACGTGTTTGCCGAGTTCATCGTAACCGAAGTCCTCGATCAGCACCTCGACCATGTGGCGTACGTTCTGGCTGGCCTCGAGCTTGAGTCCGGCCTGCGCCAGGGCCTCATTGGTTTCTGTCATCAGCGTGTCGTCATCATGCAGGCGTTCCTGGGCCTCCTTGGTCGCCAGCCAGCAGGCGGCGCAGGTGGCCACAATGTCCTGGCCCGGGTTGGCCTGCTCGGATATCGCCATGTTACGTGCGGACAGTGCCAGGCGCGGCAGTTCACCGCCGCCGGCATAGCCGATGGAGGCGGAGCAGCAGTTCCAGTCCGGGATTTCGTTGAGTTCGATATCCAGGGTCTCGCACATGCTGTTCACGGACACCATGTAATTGGACGCGGAAGCGGCCTTCTGCGAGGAGCAACCGGGATAGAATGAGTAGGATTTCTTAGCCATGATATTTGATCCTCACTTACCGGTGGCCGGAATGCGGGCCGCCTCGAGTTCTTCTGCCTTTTTCAGTATCGCCTGCAGGCCCTTGGCGTCCTTGCACTTGTGGCCGCCGATCAGTTCCATTGGGGTGAGGCGCTTGGTCATTAGCATGCCGAGGCCGATTTTCTGCATCTTCAGCGAGGTCTTGATGCCCTCGCCGATGCCGTTCATGAAGTACAGCGCCAGGCCCAGCTTGAGCTCGTTGACGCGCCCGGTCTTGGTCAGGTTGTTCCAGAACAGCTGCGCAAACTTCTGGGTCGGCTGGTTCTTGGGGGCAATGCCGAGGCGCTTGGCGTAATGCGCCAGGCCGTGCATGATGTGGGTGATGGGCAGCTCACGCGGGCAACGCACGATGCAGTTGTAGCAGGAGGTGCACATCCACATGGAATCCGATTGCAGTACCTCGTCGCGTTTGCCGGCACGGATCATCATGAAGATCTCCTGCGGCGGGTGTTCCCAGTGCGGTCCGAACGGGCAGGAGCCGGAGCAGACCCCGCACTGCATGCACATCTTCACCCATTCGCCTTCCTCGACATTATCCTCGACTTCGCGGAGAAAGTTGTTGCGGTACTGTTCGACCATTTGTTGATTTGCATCAGTCATGATTTTCTCCTAGAACTTGAAGGGACTCATGCCGACCTTCTCGACGGTCTCGGCCATGGCGTTGATGAGTTGCGGTGCCCGTTCGATATCGGTTATGGCGACCTCGTAGGTCTCGACGCGCTCCTTCTCGAGGTTGAGCGTTTCCAGCGTGTCGTCGACCTTGCTCATGCGCACGTGCGCAATTTCGGATCCCTTGACGAAGTGGCACTGATAGTTCTCGCCCTTCTGGCATCCCATCATCACGATACCGTCATAGCCGCTGTTCAGGGCGTCGGATATCCAGATGGTATTGACCGAACCCAGGCAACGTACCGGGATGACGCGGGCAAACTCGCTATAGTGGTTGCCGTTCTTGGCGGCCATATCGAGCGCAGGGTAGGCATCATTCTCGCAGGCGAGTACCAGGATGCGCGGTTTCTCGTCGAACTCGTCCGGCATGTCGACGATCTTCAGCTGCTGACCGACGGTCTCCACCGAGTAGTTCTCGAAGGAGATCACGCGCACCGGGCAGGCGCCCATGCAGGTGCCGCAACGGCGGCAGCGTGCCTCGTTGAACTGCGGGTAGCGCTCCTCGTCCTCGTCGATGGCGCCGAAGGGGCACTCCACCGTGCAGCGCTTGCACTGGGTGCAGCCCTCCTTGCGGAAGCTCGGGAACGACAGGTCGCCGGAACGCGGGTGCGCGGCGCGGCCTAGCTTGGCGTTCTCCAGGGCCTGGATGGCCTTCAGGGCGGCGCCGGTGGCGTCTTCCTTCGCCTGCTGCATGTCCATGGGACGGCGCACGGGGCCGGCTGAGTAGATGCCGGTACGGCGGGTCTCGTAGGGGAAGCAGATGAAGTGCGAATCGTTGAAGCCATACTTCAGGTGCGGCAGGTCCGGGCCCTGGCGGTAGGTCAGGTTGAGGATGGACTCGACCGCGACTTCCGGTGCGCTGCTTTCCTCGTCTTCTGCCGGGGCGGCATCGATGTCGACGCCGGAGTTCGGGACCATGCCGGTGGCGAGGACCACGAGATCGGCCTTCTCGTTGACCTCCTGGTTCAGGATGAGATCCTTGAACCTGACCTCCGGTCCGTTGGCACCGGCCGTTACTTCACTGACCGCGCCCTTGGTGAAGGTGACACCCTTCTGCTGGCCGCTGCGGTAGAAGTCCTCACCGCCGGCCCCGGGGGTGCGCAGGTCGGAGTAGATGATGTTGGTGTCGATGTTCGGATTCTTGTCCTTGAAGTACATGGCCTGCTTGATCGAGGTCAGGCAGCAATGACCGGAGCAGTAGGGCAGGTGGCCTTCCTGCGTGGAACGCTGACCGGCACATTGCACGAACACCACGTTTTCGACTTCCTTGCCGTCGGAGGGGCGCTTGATCGGGCCACCGTTGGCATCGAGCGCGAGTTTCTCCAGACCGGCCTGGTCGACCACGTCCGGGCTCTTGCCGTAACCGAGTTCCGGCAACTGGCTGGCATCGTAGCCGCGCGCACCGGAGGCCATGATGATGGCGCCGAAGTTTTCGGTAGTGGTGGAACCGCTTTCTGTGGAGATATCCGCCGAGAAACGGCCCGGCGCACCGCTGGTCTTGGTGATGGTGGAGTTGAGGTGCACGGTGATCTTGTCGGAGGCCTCGATCTGGCTGGCCATCCCGGCGACCCCGGTGTCTTCCGGGTCGGCATACGGGGCGTGTTCGGGGACGCGCTTGTATTCAAACGCCGCGCTGCCCCCGAGCTGGCTGGACTTCTCCACGAGGGTGACGGGATAGCCGGCCGCCGCTGCCTCGATGGCCGCCGTCATGCCGGTGATGCCGCCGCCCACGACCAGGAGGTGATTGTTGCTGGCCGCTTCCTCGTTGACGTGCGGCGGGGTCATGTATTTCACCTCGGCGCAGCCCATGCGGACGTAGTCGGCCGCCATTTCCTGGGTGGTCTCGCGGGCCTCGTCGGTGTCCGGGCGCACCCAGATGACGCCCTCGCGCAGGTTGGCGCGGCCGATGGCGACGTTCTCGAAATTGAAGGCCTCGGTCTTGGAACGGCGCGAGCAGGCCGCGATGGTAACGCGGTTGACGCCCTCGTTGTCGATGTCGTTCTGGATCATGGCCACGCCTTCGGCGTTGCACAGGAACTCGTGCTGCCTGACCACGTTGGCCTTGCCCTCGCGCTCGGCGATGGTGGCCAGCTGGTCGCAGTCGAGACGTTCGCCCAGACCACAGCCCTTGCAGATGTATGCGCCTGTCTTGATTTCGTCTGACACTGTTTAACCCTCCGTTCCAGCGACCCGGT
>CAMYIX010000045.1 GCA_947258615.1 uncultured Ectothiorhodospiraceae bacterium | reverse complement strand
TTCGCGGTCATCCAAGTATTTTAAAAGCAAGCCATATATAACCCACTAGGCTATATAACATGACCCTATTAGTGATGATGCGATGGATGACGATCCCTATCAAAGAGTAGCAGGCTTCTATGACAGACTCTTCGAACCACTGAATCGCGGCTTGAGACAGCTGGGAATACGTATGCATCCGCTAGAGCAGGGACGGAAGGTGCTCGATGTCGGATGTGGCACTGGCGCCCACCTGGATTTATACCGGAAATCCGGGTGTGAGCTGTACGGGATTGATACCTCTCCTTCTATGCTGAATGTTGCCAGAACCCGACTGGGGGAGGAGGCGGAACTCCGCCTCAGTGATGCGACGAAGATACCCTATGAAAACGACACTTTTGACTTGATACTCTGCATGCTCGTCTTGCATGAGATGGATCAACCGACACGAATGTCAGTAATCACCGAAATGAAACGAGTTCTCAAGACCGATGGGCGTATTCTTTTAATTGATTTTCATGCCGGGCCTGCTCGCCCTCTGAAGGGCTGGGTTACAAAACCGATTATATTTATTTCCGAAGTCGCTGCAGGCCGTAGACACTTTCGAAATTATCGTAATTTTGTCTCTATTCGCGGGTTACCAACTCTTATTGAAGAGAACCGATTAATGGAGGAACAACGGAAAGTAGTGGCTGGCGGAACACTGGCTTTGCATCTGGTTCGAGCAGCATGATATTCCAATCAATGAGAATTAGCATGTGGAAAGCTGACAACAACTTCAGCTAGCATGCGTCTTTCCTTCACTGAGCTCGCTAAATTTACCTGTAAAATTGAGCGTTATGAACGGCAACTTCTGGCCGAACCCGGTTATACCCTGGATGCCTTTTGGAATGGTCTTTGTCGTTTAGTTGACTGATATCAATGCCCCGCAGCCATTCTCGGGATAATGTGGACAAGCTGAGTTAAATCAAGGATTGACTAGCTTGGCAGTTGCGATGGCCATCGTTAATTCGTTGGCCATCGCTTTTCGGTGGCGATGAATGTCGTGTTCTGGCCGGAATCAGAACTACGCAATCGTGCCGAAGGACGGCGTTCCTACAACGTGCTTATGACCACTTTTTGCCAATATTCAGACCTACAACGATAACCGCCAAATGAATTTCGGCATTGGCATTGAATGACGTGTTCCAGCCTTAGTCGGAACCACCAGGGAGAATATCCGGGTCTTTTGGCCTGATGATCACTTCCAGTTCTACATGGACTTGCACGACCATGAATCAGGCCGCCTCCTGGCGGCTTCTGTCTTGTTGATGAGGCTCTGGTCGCCGAGCCAAACATTGCACTGCCTGCAGCCGATGCGCCTGCAGTATTCATGCAAATCGATCCGGTTGCGAACCCGGTCTACAAGTAGGTCACGCTGTCAAACGACTGTTTCTGTGGCTTATAAAGCGTTTGTATTTTCAGGCGCCCGCGACGGTCATCTGTTCGATCAGCACCGAGCCGCAGCGGACATTGCCGCGCAGGTCCACATCATTGCCAACCTCGACGATTCCCATGAACATATCCCTGAGGTTACCGGCCACGGTAATCTCGTCCACGGGGTACTGGATCTCGCCGTTTTCCACCCAGAAGCCGGCAGCGCCGCGCGAGTAGTCCCCGGTCAGGATATTCACCCCGAAGCCGATCAGCTCGGTCACCAACAGGCCGCTACCCATTGCTTGCAGCAGCCCCGGCAGGTCCTTTTCACCCGGATCGATGGTGAGATTGCGCACACCGCCGGCATTGGCGGTAGTCTGCATACCCAGCCGGCGCGCGGAATAGCTGTCCAGCACGTAGCCCTGCAGTACGCCATCCAGCACCAGGTCACGCGCCCGGGTAGCGACACCTTCACTGTCATAGGGGGCGCTGCCCAGCGCTTTCTTCAACAGTGGCTGCTCGTGGATATGCAGGTACTCCGGAAACACCTGCTTCCCGAGGTGATCGACCAGAAAGGAAGACCTGCGATAGAGACTGCTGCCCTTGATGGCGCTGATAAAATTGCCGAACAGCCCGCGCGCCACATCGGCAGCAAATATGACCGGGACCTGGCGCGTGCTCAGCCGTCGGGTCCCCAGTCGCCTGACGGTCCGATCGCCGGCCATGCGCCCGACCTCCTCGGGTGTTGCCAGGTCGCGATAGTCGCGCGTACCCACATACCAGTGGTCACGCTGCATTTCCTCGCCCTGCCTGCCCACCACGGAACAGCTCAGACTGTGACGACTGGTGCGGTAGCCGCCCAGGAAGCCGTGGCTGTTGGCCGACACCCGCATGCCGGTATAGCTGGACAGCGTCCCGCCCTCGGAATTCACGATACGCTCATCCACGGTACGGGCCGCGTCCTCGCAGTCTCGCGCCAGCTCGATGGCCTGGTCGACATCGAGTTGCCAGGGGTGATACAGGTCCAGGTCAGGAATGACACGGGCCATGTGCTCGGCATCGGCCAGGCCGGCACAGGGGTCGGCGTTGGTATAACGGGCGATATCGCAGGCCGCCTGCACGGTGGCACTGATGCCGGCGGGCTCGAAATCTGCAGTGCTTGCCGAGCCCTTGCGGTGGTCGAAATAGACCGTCAGACCCAGCCCCCGGTCACGGTTGTACTCCAGGGTCTCCGTTTCTCCCAGGCGCACAGTCACGGACAGCCCCGCATCGATACTGACACCGGCCTCCACGCCATCGGCGCCCAGTTTCTGTGCCTGGGCAATGACATCGTGCACCATCTCCTCCAGCTGCGATTGCTGTGGAAAATCCGGTTCAATGGCTGTGCTCTGGATCTCTGACATGATATTCCCCGTAAAGTGGCGTGGATTCTACCGGTCACACCCTGGCCGGACAAATCCCGCTGAAACCGCTATCCTTTTGCATGACTCAACACATCATGACGCCCATGTACGACAACGAACACGACAAAGATGCAACCATCAGCAAGTCCCAGCGCAAACGCGATATGGATGCGCTCAAGCGACTCGGGGAGGAACTGCTCGACTTCGACAGCGCCGCCCTGGGCCGGTTGGACCTGCCGGAAAACCTGCTAGAGGCCATCGAGACAGCAAAAAAGATCCATGCGCACGGTGGGCGCAAGCGCCAGCTGCAGTACATAGGAAAACTGATGCGCAGCGTCGACCCCGAACCGGTGCGTGCGGCGGTCGAGGCCCGGCGACACAATCAAGCCACCAACACCCGCGAGTTTCACCTGCTCGAGGAACTGCGCGAGGCGCTCATCACCGAGGGGGATTCCGCCCTGGCGACGCTGCTCGAGCATTTCCCGACCGCCGACCGCCAGCATATTCGCAAGCTGGCCCGCCAGGCGCGCAAGGAGCGGGAGATGAACCAGCCCCCCAGGGCCGCACGACGCCTGTTCCGCGACCTGCGGGAGTTGCAGGAAAACAGCTGATCATCCGCCTCCCTGCCCTGCTGATCGTGGACCAGTTGTTCGCAACAGGGCGGCGCGCTCCGGCCATCGCTCAGGGTTGCTGCCCAAGCAGTTCACGGATGATCTGCTCGACCTCGGCATGATTAAAGTCGCGGCCGCCGACGGCCCGGAAGACGATGCGGCCCTGCCTATCGAGCAGAAAGGTCGTGGGCAGGCCCTTCACCTGATAGGCCTGTGACACCTCACCCTCACGGTCGAACAGGATGGGAAATGTCGGAAACACGCTCAACTGCCCCATGTATGGAAATACCAGTTCCGGATCCTCCCATTCATTGACGGCCAGCACGCTGAACCCGTCCTGGCGGAATTTCCCGTAAAGCGCCTCCATCGATGGCATCTCGCGCCGGCAGGGTGGACACCAGGTCGCCCAGAAATTGATCATCACCACCCGACCCCGATAGTCCTTCAGGGCATGCTGTTCGCCGTCCATGTCCTGCAGGACAAAGTCCGGGGCCGCGACCGGCGTGGCCAGCCGGGTCATCTGGTGACTCAGATCCGGCACCGGCATCTGGGCCATCACCGGTGCAGCAGTCATCAGCCAGCCCAGCAGCAGGCCAGCCAGCCACCGACAATTGTCATTCCTGCGGTGCACTCGCCGGCGCACAGCGCAGGCCCTCAATCCTTCCCTCATGTGTTTCATCCTGGTATCTCCACGAATAGAGCAGTGTAAATACACTGTCTGGCGGTAACGCGACCGTGGTAAAACCCTGGCTCCAGTCGCCGGGTTCGAAGGTCTGCTCGTCCGGAAGAATCGACCAGCGGTAGGCCACGCCCATCCGCTCCCATTCAGCGAGCCATTCGGTCTTGGTCTTGATACGGTGCCGGCGGCCGTCCGGGGTCAGGTAACGCCAGTCCGCCACCCGGTAAGAGACCCGGGTATCCGAGGTATTGGTCACGATCGTCCCGAACACGCAGTAGTCGGCGATACTCTCCAGTACCGCGGGCGGCAGACCACGCGAACTGTAGACGGCGGCCACGTAGTCCGCCAGCATCTGGACCAACTGCAGGCTGAGTCCGGACTCCTCTACCGACCACGACAGCAGCCCGCTGTCGGCATCACGATGCTGCTCCACCCCGGCCGCCCCTGCGGCACCCGTCAGCCCCATCAATAACCCCAGGCACAGGCCCTGCAGATTCCGCGCCCGCTTTCTCCGGGTCCTGCTGTCAATCAGGTGACTCATGGTTCTGCGATCAGCAGGAAGTGACACACGCAGGCAAACCGGTGGTTCAGGCGCTGGTTCCGCCAACGGTTAGTTCATCGATCAGCAGGGTGGGCTGGCCGACACCGACGGGGACGCTCTGGCCTTCCTTGCCGCAGGTGCCGACACCGGGATCCAGCTGGAGGTCGTTGCCGACCATGGAAACCTGTTTCAGCACATCCGGTCCGCTGCCGATCAGGGTCGCCCCCTTGACCGGACGGGTGACCTTGCCGTTTTCAATCAGGTAGGCCTCGCTGGCACTGAACACGAACTTGCCCGAGGTGATGTCCACCTGGCCGCCCCCGAAATTGACCGCGTAAAGGCCCTTGTCGACGGACTGGATGATCTCTCCCGGATCGTGGTCCCCGGCCAGCATGTAGGTGTTGGTCATGCGCGGCATCGGGAGGTGCGCGTAGGATTCACGCCGGCCATTGCCGGTCGGGGCCACCCCCATCAGACCGGCGTTGAGACGGTCCTGCATATAGCCCTTGAGGACGCCATTCTCGATGAGTACCGTGTTTTCTGTCTTGATGCCTTCGTCATCGACATTCAGGGAACCACGCCTGCCCCGCAGGGTCCCGTCATCGACCACCGTGCACAGGGGCGAGGCCACCCGCTCCCCGACGCGCCCGGCAAAGGCCGAGGTGCCCTTGCGGTTGAAGTCACCTTCCAGCCCGTGACCGATCGCCTCGTGCAGCAGGATCCCCGGCCACCCCGGTCCCAGTACCACCGGCATGCTGCCGGCCGGGGTATCGACCGCCTCCAGGTTGACGAGCGCCTGGCGCACCGCCTCGCGCGCATAACCCAGGGCACGTTCCTGTTCCAGGAAGAAGGCGTATTCCGTGCGCCCGCCGCCGCCGGCACTGCCCTGCTCGCGGCGCCCAGCCTGTTCGACGATTACGCTGACATTGAAACGGATCAGGGGACGCACGTCGGCCGAGAGGGTGCCGTCGCTGACGGCCACCATCATGACCTCGTGCACGCCCGCAAGGCTGACCACAACCTCACTGACGCGCGAATCCTGGCCGCGCGCCTCGGCATCCACTTTCCTGAGCAGTTCGACCTTCTCGTCGGCCGACATCCGCTCCAGCGGATCCAGTGCCGGGTAGAGGATGTTCTGGTCACCCCGGTGCCAGGCCTGCAGACGTCCTTCCGAACCGCGCCTGGCGATGGCGCGCGCCGCCTGCGACGCCTGCAACAGGGCGGGCATCACGATCTCGTCGGAATAGGCGAACCCGGTCTTTTCGCCGCTGATGGCGCGGACACCGGCACCCTGTTCGATGCTGTGGGTGCCTTCCTTGACGATGCCGTCCTCCAGTACCCAGGACTCGTAGCGAGTCGACTGGAAATAGAGGTCCCCGCTGTCCACCGCGTGCCCGAGCAGCTGGCCGAACAGACGGTCGAGGTCGCTCTCATCGATACCCGCTGGGGCCAGCAGGCGCTGGCGTGCGATATCAAGATTGGACGAACTCATAGAGCGATCATAGCGACAGGCCTACTGGCACTGCAGGCGACGGTGCGCGATGCTGGGGAAGTTGCGGCGTGCGCTCTCCAGCCGCTTCAGGTCGATGCTGGCGCAGACCACACCCGGGCCGCGGGCCAGGCTGTTCAGGACAATGCCCCAGGGGTCGACGATCATGCTGTGCCCGTGGGTTTCGCGACCGTTGAGGTGATAGCCACCCTGGTCGGCGGCCACCACATAGCAGAGGTTCTCGATGGCGCGCGCCCTGACCAGGACCTCCCAGTGTGCCCGCCCGGTGATGGCGGTAAAGGCCGCGGGCAGGACCAGGATTTCCATACCCGCTGTCAGCTGCTGCCGGAACAGTTCCGGGAAGCGCAGGTCATAGCAGATTGCGATGCCCATGCGGCCAAAGGGACTGTCGATGACCACCACCTCGTCAGCGGGTTCGATGGTCTCGGACTCCGTGTACTGCTCGTCGCTGTCGACCAGTTCCACGTCGAACAGGTGGATCTTGTCGTAGCGGGCTACCTGTTTTCCCGTGTGGTCGTAGACCAGGCAGGCCGCACGTACCTTGTCCAGGGTTGCGGCCATCAGCGGGACGGTCCCTCCCACCAGCCAGATGCCGTGACGTGCCGCCTGCTCGGACAGGAAGGCCTGGATCGGGCCATCACCCTCCGGCTCCCGGACCTCGACCTTGTCGCGTTCCGACTGCCCCATGATGGCGAAATTCTCAGGCAGCACCACCAGCTTCGCCTCGCGGCTGACCGCCTCTTCAATCAGGCGCTCCGCCTCCAGCAGGTTGGCCCCCACGTTGGGCCCGGAGGCCATCTGAATACATGCAACTACTGTCATCGCTTTACCAATCCTGCCAACACGTTTATTTTTCGCGCCCCTGAAACGCGGCCTACCGCAGACAAAAAAAGCCAATCAATTGATCGACTGAAAGAATACCACAGATCCCTTGTCAGCCATGGCCTGCTCCGCCCGGACGGGACGCTTACTCGATATCCTCGGGTTCATCGGGTTCAGTGGTGACAGTCTCCCTTGCCGGGCCTCCCAGCCTGGTATACACCGGGTCCGACCAGGGACCGGTAACGCTGTAGCGGGTTTGGGCGAAACGCGTCATCCCCTCGATCTCCTTGCCCAGCAACTTGTCCGCGACCAGCAGCGCCGCACCCACGGCAGGCCCGCCCGCGATGGCCCCCGCCAGGGGGAGGCTGGAGCCGACACGCGGGATTACGGTGACCCGTTCATCATAGTCCTTCGCAGCCAGCCCCACGCGCCCCTCTATCTCGACCCGGGCAGCGGGACCCTCGATGGTCAGGTCAGTGGTAGTGGCATCGCCGCCGGTCAAGGTGAAGTTGCCCTCGACCCGGTCAAACGCGAAGCCCTTTTTGAACAGGTCACTGAAGTCGAGCAACAGCCTGCGCGACAGGGTGTGCAGGCTGAGCAGGCCGAGTACCCGCCCCGCCCCCGGGTCGACATCCAGTAATTGCCCGTCCTTTATCAAAAGGTAGAGCTTGCCGTTGGCCCGCTCCGGCAGAAAGTCCCAGGGATTGCCGCGCCAGCTTGCCCTGAGCGACCCGTGCAAGCTGCCACCGGAGACATTCTCCTGGTAGTTGAAAGCCGCCAGCAGGGCGTCCAGCTTGCCGTCGCTGTAGGTGATATCGAAGCGCGAGACGGGCCGGCCGTCGACCCGCTCCCAGTCACCCAGCATGCGCAGGTCGAGGATATCCGATGCCATCACCAGCCGGTCCACATGCACCTTCCCCGCCTCCCGGCTGGTCAGCAAGTCGATCTCGCCCAGGTCGACACCGGCAAAGGTGAAGGCCTTCACCGACACATGCAGGTTCGGAAATACCTCGGGTGTAATCGAAGCTTCACCGGTCGGGATTAGCGCCGCGGCCTTCTCAACCACCAGGTGGTCCAGGTTCATGATGACCCGCTTGATGTCACCGCCCTCATAGGCAAGCTGCAGCTTGCCGGCAGCTCCCGGGCCAGTCAGCGTGATCTCCTGGACCAGACCGGCCTTGACCGTCCGCACCTGCACCTCGTGCAGACGGTGACCGGCGAACTGCAACTCTTCGATCAGCATATCGGTCTTCAGCGGCGGCCCGCTGCCGGACTGCCAGCGTGCGAATACCGGTTGCCAGCGGGATAACGCAAGGCTCGGCAAGCGGCCCGTGATGGACAGCACATCTCCATCAGGCAGCACCGCCCTCTCGGTACCGATCGAGAGATTGCCCCTGTCCCATGCCAGCCCCTGCTGTGCCGGCTGCAACGCGAAGACCCCGTTGGCAATATCCGCATAGCGGAAGCGCACTACCCGTTCGGGGTCGTTCATGTCCTCCACACTGATGGCAAAGGTTCGCGCCTCCAGGGGTGTTTTTCCGAAGGGTTCAGGCAGTCCGATGCCGACTCCCTCGAGCGTGGAAGCGATCTTCAGTGCGATCACCGGTTTCTCACTGCGCCGCTGCACCCGCCCGATTCTCAACAGCGCCTCCCATTCGCTGCGACCCGACAGGAAAGCTCCCAGTTGTACGTTGTGTTCGCGCACGCGGTCCACCAGTGCCAGTGGACCGCGCAGGCTGATATTGGTCGCGGCCGGTGCGCCATCGGTCCAGACATTCACGGTAACCGGCTGATCGAACAGGCTCGCCTGCAGTGACTGGCCACTGATACCGCGTGTATCAAATGCCAGCTTACCCCTGATGTTATCCAGGCTGATGTCTGCCTCCTTAACCGCCAGGGCATTACCTTTTAGCAGGACCTCACCCCGTGCATCGACCCGCCGCTTGCCGTGCAGGGGGAGGTGGATATCGAGTTGCAGGGTCGCATTGCCACTGCTGCTGGTACGATCAACGAAACCCCCGAAGCTGTCACCCAGCGGACTGCTGGCCAGTTCCGCCAACAAGACGGGCAGCGCCCCGTACACGCTGCCATCAAGCTCAAGTTCCGGCTTTGCCAGGTCCTGGATCCTTGCATTCACGCCGGACAGCGAGGCCGAGCTGATTTTTCCCTGCTTGCCATGGATAGCCATGGTGCGGCCGTTGAAGGCAACCTCAGCATCGAGCTGCTCGATACGTGTCCAGTCCTTGTGGTAGTCGAGTACGGCATTGCTGACCGGCAGGCTGGCAACCAGCTGACCAGTGCCGTTATCGAAGGGCAGCCGGTCGAGCGGACCCTGCAGGACGAACCGCCCTCCCCTGATCTCGCCACTGACCAGACTCCGGTCCAGCCAGGCGACTGCCTTCGGTGACATGATGCGGACGGGCAGATACTGACTGACCGCCGCCAGGTCGCCGCGCTCCACATCGAGTTGCATGTCTATCAAGGTGGAAGAATCTGACTGTGACAGCGGCAACTCCAGCCCGAGAGAGGCCCGGAGCTCCAGGCTGGCATTGTCGAGGTCCAGCGACTTGGCGCTGATGATCAGCCGGTCATTGTCATAGCGCCAGGCAACCTCACCGGCCAGGGTGTCGAAACGCAGGGTATCGCGGAACAACGTTTCGGCCTGCAAATCGACCTCCCCGCTTTGCAGCCAGAGCGCACCCGCAGCGGATGTCCCGGTGATGCTGCCCTGGAGGCCGTAGATGGCCGCTCCGGTGGTGGTGCTTTGGAAACCGAGTTCGTCAAAATCGCTATGAAAGCCAAGCACGCTGATGACGTCACCTGCACTCTTGAAACTGACAGAAAGTTTCCGGACGGTACCCTCGGCGGTGAAATTGGCGATCTGCTGCCAGCGTTTGTCTTCCAGACCGGGAATGATGCGTAGAAAGGACTGCACATCCTGCAGGTAGAGGTGGGCGAATTCACCTGCAATATAACGCTCGCCGTCAAACGTACGCCCGGCCAGCGAGTACAGCGATTGCTCCCTGGCCTCCGAATCGACATCCTGCTCGACACTCAACCGTTGCGCCGTAAACTGCCAGCCGCTGCTGCTGTCACGCCAGCCAAACACCCCGCTGAACCGGTCAACGGCATAATCCATTGCCCCGCCCGCTGCCGTGCGTTGCACGCGCAGGTCACTGATGTCGATCTCACCCCGGATGGACTGCAAATCGGCCAATTCCACATCAATCCAGCAGCGGACATCGGCGACACCCTGGAGATCCACGTCGGAAATGATCGGGGCCAGGTTCTCGTCGCTCAGGGCCAGCGACTGTCCTTTCATATACAGGCGGCCGCTCCACTCGTCGATCGCACCCGCCGTTCCCCTGAATACGCCCTGGACATCGACACGGTAGCCCAGGTGCCCGGGCAACATGGCGTAACCGATCAGGTCATGCCGGTCACCGGTGTTTTCCAGCCGCAAGGTGACGTCGGAGAAGCGTGCCGGCTGACGTCCGTTGAGCCGGTCGTGTACGGTAATCACCGAATCGTGAATGGCGAGGCGCTGCGTCTCCAGCATCCCCTCCAGCGCCGGCAGCACGTCCCCCTCTCCCCCCCTGAGTCTGTCGATGTAGATCCGGCCGGTCTCATCACGGATGACCGTGATTTCGGCACCGATGACATCCACACCCTTGAGCTTCAGTGTCCGCTCATAGGCATATTTCCAGATATCCAGACCCAGCCAGATCTCGTCAATGGCAAGCCGCTGGCGCGGCTGCTCCGGGTTCGAGATGACCACGTCCCTGAGCTTGACCACCGGTCCCAGGCCGCGCCAGGTCGCATCCATGCGTCCGATACTGACCGGCCTGCCCAGCAGTTCGCCGGCCAGTTCCTCTATGTCATTGCGATACTCGCCCAGCGTGGGCACCCACAGGCGTGCGGCCGTCAGCGCGAGCGCCAGGATGAACAACATGAAGGCGGACGACAGCCAGAGGGCACTGAGACTACGGGCCAGCATGCTAAAGACTAACGTCCGGTGAGCGCCAGGGTTAACAGACCGGCAAGGCGGGAGGCACCCATGGGGTCAGGGGCTACATGGGAACAACATCATACTGTTCCTGTGTATAGAGGGACTCCACCTGGTACTTGATCGGTTTGCCTATGAAGGCCTCCAGTTCCGCCAGGCTGTCGGACTCTTCGTCCAGCAGCAGGTCCACGACCTCCTGGGATGCCAGTACCAGCAACTGCTGCGCATCGAACTGGCGCGCCTCCCGCAGGATTTCACGGAAGATTTCATAGCAGACGGTTTCCGGTGTTTTCAGCGACGCCCGGCCGCCACAGGTGGGGCATTCCTCGCACAGGACATGCTCCAGGCTCTCGCGGATCCGCTTGCGCGTCATCTCCACCAGCCCGAGGGTGGATACCTCGGTGATATGGGTCTTGGAATGATCCTTGTCCAGGCACTTCTCGAAGGCGCGCAGCACCTGGCGCTTGTGTTCATCCTGCTGCATATCGATGAAATCGACGATGATGATTCCGCCCAGGTTGCGCAACCGCAGCTGGCGGGCGATGGCCTGTGCCGCCTCCAGGTTCGTCTTGAAGATGGTCTCCTCGAGATTGCGATGACCGACGTAACCCCCGGTATTGACATCGACCGTGGTCATGGCCTCCGTCTGGTCAATGATCAGGTAACCGCCGGATTTCAATTGCACCTTGCGTTCCAGCGCCTTCTGGATCTCGTCTTCGATAGCATAGAGATCGAAGATGGGCCTTTCACCGGGATAGTATTCAATCTGTACCTGCAGGTCCGGCATGAACCTCCCGGCAAACTCAACCAGGCGCTGGTGCGTCTCGCGCGAATCGATGCGGATCTTCTCTATCTGGTCATCCAGCAGGTCGCGCATAACGCGGACACCGAGTGGCAGGTCCTCGTAGACCACGGAACCCGGACGGGTCACGGCATCGCGCTCCTCGATTGATCCCCACAGCTTCCTAAGGAACATCATATCGGAGCGTATGGCCTCCGGGCTTGCACCCTCCGCCGCGGTACGCGCGATATAGCCACCGACATCCTGTTCCGCGATGTACAACTGGATGATATCGCGCAACCTTATCCGCTCGGCTTCATCCTCTATCTTCTGTGAGATCCCGACATTGCCAACCTTGGGCACGAGTACCAGGTAACGCGACGGAATAGTGATCTGCGTGGTCAGACGCGCGCCCTTGGTGCCCAGCGGGTCCTTGACCACCTGCACGGTCAGCTCCTGGCCCTCTCTGAGCAGTTCATTGATGGCACTGACCGGTGCCCCGTTGCCGTTGGACTCCGGACTCCTGGGCACGACGTCCGAGGCGTGCAGGAAGGCGGCGCGCTCCAGCCCGATGTCCACGAACGCGGCCTGCATCCCGGGCAGGACACGGCAGACCCGGCCCTTGTAGATGTTGCCCACCAGGCCACGGCGGGCCGTGCGCTCGATGAAGATCTCCTGCAGCACACCATTCTCCACCAGTGCCACACGCGTCTCCCGGGGGGTAACGTTGATCAGTATCTCTTCACTCACACCATGCACCCGAATCGCTTGACCAAACCGTCCTGTTCAACACCTTACAGAACATTGATACCAAATTCCTGCAGTAATTCCGCAGTTTCGTGCAAGGGGAGGCCCATCACCCCGGAATAACTGCCCTCGAGGCGGGTGATGAACATCGCCGCCAGCCCCTGGATGGCATAGCCGCCGGCCTTGTCACGCGGTTCGCCGGTCGCCCAGTAGGCCTCGCGGTCAGCCGCACTCAGGGTGCGGAATGTCACGGAGCTGCTGCTGATTCGGACCCCCTCGCGGCGACCGACCAGGGCAACGGCACTCAGGACCTGGTGGCTTCTGCCGGACAGGCGCTGCAGCATTTCCAGGCCGTGGGCCCGGTCCCGCGGCTTACCCATGATTTCGCCAGCGGCGATAACTGCGGTATCCGCACCCAGCACCGGCCGCGCGCTGGCGTCCTTCAGGGAGGCCCACCCGGCCCGCGCCTTGTCCAGGGCAACGCGGCAGACGTAGTCGGCGGCAACCTCACCGGGTCGTTGCGCCTCGTCGATCTCGATGGGCAACCGGGTGAAGCGGATGCCCAGCTGCGCCAGCAATTCACGCCGCCGTGGCGAGGACGAGGCAAGGAAAAGATCAATCGGCGAGTTCATATGAATTCATATTAAGGAACCTCTGATTAATTCAAACAACCGCGTCATTGCGAGCGAAGCGTGGCAATCTCCTGGTAAGGAATCAATCGGTTAGAGATTGCTTCCTTACTTCGTTCCTCGCACTGACAGGTTAATCAAAGGTTTCTTAACAATAACTTGTAACAGATTGAATAGATAGTTTATTTAAACATGGGCCGGAGCAGGATTCAGGCACGGTGGTAGGGATGGCCGCTGAGCAGGCTCCAGGCCCGGTAGACCTGTTCGGCAATCACCACCCGCACCAGCGCATGCGGCAGGGTGTGTGCAGACAGTGACCAGCGCAGATCCGCCCGTTCCAGGCAGGCCGCCGACAGGCCATCGGCACCGCCCACCAGCAGCACCACATCACGGCCGTCCTGCATCCAGACCTGCACACGCTCAGCCAGCACCTGCGTGCTCCAGGCCTTGCCGCTGACGTCCATGGCGACGACCAGGGCCTGCTCGGGAATGGCGGCCAGCAACTGACGCCCCTCTTCCTCGCGGATGCGCTCGGTGGACAGCGTCTTGCGGCGCTTGCAGGGCGGGACCTCGACCAGCCGCAGGCTGCATTCGTGCGGCAGGCGCCGGGCGTATTCCCGGTAGCCCTCGTTGACCCATGCCGGCATCCGGGTACCGACGGCAATCAGGTGAATCTGCATCGGCGCACTCGCGGCCGGGTATTGCGGCAGGGTGCAGTGGCCGGCCGGGTTGCGATCACACCGCTCAGGTGGCCTCCCCGACGCGGCTGCCGACAGACCAGAGTTTCTCCAGTGCGTAGAACTCCCTGACCGCGGGCATCATCACGTGGACGACCACGTCACCCAGGTCTATCAGTATCCACTCGGCCGCCTGCTCGCCTTCCACGCCCAGCGCCGGGTTGCCGGCCTGCTTGGCCTTTAGCACCACATTGTCCGCCAGCGCCTTCACATGACGTGTCGAGGTGCCGCTGGCAACCACCATCCTGTCGGTAATCGATGTGAGTTCGCTGACATCGATTACCTTGATGTCAACGCCCTTGATATCCTCCAGCGCTTCCAAAACCAGGTTCAGCAACCCGGCACCCTGCAGCCCCGCTTGATCACTTGTTCGCTTGTGCTTATCAGTCTTCACGGTTCATTGTTTGCCCTGGTAGAGGCCCTCGCTGTTGATGATCCTGGACACGGCTTCCGGAATCAGGAAATCCGCACTGCGTCCCTCCGCAAGGCGCTTGCGAATATCCGTTGCGGAGATCTCCAGCCGGGTGACCGGCTGAAACAGCAGGCGACCGGCGGACAGTTGCCGCAGTTCGTCGGCAGCGGCAACCCGGTGCAGGCGGATGAAATCGGCCAGCTCGCCCTGCGCCGGGATCTCCGCACCGGGACGGGTCATCACGACCAGGTGGCACAGGTCGATCAGCTCGCGCCAGCGGTGCCAGGTCGTCAGGCCGCGAAAGGCATCCATGCCGATTAGCAGACAGATCGGCATGGCGCCCAGTTCGACACGCAGGGAGGTCAGTGTATCAAAGCTGTAGGACGGGCCTTCCCGTCCGAGCTCGCGCTGGTCGACCACAAAGGCCGGATAGGCCGCCACCGCCGCCTCGAGCATACCTGCCCGCAGTCTTGAGCTGGCAACGGGTCGCCCCCGGTGAGGCGGGAGGTGACAGGGAACCAGGCGGACCTCGTCAAGCGCCAGCACCTCGCAAACATCGAGCGCGGTGCGCAGGTGACCAAAATGGACCGGGTCGAAGGTGCCGCCGAGGATGCCTATCATGAAGCTGTCAGGAGAGGCGCGTGGCCCGGGGATATAATACGGTGTTAAGCAATGTGCGCGAGTAATTCCTTGCCTGTCTGCGGGACAAGTCTACCGCAAACACACAAGAAACGCAGACTAAATACCGGCCTGCTGCGCCCCGGCAAAGGCAACGCCATGAAAATACGGGCCAGGCGGTGATCGGTTTCAGGTGCGAATATGACCGTCACCCAGGACTAGGTACTTCAGGGTCGTCAGGCCCTCGAGGCCGACCGGCCCGCGGGCATGCAGCTTGTCGGTACTGATGCCGATCTCGGCACCCAGCCCGTACTCGAAGCCATCGGCGAAGCGGCTTGAGGCATTCACCATGACCGAACTCGAATCGACTTCGCGCAGGAAGCGCTGTGCGCGCGGCAGCGACTCGGTAATGATGACGTCGGTGTGACTGGAGCCATAGCGCGCGATATGGTCCATGGCTGCATCGACATCGTCCACGATGCGCACGGCCAGGATCGGCGCCAGGTATTCGGCCTCCCAGTCCGCCTCCGTGGCCGCCACGATGTCCGGCAGTATTCGGCGCGTGGCCTCGCAGCCGCGCAACTCGACACCGGCCTGTGCGTATTGTGCCGCCAGTTCCGGCAGCACCTCGCCGGCGATCTCGGCGGAGACCAGCAGGGTCTCCATGGTGTTGCAGGTCCCGTAACGCTGGGTCTTGGCGTTGACCGCCACCCGCACCGCCTTGTCCAGGTCCGCCATGGCGTCGATATAGGTATGGCAGACACCGTTCAGGTGCTTGATCACCGGCACCCGGGACTCCTTGCTGATACGTTCGATCAGGCCCTTGCCACCGCGCGGAATGATGACATCCACCGAGCCCTCAAGGCGCACCAGTTCACCCACGGCAGCACGGTCGGTGGTCTCGATCACCTGCACCACATCGGCGGGCAGACCGGCACTGGCCAGCCCCGCGTGGATACAGGCGGCAATTGCCTGGTTGGAATGGATGGCCTCGGAGCCGCCGCGGAGGATCGCGGCGTTGCCCGCCTTGAGGCAGAGGCCGGCGGCATCGGCGGTCACATTGGGGCGTGATTCATAGATGATGCCGATGACACCCAGCGGCACGCGCATGCGGCCCACCTGGATGCCCGAGGGCCGGTAGTTCATGTCCGAGATACTGCCGACCGGGTCCGGCAGGGCCGCGATCTGGCGCAGGCCTTCGGCCATGGCCGCAATACGCTCGTCGTTCAGCTCCAGGCGGTCGATCAGGGCGGCATCCAGCCCCTGCTCGCGGCCGGCGGCCAGGTCGGTGGCGTTCTCCCGCTTGAGGTGATCGGTCGCGGCCTCGATGGCAGCGGCAATGGCCACCAGTGCGGCATTCTTGCTGCCCGTGTCGGCGCGCGCGATGTGCCGCGCCGCACTGCGTGCGCGCCGCCCCAGCTCCTGCATGTAGGCAGGCAGGTCCAGGTTCATGGATTCCACATTTGCACTCATTGAAACAGACTCGTTCAGGCCGGTTGTTGAAACGTGGCTGCCGGCAAGGCCTTTACACCCGCCAGCCTAAGGGTCAATTGTAACAGTTCATCCCAGGGGTTTCCCTCGCCCCGCCCCTTGATGGCCCGGTCGACCCGGGCACAGTGCCGCAGCAGGTCCCGGCAGGCCGTGCCGGACAGACGGCCCAGGGCCTGGCCGGTGAGCGCCTTGCGTCCCTGCCAGACACGGAACCGGGCCAGCACCCCGGGAACGGACTCGCCACCGGCAACCGCATCGGCCATGCTGACCAGTTGGCGCAATTCGCGAACCAGCGCCCATAACACCATGGGCGCTGCCACGCCCTCCCCCTGCAGCCCGTGGAGGATGCGGGAACAACGCACGCCGTCACCGCCCAGGGCCGCGTCAACCAGAGTGAATACGTCGTAGCGTGCACTGTCGGCCACCATGGCAGTGATCGCGTCCGCATCGACCGGCCCCACGCCCTGCAACAGGTAGAGCTTGTCGATTTCCTGTATGCAGGCCAGCAGGTTGCCCTCCACCCGTTCGGCAAGCAGGGCCACCGCCCCGGCCGTGGGTTCCAGGCCACGCTGGCGCATGCGTGCGCGCACCCACGCCGGAAACTCCTTTGCGTCCAGGGGCCACACGAACACCACGATCCCGGCACGGTCCAGCGCCTGGACCCACTTGCTGCGGCGCGCGGAGGGTTCCAGTTTGCCGGCGGTGATCAGCAGGATGGTTTCCTCGGGGGTGTGTTCCGCATAGCCACGCAGGGCCCTGGCACCGACATCGCCGGGCTTGCCGGTGGGCAGGCGCAGGTCGATTATGCGCCGCTGTGAAAACAGTGACAGGCTTCCGGCAGCCGACTCCAGCGCACCCCAGTCAAAGCCCGGCTGTACGCTCAGCACCTCGCGTTCGTCGTAACCCTGTGCACGCGCCTGTGCCCTCACTGCGTCGGCCGCCTCCATGACCCTCAGGGGATCGTCACCGCTGATGAAGTAGACCGGTGCGAGTTGACCGCGCAGCTTGGGGCCCAGTTGTTCGGGTTTAATCTGCATGCCGGCCGGCCGCAGCCGTAATCCGCAGCATGGCCAGGTTGACCAGGCCGCGCTGCAGTTCCTTGCGAATCAGTTCGCCCTCGCGTTCCGTCCCGAGCACATTGGTGCGTACATAGCGCAGGTAACGGTTCATCGACAGGGTCTGCTCGACCACCAGTATCTGCGAGTCTGCAGTGATGACATCGAAGCGGATGGTCTGGCGAATCTCGTACTCCTCAGCCTTGCCGGCGGAATCCACCGTGAGCACTTCGGTGCTGGTCCGGTTCGCGAGGATCCGCAGTATCGCCGTGGCCAGTTCACGCTCCGCGGTGACCTGCGCACCACGGCCCTCCAGGGCGCTGCGGAATTCGTTGTTGAGCGGGTCGAAGGGGCTCTTGCCCTGGATGTAGGTGACGGCCATTTGTGCGGGCAACGGCGTCGCACCGCGCAAATGGAACCCGCACCCACTGGACAGCAGCACGGCCGCGCCGAACAGGATCAGCACGAGGTTCCTGACAGGCCAGGAGGAGGACCCGCGGCCGTTCATGTCAGGCAACCACGTTGACCAGCTTACCGGGCACCACGATGAACTTTTTCACCGGCCGGTCCTGCATGTGTTTCTGCACATTCGGCTGACTCAGCACCCGGGCCTCGATGTCGCTTTTGGCGGCATCCGCGGCGACATCGATCTTGCCGCGCACCTTGCCGTTCACCTGCACCACCAGGGTAATCTGTTCCTGCACCAGGGCCGAGTCGTCGCATACGGGCCAGGCGCAGTCCACCACGGCCTCCGCGTGACCGAGGGCATGCCACAGGGCATGGGTGATGTGCGGCACGATCGGGGACAGCATCAGCACCACGGCCTCCAGCGCCTCCTGCATCACGGCGCGACCCTGCGCCGAGTTGTCGGCAAAGCGGTTCAACTCGTTGAGCAGTTCCATGTTGGCGGCAATCGCCGTGTTGAAGGTATAGCGGCGCCCGATGTCGTCACCCACCTTGGCGATGCTGGCATGCACCGCCCGCCGCAGGGCCTTCTGCCCGTCTGTGAGTGCCTCCGGGTCCAGTGGTTCCGGCATACCACCGTCGACGTGGTCGCCGACCTGTTTCCAGAGTCGCTTGAGGAAACGTGAGGCACCCTCCACGCCGGTATCCGACCATTCCAGCGACTGTTCCGGTGGCGCCGCAAACATGGTGAACAGGCGCACGGTATCGGCACCGTAACGGTCGATCAGGCCCTGGGGATCGACGGTATTGCCCTTCGACTTGGACATCTTGGCCCCGTCCTTGAGGACCATGCCCTGGGTCAGCAGGCAGGTGAACGGCTCGTCCACCTTGAGCAGTCCCGCGTCGCGCATCAGCTTGTTGAAGAAACGCGCATACAGCAGGTGCAGCACCGCGTGCTCGATACCGCCAATGTACTGGTCGACAGGCATCCAGTAGTCGGCGCGCTCATCGAGCATGGCATCCGACCGGTCGGCGCAGGCGTAACGGGCGAAGTACCAGGACGATTCGAAGAAGGTGTCGAAGGTATCGGTCTCGCGTTCGGCCCGGCCGCCGCAGGCGGGACAGCGGGTCTCGATAAAGCTGGCCATCTTCTTCAGCGGCGAACCGGTGGCGTCGATTTCGACATCGGTCGGCAACACAACCGGCAGGTCGGATTCCGGCACCGGCACGGCACCGCACTTTTCACAGTTGATGATCGGTATGGGACAACCCCAGTAGCGCTGGCGCGAGACACCCCAGTCACGCAGGCGATAATTGACCTGGCGCCCGCCCCTGCCTTCCCGCTCCAGCCAGTCGCCGATGGCCTCGAAGGCCTGCTCCGAGGTCAGGCCGCTGAATTCACCGGAGTCCTTCAGGATGCCCTTGTCGACGAACGCGGCCTGGTCGAGGTCCGCGTGCAGCCCGTCACTGGCGGGATGGACCACCTGGCGGATGTCGATGCCGTTCTGGCGGGCAAATTCCCAGTCGCGCTGATCGTGCGCCGGCACGGCCATAACGGCACCGGCACCGTATTCCATGAGCACAAAGTTCGCTGTCCAGATCGGCAGCTGCTCGCCACTGAGGGGGTGCACTGCCATGAAACCGGTGTCCACGCCCTTCTTTTCCAGGGTGGCCATGTCCGCCTCGGCGACGCGCGTCTGGCGGCACTCGTCGATAAACGCCTGCAGCGCCGGGTTGCCGGCCGCCGCCTCGCGCGCCAGTGCATGCTCGGGCGCCACGGCGACATAGGTAACGCCCATGACGGTGTCCGGGCGCGTGGTGTAGATCGGCAGGGTCTGCTCACGACCGGCTATACCAAATTGCATCTCGATGCCTTGCGAGCGGCCAATCCAGTTCTGCTGCATCAGCCGCACCTGTTCCGGCCAGCCGTCGAGCCTGTCCAGGTCGGCCAGCAGTTCGTCGGCATAATCGGTGATCTTCAGGAACCATTGTGGAATCTCGCGACGTTCCACCAGGGCACCGGAACGCCAGCCCCTGCCGTCGATCACCTGCTCATTGGCCAGCACAGTCTGGTCGACCGGGTCCCAGTTGACCACCGCGGTCTTCTTGTAGACGATCCCCTGCTCGAACAGGCGGGTAAAAAACCACTGCTCCCAGCGGTAGTATTCCGGGTCGCAGGTGGCCAGCTCACGCTCCCAGTCGTAGCCAAACCCCAGCTGGCGGAGCTGCCGGCGCATGTGATCGATGTTCTGGTAGGTCCACTCGGCCGGTGGCACCCGGTTCTGGATGGCCGCGTTCTCGGCAGGCAGGCCGAAGGCGTCCCAGCCCATGGGCTGCAACACATTCCTGCCCTGCATACGCTGGTAACGGGCGATCACATCGCCGATGGTGTAGTTGCGCACATGCCCCATGTGCAGGCGTCCGCTGGGATAGGGGAACATGGACAGGCAGTAGTATTTCTCCCGCCCGGGGTCTTCGCTGGCCCTGAAAGTCTGGTGCGTCTCCCAGAACTCGCGGGCCCCGGCTTCGATTATTTCAGGCTTGTAAGTGGTATCCATCGGACGGCTGGCAGATTGCATTCTCCGGGGGCGCAAGAATACCGTAGCCTGGACGCACCTCACAACATATAAACCCGCCTTCACCTGGAGGCCGCTTTGGTCCACACTTGAATTATCAGCAGTCATTCAGGAAACCGACATGAAAGACGAGCAATCCACACGCGAGCAATGGCTGCGTGCCTATGACGACATGATGGTAAGGGTCAAGACTGCCATCGAAGAGGCCGAGGAACACACCCTCCCGGCCCTTCAGCGCCACATCCACCATGCCCGGGACACGGCCGTCGAGCTGGGTGAACTCACCCGCGAAGAGGCGGAAAAGATTGCCTACTACCTGCAGCGTGACCTGCAGGACGCCGGCAAGCACCTGGCCGAAACCGGTCATGAACTGGGCGACTGGCTGCGCTTCGACATCCACCTGATCGAGGAGCGGCTACTGGATGTCCTGTCCCGGGTGGCGGACCACACCCAGCTGGAGATCAGGCGTTTCGAGCAGGAACTCGAGGAAGGCCCTCCATACAATGCCGGCGATGTCACCGGTCCCGGCACCCTGGTATGCGACTCCTGTAACGAGACCATTCGTTTTCATGCCACCGGCTACATCCCCAACTGCCCGGCCTGCGGCCATACCGTTTACCACCGCAAGACGGTCAGGGATGAAATCGACTAGGGCCTTCCCTGCCATTGCCGCCTTGCTGGCCCTGTGGCTGGCCCTTCCGGTGCTGGCCAATGGCGGCGGCGACACGCTCGAACACATCGTTATCGTCTGGCTGAAGGAACCCGGCAACCACATTGCACGCGAGCGCATCATCGAGGCCAGCGAGGTACTCACCGCCATCCCGGGCGTGGTCGCGCTCAAAAGCGGCCGCGTCGTGGCCAGTGAGCGCCCCATCGTCGACAGCAGCTTCGACGTCGCCCTGATCATTACCCTGGAGAACGAACAGGCCCTGCAGGCCTACCTCACCCACCCCCTGCACCTGACCCTGGTCGAGGAAACCCTGAAACCACTGGTGGAACGGATCCAGGTCTACGATTTCAGATGACACCATGTATTCACCGCACGACTGCATGGACGGGTTAATCAGAATTTCCTTAAATGAAAACATACGATCGTGCCCGTGGGGCGCTCCTACAACAAATATTCACGTTTCACATCTATATTTTCTCCGTGCGTTTCCGTGGATTCCGTGGCAATTCCTGATTATCAGTCTCTCCGCACCCTACCTGTCATTGCAATAAGTTTTGATTTTTCTCTGCGACCTTTGCGTCTCGGCGGTGATATATTTTTCAATAATCGGGGTCAGACCTTAATAACCCGCTGGGGTCACAAGAGACTTGCCTATGAAAAGAGATAATTCAGGGTTTAGACCACTCATTTCTGCACCAAAATGCCGCCTGTATGGTATTCGATTTTTTTACCTCTCAGCAGCGGATAGTTCGCGAAATCAACGTGCGTTAGCGGACCCTTAAATGCCTCATTTCTACCCCGAAAAAGACACGCTAAAAAGGATTTCGGCCGCTATTTATAGCTTAATCAATCATCATCAATGGGTTGGCCAGGTACGACCCCTACTCTCCCTCTGATGAAGATGCCTGGCGTCAGCGGCTAGACGTCTATATTCTGTAGATACGTGCATTCAAGTCAGGAACTACAAATGAACTGGAATATTTATCTTGCCGGGGAAATTCATACCGATTGGCGGCAACAAATTATGGATGGCGCCAGAAAACATGACTTACCTGTCACCTTTACGTCAGCGGTAACCAACCATGAGGCCAGTGACGCCGCAGGCGACGTATTAGGGGCCGAAGCCAGCAACTTCTGGCGCGACCACAAGTCTTCGAAGGTGAACGGAATCCGCACCAGAACCCTGCTCGACAAGTGTGATATTGCGGTCGTGCGCTTCGGAGACAAATACAAGCAGTGGAATGCGGCGTTTGACGCCGGATACTGCGCGGCGATCGGCAAGCCCTATATCACCCTGCATGACGAAGACATCATTCATCCGCTAAAGGAAGTCGATGCTGCCGCAATGGCATGGGCCAAAACACCGGGGCAAGTCGTGGAGATACTGAATTACGTCATTAGCGCGGGCTAATACGCGCCAGGCAGCGCGGGAACGCTCATGCTGACGATCAGCGCTTGTGCCGGGCGCCGAACCCGCCCGCCAGCAGACTGACCAGGGCCAGCACCAGCACCGGCAGGTCCCCAAACCGGACGTAGGGGGTGGCGCCCTGGCGCGGGGACACCGTGCCGTTCACCACGACCTCTTCGAACTGCCGGCTGCGCGCCGTGACCCGGCCGGTGTGGTCGATAATGGCCGAGATGCCGGTATTGGTGGCCCGCAGCAACGGCCGCCCGGCCTCTTTGGCGCGCATGCGCGACATCTCCAGGTGCTGGTGCGGCGCCAGGGAATCACCGAACCAGCCATCGTTGCTCACATTGACCAGCAGGGCCGCCTCCGGCAAGGCCTGGATAATCTCCGCACCGAACACGATCTCGAAACAGATGGAGGCCGCGACGGGCACGCCCGCGGCCTGCAGCAGCGCCTGCCGGTCATCACCGGGCGAGAAATCCGCATTCGGGACCGCCAGGGCATCCAGCCGTTCTCCGAGTAGCCAGCGCAAGGGCAGGTACTCCCCGAACGGGACCAGGTGCCGCTTGTAGTAAAACCGGCGCTCCTCACCAATGGTCATGACGCTGTTGTAGTAACGCCATGCGCCCATATCCAGCACCGGGATCCCGGTCAACAGCGTGGTCCCGGTCGCCTGCAACTCTGCCTCCAGGTAGGGAATGAAACTGTCCTCCACCTGGTGATAGAACGCAGGTATCGCCGTTTCCGGCCAGACAATCAGATCCTGGTCCCGCTGCGCGAAGGTGAGTGCCGAGTAACGCTCCAGGGTATACAACAGGTTCTCCGGTGCCCACTTGTTCTCCTGGGCGATATTGCCCTGCACCAGGGCCACCTGCAGCGCAGCGCCTCGCGGCGAAGTCCATTCCAGCCGGTCGGCGAAAAATCCGCCGAGCCAGAGCGCACACAGCAGGGCCAAACCGGGGATGCGCGCCTGCCCCCGCAACAGCATGAGCAGCAGGGCCGCACTCAGGGCCGTTACCCAGCCCACGCCGTAGTTTCCCAGCAGCGGGGCATAACCGGCCAGTGGGGCGTCGATCTGGCTGGAGCCGATGGTCAGCCAGGGGAACCCGGTGAACAACCAGCCACGCAACCATTCGGCAAGGACCCAGCCGGAGGGAAACACGCTCACCACCACCAGCCAGGAACTGCCCGGCGCAAAGCGCCTCAGGCCATACCCGAGCAGGGCGGGATACAGGGCCAGGACGACAACCAGCGCGGCAGCCACCAGGCTGGCGGCCGGCACCGGGACGTGCCCGTAGGTATGGACGCTGACAAACACCCAGGAGACGCCTGCGCCAAAGTAGCCGAGCCCGAACAGGGCGCCGTGCCAGAAGGCCTGGCGCGGGGTATCCAGCAGCCACTGGTTGAACAGGACGGCCAGCGAGAGCATGGCGAAGGGGAACCAGCCTAGCGGTGCGAAGGCCGACACGGCCATGACGCCGGCGATCAACACAAACAGCCCGCCGAATCGCTGCGTTTTGCTCATGACCCCGGTGCCTTGTGAAACCCTGTCGCTGCAGGTGAGATAAGCGGGTGAATCACGACTCGCTGCTGATTTCCGTGTCCGCTGTCTCGGCAGGTCTGGGCAGCAACGTCAGTTGCAGCATGTGGATTCGGCGGTTATCCGCACGCAGCACCTTGAACAGGCAATTGTCGATGACAACGCGCTCTCCGCGTTTCGGCATGTGACCAATGCGGTGGGTCACCAGTCCGCCGATGGTGTCGAACTCCTCGTCCGGGAAGACGCTCCCGAAATACTCGTTGAAGTCCTCGATCGGTGTCAGCGCCTTGATGGTGTAGTGCACCTCGCTGTGCTTGCGAATGGTGTCCTCTTCCTCCACATCATGCTCGTCCTCGATCTCGCCGACGATCTGCTCCAGCACATCCTCGATGGTCACCATGCCCGCCACGCCACCGTACTCGTCCACGACCATGGCCATGTGATTGCGACTGGAACGGAATTCATTCAACAGAACGTTGAGGCGTTTGCTCTCCGGCACAAATACCGCCGGGCGCAATATATCGCGCACGTTGAAACGGCCATCGGTTCGCTCGAAGGTGTACAGCAGCAGGTCCTTGGCCAGCAGGATGCCGACAATCTCATCGCGACTTTCACCGATCACCGGGAAGCGTGAGTGGCCCGACTCGACCACCTTGCGCAGCAGTACCTGCGGATCGGCGTCACGGTCCAGCATCACCACCTGGGAGCGCGGAATCATGATGTCGCGCACCTGCAGATCGTCCACCTGCAGCACTCCCTCGATCATCGCGAGGGCATCGGCATCGTAGAGGTTATTGCGTTGGGCAGAGCGCAGCAGTTCGATCAGCTGCTCGTTGTCGGCCGGTTCCCAAAGTAGCGCCTGTTTTAGCCGGGCTGACCAGGAGCGCTTCGGGGGACCGTTACCAGGTCGGTCTTTGTTCATTAATATACAGTCACTTGCGCGTCATTCATAACATTCTTCTTTGTCTTGTTCGGGAGCGTTTCATACCACTATAACGACAGCTCTGCGCACATTTCCAGCCCGGTCCCCGGCTAGGCGGGCCCGGCGGACCGATAGGGGTCGGGGTAGCCGAGCCCGGCGAGCAGTCGTCTCTCCAGGTCCTCCATCGCCAGTGCCCCGAGTTCTTCCCGATGGTCGTGCCCGAGCAGATGCAGGACACCGTGAATCACAATGTGGGCCCAGTGCGCCTCCAGCGGCTTGTCTTGCGCAATTGCCTCGGCGGCAACAACCGGTGCGCAGATCACCACATCACCGATAAGCGCGGAGTTCACCCCCGGCATGGATTCATACGGAAATGACAACACGTTGGTCGCACCCGGCTTGCCGCGATACTCGCTGTTGAGTGCCGTGATCTCGGCCTCGTCCACCACCCGCACGGTCAGTTCGGCGTCCTCAGCAGCGGCGGCCTTCAGGGCATGGCGCGCATGCGCCCGGATGATCTCGGCGGCCGGGATACCGCCGCCGGTTACCGCGTACTGTATGTCGATGCGTTCCACGCTATCCTCCCTGCCCAATTCACTGGCCCCGGGGGTTGGCCCGGTCATAGACCTCGTAGGCCGAGATAATACGCTGCACCAGGGGATGGCGCACGACATCATGCGAGGCGAAGAAGGTGAAGCTGATGCCCTTCTGGTCCTTGAGCACGTCGGCAACCTGGCGCAGGCCCGACTGGGTGTGCTTGGGCAGGTCGATCTGGGTGATATCACCGGTCACCACTGCGGTGGACCCGAAACCGATACGGGTGAGAAACATCTTCATCTGCTCGATGGTCGTGTTCTGTGCCTCATCGAGGATGATGAATGAATCGTTCAGGCTGCGTCCGCGCATGAAGGCGAGCGGCGCCACTTCGATGACATTGCGCTCGATCAGCTTCGCCACCCGGTCCAGCCCCAGCATTTCATAGAGGGCGTCGTAGAGAGGGCGCAGGTAGGGATCGACCTTCTGCGTCATATCGCCGG
The DNA here is from genome assembly GCA_947258615.1 of uncultured Ectothiorhodospiraceae bacterium. GTDB lineage: Bacteria > Pseudomonadota > Gammaproteobacteria > UBA9214 > UBA9214 > CAMYJZ01. The sequence continues at coordinate 21,326 of CAMYIX010000045.1, read as the reverse complement.
GGAGAAAGCCCAGCCGCTCCCCCGCCTCCACAGCCGGACGCACCAGCACCAGACGGCTGACCTTCTCCTGTACCAGGGCCTGCACCGCGCAGGCCACGGCGAGATAGGTCTTGCCGGTCCCGGCGGGGCCGATACCGAAATTCAGGTCGTGGCGGAGAATATTCTTCAGGTAGTGACCCTGGTTGACGCCACGCGGAGAGATGGGCTTGCAGGGCGTATGGATCAGCACCGCATCGGCACCATCTGCCGCCGGGGTGCGGGTCTGGTCCGCCCCGAACTGTTGCAGGTAGAGGTGAACCGTTTCCGGGGTCAGGGTGTCGTTCCCGGTTTCCGCGTACAGGCCTTCCAGGATCTTGCCTGCATGTGCAACCGCATCCGGTTCGCCGATGATGCGGAAACGGTTGCCGCGACTGTTGATCTCCACACCGAGACGCTGTTCAAGCTGGTGCAGGTGCTCGTCGAACTGGCCGCACAAATCGGCCAGACGCTCGTTGTCTGCCGGCTCGAGCGCGATATCGACGGAATGTATATGAGAACTCAAGACGGGATCAGGCACAGCTCGCTTCCGGCGCGCCCTTGTCTTCGCCTTCGGCCAGGGCAACCAGCTCGCCCCGTAACGAGTTCGGCAATGCCTCGGTAATGCGCACATTGACGAAACGCCCGATCAGCGCGGGATCGGCATCGAAGTTCACGACGCGGTTATTCTCCGTGCGACCGGAAAGCTGGTCATCCCGCTTGCGCGAGGTCTTCTCGACCAGGATGCGTTCGATATTGCCGACCATGCCCGCACTGATGCCGGCGGCCATCTCGCTGATACGTGCCTGCAGATGGGCCAGGCGCTGCTTCTTTATGCTGACGGGGACATCGTCCGGCAATGCGGCAGCAGGTGTGCCGGGGCGCTGGCTGTAGATAAAACTGAAGGAGTGGTCAAATCCGACCGCCTCGATCAGTTCCATGGTCTGCTCGAAGTCGCTGCCGGTTTCACCGGGAAACCCGATTATGAAATCCGACGACAGGCTGATACCGGGACGTGCCGCACGCAGCCTGCGGATGATGGATCTGTATTCCAGCGCCGTGTGGTTGCGTTTCATCATGGCCAGCACGCGGTCGGAACCACTCTGTACGGGCAGGTGCAGATGCCCCACCAGTTCCGGCACTTCGGCATACACCTGGATCAGGCTGTCACTCATCTCCAGCGGGTGCGAGGTGGTGTAGCGGATGCGGTCGATACCGTCGATGGCGGCAATATAGGTAATCAGCAACGCCAGGTCGGCGATTTCAGCGTCGTGCATTTCACCGCGATAGGCATTGACGTTCTGGCCCAGCAGGGTGACCTCGCGCACGCCCTGCTCGGCCAGGGCGACGGTCTCGGCGATGATGTCATCAAACGGCCGGCTGACCTCTTCGCCCCTGGTATAGGGCACCACGCAGAAACTGCAGTACTTGCTGCAGCCCTCCATGATGGACACAAAGGCCGTCGGCCCCTCCGCACGCGGTGCCGGCAGGCTGTCGAATTTCTCGATTTCCGGAAAGCTGATATCGATAACCGGGCTGCGGGCGCGACGCGCTGCATCGATCATGGCCGGCAGGCGATGCAGCGTCTGCGGACCGAACACCAAATCGACATAAGGCGCCCGTTCACGGATCGCCTCGCCCTCCTGACTGGCGACGCAGCCGCCCACGCCGATCACCAGACCTGGCCGCGCCGCCTTCAGTTCCTTCCAGCGACCCAGTTCGGAGAACACCTTTTCCTGCGCCTTCTCGCGGATGGAACAGGTATTGAGCAGCAGCACGTCGGCCGCCGCCGGATCGCCGGTCACCTCAAGGCGATGAGAGGCGGCGAGCACGTCCGCCATCTTGGCGGAGTCGTACTCGTTCATCTGGCAACCGTGGGTCTTGATGTAGAGTTTGCCTGTCATTCGTACTCAAAAAACATCGGTAATTGATTGAATATACATTGTTTACCTGTGCGTTTCCATCTACCCAGACAATACCGGCCTCGGTATGACAGTGGAAAAAATCTTTTCACCGCAGAGACGCGGAGGGCGCAGAGAAAAGATAACCATTCACCGCAAAGACGCGAAGCACGCAAAGAAAAAAATATTTGTGTAAAAAACAAAGTCATTCCTGCAATTGCGAGAATCTATTCAGATATTGGAATACCATGGGCATGGATCTTTCCCGGTATGGGAATGAAACGGGGTTTTATCTATAACTTTTTTGCATTCTTAGTCTTTGCGCCCTTTGCGTCTTTGCGGTGAGTGGTTATTGGTTTTCTCGGCGTCCTCCGCGTCTCTGCGGTGAATAAATATTCTTGTAAAAACTTTATGAAAAAGGGAGTCGGCCGGTAAGCCGGGTTCTGTCGTGGACAGTCATTCATCTGGGATGCACGTCACCATGCACCTCGAGCGACCTACCCGGGAACCATGCGGGCCGCATGATCGTTCCCCTATTTGGTCTTGCTCCGGATGGGGTTTACCCTGCCACGCCTGTTACCAGGCGCGCGGTGCGCTCTTACCGCACCATTTCACCCTTACCCGCTCCGCGAACGAAACGGGCGGTATATTTTCTGTGGCACTTTCCATGGACTCGCGTCCCCCAGGCGTTACCTGGCACCCTGCCCTGTGGAGCCCGGACTTTCCTCCCCGCAAGCGGGGCGACTGCCTGGCCAACTCCCGTTCGTGATTATATGGAAAACCGCCGGGCACGACGACAGAAAAGCATGCCCAGGCCTCATGCAAGATATGATATATCTGTCTTAACTTAATGTTATTACATTATATTTTTTATTATTCGCAGGCGCAGTATGCATACCAGGGAACCTTTATCGTGGCTTGCACCGTCGGTGAAACAGTTGTCCCAGCGCCCGGTTAAGGAGGTTGTCGCGTGAAACCCAGGGGATCACCGGGCGGCGGGCGCGCAGGTTGAACTCCTTGGCCAGGCGCTGCAGACCCTGATGTTCGGCATCGATCACCAAGCCACGCCGCAATGCCATGTAGGCGCCACCCCGGTCACCCAGCTTATGCTCGGCCATCGCCAGGTTGTAGTACACCTCGACATCCTCAACTTCGCCCACGGCCGCCTTGCGGCACAGCTTCACGCCATGTTCGTCGCCCATGAAGACGCGCACCAGCCCGTGGAAAGAGGTGTAGCGACTCTGGTAGATGTCATCCATCTCGGCCAGCTCATCGGCAGCCCGAAACATATCCAGCGCCCCTTCCAGGTCACGCTCCTCGTAACAACGCATTCCATCGAGAAAGTCACTGCGCAGCCGCGTCCGGCTACCGCTCTCCCATGGGTCATAGTGCCCCATCATCTCTCCCCCCTGAAGTCATGCGTAACAATATTCCCATTCCCCAACCACTTGCCCGGTCCAGCGCTGGATCAGGCCGCCCGAGCAATGGGGAAGATTAATCCCTGCAGCAGAAAACGCAAGCGTGGCATCTTGACGCACGCAGTGAGTTCCAGCAATCTTGCAGCAACTCGATCAGCGGCAATCACTCACGGGACAGAGCCCACAGGGATGGACATTCTCTTTGCCAGCAGCGAGGCCCACCCCCTCATCAAGACCGGCGGCCTGGCCGACGTATCCGGCAGCCTGCCGCGCGCCATCCTGGGCCAGCGCCATGACATACGCGTCATCATCCCGGCCTACCGCGAGATCCTCAGACATGCCCAGCACCTGACACTGGCCGCCTACCTGGAACTGGAGGGTGTCAGTCAGCCAGTGCGGATCCTCGGTGGACGACTGCCCGGTGGCAACGTGAAGCTCTACCTGGTTGATTCCCCGTCCCACTTTGATCGGGCCGGGAACCCCTACACCACCAGCGATGGCAAGCCCTGGCCGGACAACGCCGAACGTTTCACGGTGTTCTGCCGAGCCATCCACGCCCTGGCGGTTGATGCCGCCGGCCTCGACTGGCAACCGGATATCGTGCACTGCAATGACTGGCAGACCGGGCTGGTCCCGATCATGCTCCGGGAAACACCATCCGCCCCGGCCTCGATCTTCACCATCCACAACCTGGCCTACCAGGGCCTGTTTGACTGGAAAACCTTCAAGTCACTCAAACTGCCCGCCAGCTGGTGGTCGGCCGATGCCCTGGAATTCCACGACAGCTTCTCCTTCATCAAGGGCGGGCTGGTCTTCGCTGACTGGTTGACCACGGTAAGCCCGACCTATGCCGATGAGATCTGCACCCCGGAATTCGGCTATGGACTGGAGGGCCTGCTCAACCACCGCCGGGGCCACCTGACCGGCATCATCAACGGCGTGGACTACACGGTGTGGAATCCCGGGCGTGACCTGCACATACCGGTTCAGTACAACCGCCGCTCGCTGTTCCACAAGACCGAGAACAAGCGCGACCTGCAGGAGCGCTTCGCCCTGCCGGTCGACAACGACACTCCCCTGTTCGCGGTTATCAGTCGGCTGGTCGAACAGAAAGGCATCGACCTGATACTCGAGATCGTGCCCGAGCTGGTCAAGCAGAACGCCCAGCTGGTGGTACTCGGCAGCGGTGACAGCCAGCTGGAAACCGCCCTGGAACTGGCCAGCACCCGGCATCCGGATCACATCGGTATACACATCGGTTATAACGAAACCCTTGCACACGGCATCGAGGCCGGTGCCGATATCTTCCTGATGCCCTCCCGGTTTGAGCCCTGCGGTCTGAACCAGATCTACAGCCTGCGTTACGGGACCGTACCCGTGGTGCGCCGCACCGGCGGGCTGGCCGATACCATCGTCGATACCACGCCCGAAACCCTCGAGGACAAGACCGCCACCGGTTTCTGCTTCGACAAGGCTGAGGCGTCCGCACTGTGGAGCTCGGTCGAGCGCGCCCTCGAACACTACCGCAAACCCGAATACTGGGCACAGATCGTGGATACCGGCATGCGCCAGGACTTCAGCTGGAAACGCAGCGCGCAGCAATATGTCGAGCTCTACACCCGGGTCATCGATGAACAGCAAAATCACCCTTCTTTTAAAAAATATGTTACTCAATGAGTTAGGGCCGTATTCTCGAATTTGTCCGGAATATCCCGGCAGGCTGTAAATCCACCGCGGCGGGGTATAATCCCCCTCCCTGATTCGGAACAGGCCACGCCTAGCCGTGGCTTTTTTGTGTATATGATAAAAAAAGCAGAAGCACCGCTATTCGATATTCCCCGGGACAAAGACCTGCGCAGCCGGGTACGACTGTTCGGCAACCTGCTGGGCGAGGTACTGCGCGAGCAGGCCGGCGAAGACATACTGTCCGCCGTGGAGACCCTGCGCAAGGGCTATATCAAGCTGCGCAAACAGGACAGCCTCGCACTGCGTGCACGCCTCTCCAGGGTGATCGACTCTCTGGACCCGGATCAACTCACTCATGTGATTCGTGCATTCAACCTCTATTTCAGCCTGGTTAATATCGCCGAGGAATCCTTCCAGCACGAACAGCGCCGACGCCAGGTCCGCCGCAAGGAACCCTTGTGGGTCGGTTCCTTTTTGCAAACACTGCAGGCATTCCATGACGAGGGGGTGGAACCCTACCAGCTGCAGATCCTGCTGAACCAGGCGCTCTACTTCCCGGTGTTCACGGCACATCCGACCGAGGCCATTCGCCGCACCGTCATGTCGGCACTGCGGCGCTTCTTCGTGACCAGCGAACAGCTGGACGACATGCGGCTCGGCCGCGAGGAGCGCAGGGAAATCACCGAGGACCTCAAGCGCCAGATACAGGTCCTGTGGAAGACCGACGAGGTACGGACACACAAGCCCACCGTGGAGGATGAAATCCGCAACGGGCTTTACTACTACCGCGAGAGCCTGTTCGAGGCCGTTCCGCAGACCTACCGCTACCTGGAAAAGGCCATCAGGCGCGTCTATGGCGCCAGCGACGACGCCCCGCTGGTGACCGTTCCCGGCGGCATTATGCACTTCGGTTCCTGGATCGGCGGCGACCGCGACGGCAACCCCTTCGTCAAGCCGGCCACCACCGTGACCGCCCTGCGGCTACACAGCCGCGAGGTGCTGATTATCTACCTGCGCCGCATCGAGGAATTGAGCTACCTGCTGACCCATTCCTCGCGGCTGTCCTCTTTCTCGCCCGCACTGCTCGACAGCATCAGCAGCGACGAGAAGCAATTCAGCGATGCCTGCTCACCCTACCCGACCCGCTACCAGCAGGAGCCCTACCGGCGCAAGCTGTGCATCATGCGTCACCGCCTGAAACTGAATCTGGGAGCGATTATCGAGCGCCTGGACCATCCGGATGTCGACACGTCGACGCAGGAAATCGGCTATGCCAGCGAGCAGGACCTGATGCAAGACCTGCAGCTGATCCGCGATTCCCTGATCGCGAACAACGACGCCTCCCTGGCGGATGGCAAACTCAAGGACCTGATCCGGCTGGTGGAGACCTTCGGCTTCTTCCTGATGCACCTCGATATCCGCCAGGAGTCGACCCGCCATACCGAGGCCATCAGCGAAATCTGCCACAGCCTGCCGGACGGCATTGGTTATGAGGCACTCGACGAGGATGCACGCCAGGAGTTCCTCACCCGCGCATTTGCGTCTACGCCGCCGGTGCTTGATCGCAGCACCCTCTCGGCAGAGACGCGCGAGACCCTGGAGGTATTCGACGTCATGCAGCGCATGCAGCATGAGGTCAGCCCGAATGCCTTCGGAAACTACGTGATCTCCATGACTCACACGGCCAGCCACGTGCTCGAGGTGATGTACCTCGCCTGGCTGACCGGCCTGGCCGGCAAGCAGGCCGACCAGTGGTTCTGCAATATCCGCATAAGCCCCCTGTTCGAAACCATCGATGACCTCCAGCATATCGAGGAGGTACTGGCACAGCTGCTGGGGAACGCAAGTTATCGCACACTGCTGAACTGTGCCTGCAAGTGCCAGGAAATCATGCTGGGCTACTCCGACTCCTGCAAGGACGGGGGCATACTCGCATCCAACTGGAGACTCTACGAGGCACAGAAGAAGATCATATCCATCGCCGAATCACACGGCATCCAGTGCCGGCTGTTTCATGGACGCGGTGGCACCATTGGCCGTGGCGGCGGCCCCACCCACGAGTCGATCCTGTCCCAGCCACCGGGCACAGTGCACGGACAGATCAAGTTCACCGAGCAGGGCGAGGTATTGCGCTACAAGTACAGCAATACCGAGACCGCAGTCTACGAGCTCTCCATGGGTATCACCGGCCTGCTGAAGGCAAGCCGCATCGTGATCAGGCCGCATGACGATGATCGCCGCGAGCACATGCAGATCATGAATGAACTCACCCGCCTGGGCGAGGTCTGCTACCGCGACCTTATTGATCACACCGAGGGCCTGTTCGATTACTTCTACGAAGTCACGCCGGTCACCGAAATCGGCCTGCTGAATATCGGCTCCCGCCCCTCGCACCGCAAACAGCAGGACCGTTCCAAGACCTCGATCCGCGCCATTCCCTGGGTGTTCGGCTGGGCCCAGTCCCGCCACACCCTGCCGGCCTGGTACGGCCTGGGCACGGCCCTGGAACAGTGGCTCAAGACCGACCCGGCGCGCCTGTCACAACTGCAGACCATGTACCGCGACTGGCCGTTTTTCCATGCCCTGCTGAGCAACATCCAGATGGCGCTGGTCAAGGGCGAGATGAACATCGCCCATGAATACACCCGCCTGGCCAGCGATCCCGATGCGGCCGAGCGCATCTATCGAAAGATCAGTAATGAATACCGGCGTACCGTCGAGCAGGTGATGCAAGTCTGCAGTCTGCGCCAGCTGCTCGAGGAGAGCCCGGCACTCGGCCTGTCGCTGCATCGCCGCGACCCCTACCTGGATCCGCTGAATAACATCCAGATCACGCTGCTGGCACGCTACCGTAACGACAGCCTGTCAGAAGATCAGCGTGAGCGCTGGTTGCATCCGTTGCTGCAATCGATCAACGCCATCGCCAGCGGAATGCGCAACACCGGCTGACGCCCGTCCCCCGGCCATTCCCGGTATGTCGCGACCCGTCCCGGGGATGGGTTATAGTAGCCAGCACCCTCCATGAGCGGAGCGCCTGTCGATGGCAAAGCGTGTTGCACTGATTGTCGATGATTCAAGAACAGCGCGCGTTACCCTGCAACGCATGCTGGAAAAGCAGGGAGTTGTTGTCGACGCGGTGGAGTCCGCTCAGGATGCGCTGAATTACCTTGCCCACAAGGCCCCGGACCTCATCTTCATGGACCACATGATGCCGGGGATGGACGGCTTCCAGGCCGTGAAGGCCATCAAGGGAAATCCTGCTACTGCCACCATTCCTATCATGATGTACACCTCCAGGGGTGGCGACCTGTACGTCAGCCAGGCGCGCGCCCTGGGTGCGGTGGGCATCATGCCCAAGGAGGTCCAGCCTGCCGAACTTTTCCAGGTGCTCAACCGGCTCGACATGATCGAAGAGCGTCGCAAGCCACCACCAGCCAGCGGGGCCAACCGCTTCATGCTGCTCAACGAGACCCCGGAAGTCAGCCACGTCCCCGGCCACGACGCGATCCAGGAGATAGCCCGGGAGGCAGCAGAATCTGCAATTAACAACAATGACTTGCAGACTAATCTTGATGACCTGATTGAACGATATCACAATGACATCCGGGCGGAATTACAGCAACTCCGCGATGACCTGGGTCAGCCCGCAAGCGGTGGCACAGGGCCAGGCGCACGGCGGCCGACGGCACGCGGCAGCGGGATATTCATCCCCCTGGTGGTCCTGCTGATCCTGCTGATCCCGCTGCTGTGGATGTACCGGCTAAGTGGCGATACACGCCAGGAACTGGAAGACGCCCGGGGGGAGATTGCCCGCCTGCAGAACCAGCAGCAGCAACAGGTACAACTGGCGAGTTTTGAAAGCGGCTCCTTGCGCAAGCAACTGGATGAACAGCAAAGCCGCAGCAGACAACAGTCATCGCTGCTGTTCAAAAGCATCACCTGGGCCATCAACCGGAGCAGCCCATACGATGTCCGTGAAGAGGCCTTCAGCGACCGGCGCCTGGCGATTGTGCATGAGCTGGTCTCACGCCTGCAGGCCCTGGGGTTCAAGGGCACGCTCAGACTGGCCTCACACCTGGGGGAATTCTGCCTGACCGGCGATGAGGCCGATGGCTATACACTCGCCCCCGCCGATCTACCGGTACGCGACTGTACTGTCTACGGACACCCCTTGCAGCACCTGCCGGCGCTCGGGGAACGGCAATCGATTGCCTTTGCCAATTTTCTCGCCACCTCCCCGATGGTCAACGACAGCGACATCGGCGTCGAGATCGTGTCCCACCAGTACAGCCAGCCGCGGGTACCCTACCCGGCACGGCACTCCGATATCAGTGCCTACGATTGGAACCGTATCGCCGAGGCCAACAACCGGGTTGAAATCGAGCTGATCCCGTCCAGCCCCTGAACCGCCCCGGGCCGGTTTCAGCCGTCCGCAGCGGGCAGCGGCCGCTCCATCAATTCCGGCCAGCGGATCAGCAGGTAGGACATGGACTCCGGCGAGTCCTGCGACCGGGCGCCGGCCCAGGCAGCGGTCCTGAATGCCTTTTCGGTATAAGCCCGGTCGCCCGTCAGCCGCCCCAGGTCCAGCAGGGCATGGACCGCGACTCCGTTGACCGACAGCGTGGCCCCGTCACTGGCCTGCTTCTCGCGCAGCCAGAGCTCGGTATCGGCCGGGGTACTGAAGAACCCGCCCTTATCGGCATCCCAATACATGGCGAGCAGTGAATCGGCCAGCAGCCGGGCCTGACGCAGCCAGGCCTTCCTGCCCGTGACCTTGAACAGGGTCACCAGGCCCTGGGCGAGCGCGGCATAATCATCGCTGAAGCCCGGCACGCCCCGCTCACCCTGGCGCCAGTCCCGGTAAAGCACAGCGCGTTTGTCGTCATAGAGTTCATCCATGACAAAACTTGCCGTGGCCGTAGCTGCCTCGATATAGCGTGGCTCTTCCAGCAGCCGCCCGGCCATGGCCAGTGTCGTGATCATGTAACCGTTCCAGGCCGTCACGACCTTGTCGTCCACCGGCACGGGAGGGCGCGCCCGCCGCGCCTTGAGCAGGCGCTGTTGCACCCCGGCAGCGCGCTGCCCGGCACTGATCAGGTCCAGCTTGAACTGCTCAGCCAGGGCGGCGAGATCCAGCGCCCGGTAGGGCACATTGCGGCCGGCCATCTCGCCCAGCGGGTCACTCAGCGCATTGCCCTGCTCGGTCATGCCGTAACGCGCTGCCGCCCAGTCACGCAAATCCCCTTCACCGAGCGCCTCGGTGAGCTGCTCCCAGGTCCAGGTGTAATACACGCCCTCCTCCATGTGCCCGGAACGGTCATGACGGGCATGACTGTCGGCACTCAGCGCCGAATAAAAACCACCGCGGTCGTCGTGCAGCCTGTCAAGGGCGAAGTCGAGGATGTCGCGCGCCACCCCGGCATAACGCGCGTTCCGGGTCTGGCGATAGGCCACCAGGTAGGCATGCGCTACCAGTGCCTGGTCATAGAGCATCTTCTCGAAATGCGGCACCCGCCACTCGAAATCGGTGGAATAGCGGTGGATGCCGCCCTCGAGCTGGTCGTAGATGCCACCCGCCGCCATCTTGTCCAGGGTATGCAGTGCCATATCAACGCTGGCCTGATCTTCCGACTGCAACAGGAACAGCAGGCGCGCCGGCTGCGGGAACTTGGGTGCCGGACCGAAGCCCCCGTGGAACACGTCGTAGCCGGCGGCAAACTGCTTGCGGGCCCGGGCGGGGAGTTCGTCCGTCAGCCGCGACAGGGGGGTGACATCGGCGTCCGTCTCACGCAGCATGGCCACGGCATTCTGCGCCGTTTCCCGCAGGCGCCCCGGCGCCTCCCGCCAGAGTTCATCCAGCGTGGACAGGATCTGCGTCATGCCCGGCCGGCCCAGTCCGGGCTCCGGCGGATAGTAGGTCCCGCCCAGGAATGGAAGGCCCTCCGGCGTGGCCCACACGGACATCGGCCAGCCGCCCTGCCCGCTGGTCGCCACCACGTAGTTCATGTAGGCCGCATCCACATCCGGACGCTGTTCCCGGTCCACCTTGATGGACACGAAACCCGCATTCAGCAAGGCGGCGATTCCTGGATTGCTGAACGATTCGCGCGCCATGACATGGCACCAGTGGCAGGTGAAATAACCGATCGAGATGAAGATCGGCTTGTTCTCCCGGCGTGCCTTTTCGAAGGCCTCCTCGCCCCAGGGGTACCACTCGACGGGATTATCGGCATGCAGGCGCAGGTAGGGACTCGATTCCAGTGCCAGTCGCCAGCCGCCGGTTTTTTCGCCGGCCTGGGCAGGGAACGCCGTTGCCAGCAGCAGGGCGACAGCCAGGCAGGCCCGCAGGCGATGGTTCAGCGTGACGGTCATGGTGTGCCAGATCCTGTTGAGGTAATGCATGATTGGATATCCCGGAAACTGAAATGGTTCCTGCCACCAGCCACTAGCGCCGGAAGAACAGCTTGATGATGATTGTCAGAATGATACTGATTACGATCATTGAGGTAATCGGAATGAAAATCCGGCTGTTGCCGCGCTCGATGCGGATATCGCCCGGCAGGTGGCCGAACCAGCCCAGCAGGCCCGGGGCATAGGTCAGCACCAGCCCGACCAGGGTGATGAACACGCCAACAAGCAGTAACAGTTTCCCTATGCCCATCGCCTGGTTTGCAGTTTGTGTGGTCGGTCTTCTTGCCGCCATGCACCGGCAAGTACACGCCACCGGATTAGCCGGCCTGCCATGTAGCCAGCGCCAGCACCGCGCGCGCATTGGCGCTGGTCTGCTGCGCCACTCCTTCAAGCGGCTCGCCGCGCACCTCGGCCAGCGCCGCCAGGCAATGGGGCAGGTACTCGGGACTGTTGCGCTCGCCCCGATGTGGCGCCACGACCAGGTCGGGCGCATCAGTCTCCAGCACCAGGGCCTCCGGCGGCAAGGCGCGCGCCAGACTGCGCAGCCGGGTCGAACGCGTGTAGGTCAGCATCCCGCCGAAGCCCAGTTTGAACCCGAGATCGATATAGTGCTGCGCCTGCTGCAGGCTACCGTTAAAGGCATGGGCGATCCCACCCGGCACCCGGATCCGCCTCAGGGCCGCCAGCACCTGGTCGTGGGCCTTGCGCACATGCAGGATCACCGGCAGCCCGGCATCCCGCGCGATCACGAGCTGCGCCTCGAATAGCGACTGCTGGCGGGCACGGTCGAGGTCGCTGACAAAATAGTCCAGGCCGATCTCGCCCACGGCCACCGGACGCCGGCTGGCCAGCTGCAACTCCAGTGCCGCCAGGTCCGCCTCCTGGTGCTGCTCGAGGTACACCGGATGCAGGCCGAGGGCGGGAAACAGCCCGGGCTCTGCTGCACACAGGCCCCACAGGCCGTCCCAGCCCTTTGCCTGCACGCCCGGCACCACAATACCCGCCACGCCCGCGTCGCGTGCGCGTGCCAGCACGGCCTGCCGGTCGGCATCGAATTCAGCCGCATCGAGGTGACAGTGGGTGTCGATGATCTCCATGGACGGGATTGTATGCCGGCGGCGTGATCAAACACAGTCGATTTCTGGTATGTTCGCCCTGCAATACGCATCTAAACAACCGTCATGAGTGCCAGCGAACAGGATACCCCACCCGCCCCCGCAGAACCGGAACGCCGCTTCGGCGGTATCCGCCGTCTCTACGGGACACGTGCGCTGGACAGGTTCAGACAAGCGCATGTCGGCGTGATCGGCATCGGCGGCGTCGGCTCCTGGGCGGCCGAGGCGCTGGCACGCTCGGCAATTGGCCGCATCACCCTGATCGATCTGGATCACATTGCCGAGTCCAACATCAACCGCCAGCTGCACGCCCTCAGCGGGACGATCGGCAGGGCCAAGGTGGCGGTGATGGCGGAGCGCATCTGCGAAATCAACCCGGACTGCCAGGTGACGGCGCTTGAGGAGTTCCTGTCGCAGGACAATCTTGATTCACTGCTGGGGCTGGACTACGACTACGTAATCGACTGCATCGACGGCTTTCGCACCAAGGCGGCGCTGATCGCCTGGTGCCGGCGCAACAAGGTCCGTCTGATCACGGTGGGTGGTGCCGGCGGCCAGACCGACCCGACCCAGATCCGGGTCGCCGATCTCAGCCGCACCGAGCACGACGCCCTGTTCTCGAAGACCCGCAAACTGCTGCGCCAGGACTATGGCTTCCCGCGTAATCTGAAACGGCGCTTCGATATACCCTGCGTCTATTCCGATGAGCAGCCGCTGTTTCCCGCCGAGGACGGTGGCGTTTGCCATGACAAGCCGCACGACCCGCGGGTCGGCCGCCTCAACTGCGCCGGCGGCATGGGCTCTACCACCAGCGTCACCGCCAGTTTCGGCCTGGTGGCGGCGGCACAGGTACTGAAAAAACTGGCAGGTTAGATACGCTTCAATATCGAGAAACTGCAGCGTGATATCCATTGACGAGAGCTACCACACAAGGCCGATATTGACACCGAAATTGCGCGCCTCGCTCATGGGCTCAAACACGGTACCAACGACGATACCATTCTGCAGCAGGTGCTCGGTACGGCTACGCCCCAGCTCCCAGTACTCGAACCACGGTGAAATGAACAAGCGGGCCCTGCCATCAAGCCTGTTCTCCAGCGTCAGGGCGACACGGACACCGGTCTCCTTCCCCAGGTCCAGGCCCTTGTCATCAAACCCGCTGGCAAACTCGACCTCGATCGCGGGATCAACGGGACGTAACAGCCGTATATCTGCAGCAAGATGTACCGACTCCCCCCGGTCGTACTGCATGCGAATACCCAGCGTGCCATACCACCAGTCATAGATTTCGAACAGACCATTGAGCGTGGCGGTGGATAGGATATCGCGCTCCCAGTAACGGTAGCCGGCACCTGCATAAATGCTGGTAGCAGTCGAACCATGCCGGTACACCTCGGCACCGGCCAGGACATTCCAGTCCAAAAGGTCTTCACCGGTGATCGTATCCATTGGCCCGTGGTAGCCGACATTCCCGGACCAGGCAGAGAGTGCCGTCTCGGCGAACAGGCGGTCGCGCCTCAGCGACAGACCCAGGTTGATACCCGGTATCAGACCGGCTTCGTAGTTGGCCGTCGACCCGTCATCGAAGGTCTCGGTGTAATCGAAGTCCTGTACGGAAAAGGCAATCCAGCCAGCGATGTTTGCACTGCTGGTGTTCGCCAACGTCGGTCCCGGGGCCAGCAGGCAGATCAGCAGCGGCAAGATCAGTCTGAATTTGCTCATCATCAGGTCCACTCAAATCGTAAGAAAAAACATGCGGGCAAGAAAGCCCGCATGCCTGGAACACTGATTGTATCGCAACAGGTAACGACTATGAGACCAGGCCCTCCCAGGTCTCGTCGATCGTGGTCTCGAATACCCCGTCACCGTCCGCATCCACCTCGATCGTTACAGTGACCGAGTCGATGGTCGTCAACCGGCACTGCGAGCCACCTGCACCGCTTATCAGCAGCACACCGGTACTGGGAAATTCCTCTCCAAAACCTGTAAAGGTCTCAATGGTGTCGAACATCACCGAGCCGCCCAACACTGAACTATCCAGCTCCCCGCTCATGCCAAGACTGTAATCAAACGGAGTAAATACCCTTTCCGTCAACTCATAGAGGTAATTGGCCAGCGTTGTGGTCAGACCGGACTCCGTTGCTGTCAATGCAATCCCGGAAGCGATCATTTCCATGGTGCCGTCGGTATTGCCGGCCAGGGTGAGCCTCATGTCGCCGTCCCCTTCGAACGTCAGCAGGCCGTTGTTGACGGTGAAATCCGTTAGCACCACATCCACCGTGAGGCTGTAGGGCGGAATGAAGGTATCGATATCACCACTGAATGCAGCAACGGACAGATCGAATTCCCCGTTGGCCACCAGTCCATCCACTTCACAATTGTTCAATGTCAGAACTAGATTATCCCCAACCGCGATGCTGTTGAGGGTTTGGTCGGCAACATCACCTGTGATGGTGATGGTCCCTGGACCTACATTGTCACAGTCCTCTGTGATCGGCGGGCTGATCGCCACGCCCACGGCATTGCTTGCCAGTGCCTGTTCCCGCACCACGGCAAACCTGCCCAGTTGCTGCAGCACAAAATCTCCCATACTGAACTCACCAGCGGCTGTTACGGCAGCAACCCCAATGATTCCTCCGGTGCCGCCCTCGGAGAGCCCCTGTACCACTTCTACAGAACCAACAATTGCACCTGTCACGGAAACAGCATTGGCCTCAGTAATATTGATGGCGGCACCCGGAACGGGATCACCATCTCCAGCAAGTCCACCGCCTCCTCCACAGGCAACAAGTGTAATGACAACAAACACAGCAATGAATAATGTCCTTATATACTCCATGACAAACCTCCTATTTCTCGGGCCAGTACCGATGTGGGACAGCAATCCCCTTCCATTGGTGGGAGTATAATACCCGCACAAGAATTAACCTTGAGTGAGATCAAGCCACGAGCAATCCAGGGACAAACCAGTACCTTTTGGCTAGTGCCAATGGGTTGGGTTTACAGCAGGAAAAATATTATCGTATAAAGCACACTGATAGTCCCAACACCCTTGTTACTGATACCCGACACTTTGGTATCAAACCCTGACAGATCCGCCGTGTCGTATTGCTGTTTAACTCAATGAGGGGTGCTAAACGCAGGTTACCAGTCCTGGGCTAACAATCAATCACAGCCATCATCGTCGACAACAAACTCCCCCGTTTCCCGGTCAAGCACGGGATTGCCTTCTTCATCAGTAGTGACCGTTCTCACGAACATCATGTGTTCTATGCGGTCAAACTGCTCTTCAAGCACACGCTCAATGTCTGAAGTTTTCAAACTGTCATAGATGAAAACCCGGCCCTTATCTTCCAGTCTGAGTTGCGACTCCACCGGATTGAACAACAGTTCTATCTGCCACTTGCGCATCGAATCCAGCTCCCCGGCCAGCGCGTGTGATCCTGTGTACAACAAAAGCGTTAAGGTGAATACAGCAGCAGTAATGCCCTTCATGACAAATCCTCCCTGTTGTTCGACAGTCAACCGATGCAATCCATGCGGTGTTACATATCGACGATGGGTCTATGGCGAAGATACCGATTACAGGCGAAGTGTAAATGCGGTCCCGGGTGCTTCCTATAGGGCTTATGGCCTAGTACCAATCACCTAGGATGTTTGGGTAGTATTCAAGTATTCGGGGACAGCGACTGTCTGCGCAGAAACGGACAGATTACAGTCGCTTGACGACTGCTGTGGTTGCAAACCGGTACAGGAATTACGCGCCATCTTTTTGCCGGTTCCATAACCGGCAAGGCCAGCAGCATCAGGAGAGCAAGCGCATGCCAGAAACGGCGCTGGCGTCAGGAATTCAGCAAGGCAACAATTTATACTAGGTGAGGCCTGATTAACTCATCGTTCGTCATTCCGGTAGAGGCCGGAATCCAGTAATACCTTATTACCAACAACTGGATTCCGGGTCTCCGCTACGCTCCGCCCGGAATGACAGCTTGATCGGGCCTTCCCTAGCTCTCGGCCATCACAGTGCAGACAACCCGCCTGTCAGCGCGCGGACCGTCGAATTCGCAGAAGAAGATATTCTGCCAGGTGGAGAGGCCCAGCTGGCCATCGATCAGCGGGATGGTTTCGGAAGGCCCGACCAGTCCGGCCTTGAGATGCGCATCGCCGTTGCCGTCCTGGGCATCGTGCAGCCACACACCCCGGGGGATCAGCTTGCGCAGCAGGTTGATCACGTCCGTCTGCACGCTCTCGTCCCAGTTCTCCTGGACCATGATTGCGGCCGTGGCGCCCTGGGCGTAGATGGAAACGATCCCGTTGCGCACCCCGCTGCGCTCGACCGCCGCCTTGACCTGTGCGGTGATATCGACCAGGGTCTCGCGCGTATCGGTTGCCAGGGTAATGGTCTCGTGCATCAGGGAGTGAATCCTTGTGGAGAAACCAGCCATTCGGTTTCTTCAGGGGTACTGGCGCGCCCAAGGATAGCGTTGCGGTGGGGGAAACGCCCGAAGCGGCGCACAATCTCACGGTGATGCCTGGCCCACTTGAGGTTGTCCGCCAGCCCGGCCAGCTCAAATAATTCAACCGACCGGTCCTGGTCGGCCAGTGACTCGCTGTGCATGTAGGGCAGATACAGAAAGGCCTTCCCAGCATCCGCCAGCGAGGCATCCAGGCCCCGCACGATGGCACGCCCGGCCACTGCGCGCGAGGCGGCCTCGGTGCTGAAACCTTCCGGCCGGTCACGGAACATATTCAGGGGAAACTGGTCTAGCAGCAGCACCAGGGCCAGGGCCCCTTCCGCTGTCTGCTCCCAGTCCGCCAGCTGCCCGTCACGCGCCTGCGCCCAGGTCGTCTCGAATCGCGCCCCGATCTCCCGGTCAAATTCAGGCGTGGACATGAACCAGTGCGCACGCGCCGTCTCCGAAAACCAGAAATCGACAATCTCTGCGGGTGTCATGGGTTTCAGGCAGCTGCTCCTGGGCCGCCTCGCTGATCTGCCCACAAAGCGGTCAACCCTTTTCGATTCCCCGGTTCACCGTTTATTACACGCAGTGTGCGATCCGGGAAACTGCGGCGCGCCCCAACCGGGCGGCGCCAGCAGAAGGAGCGCTACTGAACGCTCCCGAAGCCGCAGTCCCTACTGCCGGCCGGTGGCTCGATGCCGGCCAGGCGGCAACCCTGGGAGACCGGTCCGCCCGGAAACAGGGTATAGAGATATTTCAGGCCGCCCCTGGAATGGAATTTTTCATCCAGGGCGTCACACAATTCGCGCGCATGGATGCCGGGACTGTCGTGCCGCGCGAAATACTCCTGCAGGGCACGGACTGCATCCCAGTGGTCTGCGCCCAGATCCAGGCCCTCCGTCGCGGCCGTGTTTTCGGCATCCTGACGCGTCCAATCCGCCGGGGCATGGGGAAATTCCGGACTGCCTGCAGTGTTACCACGCGGGTGCAAGATATTATCCATGGATTCGGTCACTTGTTTGCTCCTCTGTGTGTTGATCTGATTTGATTTTTTTGTAGGTATCATTTGTGACTTTAGCCTTCATCTGCCCGTCTATCAAGTGGATCAGGCAACCCGCCATGGCACGTCACAGCCGCGGCACAGGCACCGCCGGCCCCGGTCAGACCAGCAGGAAACGGCCGCCGGAGGCGATAACGACCGTGATCAGGCCCAGTACCAGGTTGATGCCGATCAGCAAACGGATCTGCCCGAGGGCCTTCCCCCCGGCAGGCCAGTCTTCCGCGGCCACCGCCCGCTGCAGGCGCTTGTAGGGGGCGAAAAACACATGAAAGAAAATCAGCATCATGACGACTCCGATACCCAGCATCAGGTCGATATAGAGGCCCGAGGACCCGATGCCGCCAAACACGGCGAACACCATCCACAGTCCGGTCGCCATGATAAGCGCCACGGCCGCCCATACCCAGGGAAAGAACCGTGCAAACACCCCGGCCCACAGGCGCAACCGCTGTGGCGGCTCCAGCTCGCTGGCCGCTACCGGCCGCAGCGCCATGTAGGCAAAGAACATCCCCCCAACCCAGACGACGACTGCCACCACGTGAAGCAAAACCGCGATTCCCATAATGATTCCCCTTGATAGACTGACCGGTTAACGCAGCGGATTCTCTCACAGACTTGCGGAGATTGCTGGACCCCGGAGGATTTACACGGGCTGTTCTGTCGTGCAATCAGCACATGTACAATGTGCCTGCACATTCAGCCCTTTAAACAACAAGGTCACAAGCCATGTCACAGGATGCCGCTGTCAACGTCCTCATCAACCAGTCCGTGGCCATCCTGGTCGACGGCAACAACATCGAGCGCAGCATTCATTCAGAGACCAACAAGCCGAATACCATGCTGAACTTCGACACCCTGGTACCGAAGCTGCTGGGCAACCGTGGCCTCAATCGCCTGGTGTACTTTCGCGAGGGCCGGCAGATCTCCTCAAAGCTCAAGGAACGGCTGCACACCAACTACCACGGGTCGGTCCGCCCCTGCCATAAAAGTGCCGACATCCCCCTGTCCATCAAGGCGACCCAGCTTGCCAGCAAGGTCGACACCATCATTATCATGTCGGGTGATTCCGACTATGTGGAGCTGGTCAGTCACCTGAAATCGGAGGGCGTGCGGGTCGAAATCGCAGCCGTTCCCGCCACCACCTCGAAACTCCTCATCGATGAGGCCGATTATTTCCACGAAATCACCCATGAAGACTGGTTCACCCTGGAGCCGAAAAAGAGTGCCCAGAAAAAGGCACCCAGGAGTCGCAACAAATAAGGTGAACATTACGGTTATTGCTGCAACCGGCAAAGATAGGCCCTGAAGTCACGGAAAAAGCGGAATTCCCCCTTTTCGGCTATTCCCGTGCCAGCTGCGCCTTGACCCGCGCGACCTCCATGCGTTCAGCATCGACAACGCACGGTATCAGCGGATAGATGGCGTTCAGCATTTCATACTGCGCCACGGCGCTGGCCTCCAGGCGGTCGCGCAGTTGCGTGGTGAGGTAAGGCAGGGTCAGCAGGTAGGGCGCCAGATGGTCCGTGTAGTCATCAAACAGTGCCTGCTCCGCAACTGTTGGCCAGTCCATCCGCCATGGCAACTCCGGCAATCCGGCGCCTTCCTGATCCGGACCCCGGGCAAGCCACCGTGGCTGGCCGGTCCTGGACGCCTGCATGACCAGGTGTTCGAGCGCCTGGCCGGGTATCAGGCCGAGTTCAGCCGGGTAGTGTGAGACCGAATGGAAGCCCGCGGCCATGCCCGGCAGGCTGTGCCAGTCCGCGCCAGCGACCGCTGCCCGGTCCTCCCCCGGTAATGCGGTATCGATCAGCGCCACCGGCTCACCACTCGCATCGCACAACCAGGCCTCCCAGTCATCCTGCAGGGCAAACGGCAATTCGGGCCGCTGTAGCAGCGCGTCCAGCAGGCCCGGCAAGGCCGGGTGTTGCGACGGGTCACCCACCAGTGGATTCACCGGTATCCGTTCGATTGCATCCGCGGATTCGCAACTCCCGTAGATAAACCAGCGCCGCCTGGTCTCGCGCGGCCCGATGTTGCCCCAGACCTGCTGCGCGATGGGCTCCAGGCTGAGCAACTGCAGCTGCCAGCGCCGCCCGTCCACCGAGATCGCACGCGCCTCCTCAAGCTCGATCACCTGCACCACACCCAGGAATGGCGCGACCCGGCGGCGTCCGTAGTAACGCGTGACCGGCATGCAATCAGTCCTGTGAGCGCAGACGCTCCTCGAGTAGCGACATCAGCCGTGAACAGGCATCCTGCTGTTCCTCTTCCAGGGCCTCGAAAAGAAATTCCAGCTCGTCCAGGATGTGCATGATCTCCTCGCGCGACTGGTAGCTGTCGATCTGCCGGGAAACCTCAACAATAAACGGGTCCATGATGTACCCCCAGGAACTGTACAGGCCACAGAACGCCCGGTGCCCTGCCGAATTGAATTGACTCCCTGTTTGCCGGATTAAGGAGTAGACCCGATGCTAAGTGATCTGCCCGGACGAATCCAGCAGGCCCGTGAACGGAACTGAACAGACAGGGTGAGCGATGCGGTCTAACCCTGATCGGCCAGACCCGCCAGCAATTCCACGATGCCGGCCGACGCCCCCAGGTAGGATGCCAGGGTGATCCGCACGTCCGGGTACTCGGCCCTCACCACGTCCAGCTCACTCGGGATATCTGCCACGACGTGCAGGCCGGCAGACAGGAAATAAGGTAAAACGATGACCTCCCTGGACCCGGAATGGATCGCCTGGCGCAGGCCATCCGGTATCGACGGCTCCGCCAGCTCGAGAAAGGCACAGGCCACCTGCCCGTAGGCACCGTTCGTGTACACCTCCAGGTGAGAGGCCAGTGCACGCACCTCGTCGTTCGAGGCCGCGCGCCGGCTACCGTGCGCCACCAGCAGCAAACTTTTCATGGGATGAAGTCTAACCGTTATAAATTTCGATTAACCAGTAGGCGTACCGTTAATTTTTCCGTGGCGAAAACACAACGGCCACTAGACGCCGCACCAATATTTCAGTTTTTTCTTATACATTAATCCTGCGGCGGGAACAGTGCTGCAAGAATTGCCGGAGGCGCAGAAAGAGTGTTGTTGTTTCACGCATTTGTGGTTAGAATCCGCTTGGTTGCACATTATTAGGTTATTTCGGAAGTTCCAAGTTGTATCTGCTGTAAATTGCCTTTGATGATTTGCAATTGAACACATTTCTTTTTTATTAGTTGAGGTGATTTACATGGCTACAGGTACCGTTAAGTGGTTTAACGAA
>CAMYIX010000044.1 GCA_947258615.1 uncultured Ectothiorhodospiraceae bacterium | reverse complement strand
CAGGGCCATTTCGGGCGAGATATTGGTCTCACCATTCAACAGGCGGCTGAGCGTGGACGGAGAGACAGCCAGGTTGCCGGCAACCTCTCTCACGCTGAGTCCGAAAGGTGTTATATAGATTTCCCGGATAAATTCACCCGGATGCGGTGGGTTATGCATTCCCATTAGTGATAATCCTCGTAATTCGCATTCAGGCCCATTTGATCTTCAGCTTGCGCTGCGCTTCGGCACAATCCCTTAAATACAGGTTGATCAGGCTCTGGTAGGGTATCCCTTTTTCTTCCGCCATTTCCTTGAAGTACGCAACGGTATCTTCGTCAATACGAATGGTGATTTGTTTCTTGAGGCGCTTGGCATAGGGATTGCGTTTAGACTTGGAAAAATCGTAATTATCTCTCATACCCGAAACCCTCATACTGCTTATGCTCTGACCGGTTGGCTTTGCGGGCTGAAATGATTCTGATGGTGTCGTTTTCTTCCCTGTAACAATGACAGACGATCAGTAATCGCAAGCGGGAACTCCTGCCCAGGAGAATATAGCGGTCTTCCTCCCCGGAATGATCCGGGTCAGGAATCAGGCGGGCAAACCCATCATGAAAGACAGTTTGCGCCTCCTCAAAAGAAACGCCATGTTTCCTTTCGTTGGCCGCATTCTTCTTGCGATCCCAGGTAATTTTCAGCCCTTCCATAGGCAAGTATAATTACATTGTAGTTATAATCAAGTGGACCTGCATCATGCTGCGCAACCTGATGGAGAGCTCGGATGCAGTCAGGATCAGGAGATTGTTTTCTCAAGAAACCTATCTGGATAGGCAGTCGGCGTGAATCGGAAAACGCTGGAAGAAATTGTAGGAGCGCTTTGCAAGCGCGATGGGGTTTCGGAGCAGGTGTATGTAATCGCGCCCGTACCCGATTAATCGCCGGGCATAAACAGGGCACTCCTACCGGGATGACGGGCACGGCCTGTCGGCCTTTGCCCATCCTACGGGTTTTTTGTGATGATGGTTTGAGTGGTGCGTGGGGCGCACCCGGGGTCTAGCGTTGTGCGGCGAGCTTGCTGGATTGCCTGGCGGTAGTTTGCTTGCCGGTGCCTTCAGACTGGAAGCTGACGCTGCAGCGCAGGCCGCCGGGGAGTTTGTAATCAGGGTTAGGGAGTTCCAGGCGTACGCCGAAGGTGCCGCTGGAAGCATCGACCACGCGGTCAACGATGGTGACCTCTGCCAGGTAGTTGCCGTCTGTGTGGGTTTCCGGTATCACGCTGGCCTTCATTCCGGTCTGTATCTTCCCGAAGAACGCCGCCGGGACGATGACCTCGATATTCAGCGGGTCGAGCTGGGCCAGGCGCAGGATGGGCTCGTCCTGGGCGAATTCGCCGGGGGCCTTGTAACGGTCGACGACGACGCCGGTGATGGGACTGCGTACCGTACGCTGCTCGAGCAGGACCATGGCACGTTCGTATTCAAGCTCCGCCAGGCGGTGATTCTCTTTTGCCTGCCTGATCTGCAGGGCGGCCAGGTTGGCCTCGGTCTCGACCTCGTCCTTCTTGTGCAGCGGCACGACTTCGTCGCGGAAGAGGTCATCGAAGCGGGAGAGTTTGCGCTTGGCAAAGGCGTAGCTGGTCTTGTGGGTGCGCAGTTCGGCATCCATTTCGACCCGTGCCCTGGCCAGGTCCACGGTGGCACGTTCCACTTCGGATTCGAGTTCGACCAGGGTCTGGCCTTTCTCCACCAGGTTGCTCTTTTCCACTGCGATGGTCTCTATCTTGCCCACCACGGAGCTGTTTACATCGACCACTATGTGGGGTTCGATGAGGCAGTCCATATCGGGGATATCAGCGGCCATGGCCGGGGAGGCCAGAAATGCGGGCAGGAGTCCCATGAGGGCGGTGATTAAAAGTCGCTTGTTCATTCTAATTAATCATCAGGCTGCAACGCACCGTTTCCATAAAGACAAACTTGTGTTCCAGGTCACAGATCTATAGTCGGCGGTATGAGCGTGATCTTTAAGGGTTAACCCGTATGGATGCACCAGAATGGGGAGCAGATCGGCAAGCGGTGGCTTTTTATGAATATATACAATATAAAACAATAAGATAGGATGACCTGTAGGTTTAGTCAAGGCGCGTGAGCGCCGGACCCAACACGGGATGATCATGACGGGCACGGTCTGGCGACCTTTGCCCATCCTACGGGTTCAGCTGCTTACTCCGGCTGACCGGTGAAGGCGAGCATACGGCCGAGTTGCTCGTCCATGCGTTCCAGTTCACGGCGCTGGAAGCGTGCCGCACGCTCGGAGCGGGACTGGCACAGGGCGATCAGCATGCGGATACGCCAGCGTGACAGGGGCTTTGCGCCCCGGGCGCCGACCACGACCAGGGTGCGCAGGGCGTTCGGGAAAAAGCGCGCAATGACTTCATCCTCCAGTGACAGAATGGATTCGTAGCTGCCGGGTGCGCCCTGGCGTGCGCTGCGACCGAACAGCTGGCGGTCGATGCGCCGCGCCTCGTTGCGCTCCACGGCGATGACGTGCAGACCGCCGGCCTCGGCGACTCCTTCGCCCAGCGGTATGTCGGTGCCGCGACCCGCCATGTTGGTGGCCACGGTGATGCAGCCCGACTGGCCGGCGCATTCCACCAGGAAGGCCTCGCCCCGGTCCTGGCGGGCGTTCAGTACCTGGTGGTCAAGCCCGGCCCTGGTGAGCAGTTCGCTGACGCGCTCGCTGTCATCCACTGAACGGGACCCGACCAGGATGGGGCGACTTTGTTCGTGCATCTCGCGCACCCGCTCCACAATGGCATTCCACTTGGCTTCCGCCGTGGCATAGATCCGGTCGGGCTGTGCCGCCAGTTGCGAGCGCACCCGTGCCGGTATCCTGATGACCTTGAGACCGTAGACGGCACTCAGTTCACCGGCGGCCTCGCTGGCGGTACCGGTCATGCCAGCCAGGTGCAGGTAACGTTTGAAGAAGCGCTGGTAGGTGATGCGCGCCAGGGCCTCGTTGGGCGAACTGATATCGCAGCCCTCTTTGACCTCGATCATCTGGTGCAGGCCGCGTTCCCACTTGCGGTCTGCCATGATTCGTCCGGTAAAGTCGTCGATGATCTGGACCTTGCCGTCCCTCACCAGGTATTCCCGGTCACGCCGGAACAGGTGCAGGGCGGCCAGCGCCTGGGTGACCAGTTCCTCGCGGCGGGTCTTCAGTGTCCACTGTCCGCCGAGATCACTGGCCTGCTGTTCGAGCCGTTCCTTCCCCTGTGTCTTGAGCCGGATCATGCGCTCGCGCGTGTGGATGACGAAGTCGCGGTTTTCCGACAGGTGTTCTGCCAGCTCCATGGCCTGGACGTAGGCCCCGGAAAGCTCGTCGCTGATATTGCCCTGTCCCGAGATAATCAGCGGAGTGCCGGCCTCGTCGATGAGGGCGCTGTCGGCCTCGTCGACGATGACGAAACACAGGCCGCGCATCAGTAACTGGTCAAGCCGCGCCGACTCCTTGTAAAGCTTCTCCATCTGCAGGGTCAGGCGACCGGGTGCCTTGCGCAGGATGATGCGATCACGCAGGTAGTCGAAGGCGAGCTGCTTGTTGGTGCAATAGGTAACATCGGCCGCGTAGGCCGCGCGCCGCCCGGGCTCTTCCATGCCCTCGACGATGGTGCCCAACGTGAGGCCGAGAAAGTCATAGACCGGTTTCATGTTCGCGGCGTCCCGACTGACCAGGTAGTCATTGACCGTAACCACGTGCACGGGAATCCCCGCCAGGGCCGCGGTGCATGCCGGCAGGGTGGCGGTGAGGGTCTTGCCCTCCCCGGTTTCCATCTCCGCGAGCGCGCCCTGGAGCATTGCCCAGCCGCCCATGACCTGGACATCATAGTGACGCTTGCCGAGTTCACGCCGGGACACCTCGCGGATCAGGGCAAAGGCATCGACGGTGTGCCTGTCGACCAGGCCGTCGCGCTGCAGGCGCTGGCGGATGTCACTGATGCGGGCGCGGAGCTCGCGCTCGGACAATTTTGGCAGGCCTTCCTCGGCATTTTCGACCTTGCGGGTGAAGCGACGCATCCGACGTTTCTGGCTGCCACTGCGCGAGGAGAACCAGCCTGCGAGTCCCGCCAGGCTGCGTTCGAGCCAGTTGATCTCGGGTACCTTTCGCTCCGGATAATTTCCCAGTTGCATGCCGGGGCGCGGCACCGGTTCCCGCTTGCCGGGCCTAAACACCGAACTCCCTCATGAACAGCTGGCGCAGCGATCGGGTCCATTGGGCGGCCAGCGGCTCGTCACCGTGGTCGAAACGCACGTGAACGCGCTGGCCGAAATGATTGATGGGCCTGATATCTGCGAGTTTCAGGTCGATCTGGAACACATTGTCGATGGCCTTGAGGCCGTCTTCGTCCATGGGGTCGACGGCGATCCTCCCGCCGCCGCGGGTACCCAGGGCGCTGCTCGGCAGGGTGCCCGTGGCGGCAGGCACTTCACGTTTGATCCCGGCGCGGAGAACTTCATTCACCCGTCCGGCCAACCGGACCTCGACATCCCTGGTGCGCTGCCGGACCAGGGCGATATCGTTTTGCGGTACCACCACCCGGATATCGGGCAGGGTACCGTTCATGACGTAGGCAATGACGCTGCCTTTCTTGCGAAACTGGCCGGGCAGGTCGTCCGCGCCCGGCACCACCAGCTTGCCGTCGGCGGGGCTGCGCAATTCCAGCGCCTCGAGTTCCGCGCGGGCGACCGCCAGTTCCGACTCCGTGGTCTCGACTTCCTCGCGCAGGCCCTCTGCCTTCACATAGTCCTTGATGCGTTCGGAGGTGTAGCGCGCTTTCAACTCGCGCAGGCGCGACTCAATCAGTTCCACCCGCGTCGCCAGCATCGGGTCCTCGCACCTGATCACCAGCTCGTCCTGTTTGACCGGTGTACCTGGTTCGACCAGCAGGCGGGTTATAAAGCAGTCGCTGCCGGTACGGATACGCGACTGTTCTGGTAGCCAGACCACACCCTCGGTGCGTGTCGACGAGGGCATGTCCATGAAGAACAACAGCCAGCTTGCCAGCAACAGGAGGGCGAGGGTGCTGCCGACGGCACGGAAACGCTGTCGGCGCAGACGCGGGTTGCGAAACAGGAAGATGGCATGCTTGGAAAGCGGCAGCACGATCTGCATGATGCCGGCCCAGATCGCCAGCACTACGCCGACGAAGAAGAACTTGCCGGCTACATAGAGCAGGATCACGAACATGATGGACATGCGGTAGGCAAAGGCCGCCAGACCGTAGATCAGGAACCAGGCCGCCTCGCCACGTGCCGTGGCCGGTGACTTGATGTCGTCGACACCGAACAGGTGGCGCTGAATCAGATAGCCAATATGACGATTGGCACGATTGCCCAGGTTGGGTGTTTCGATGGCATCGGCCAGCACGTAGTAGCCATCGAAGCGCAGCAGCGGGTTGCCGTTGAACAGCACGGTCGAGAGGCTGCCGATCAGCATGATGTTGTAGGCCACGGCGCTGATGATGCCTGACTCGACATTGATCCATACGAACAGCGCCAGTGCGGCGAGCAGCAGCTCGACGATCATGCCGGCGGAGGCCACCGCCATGCGCTTGCGCTTGTCGTCGAAAGCGGTCGCGGCCGAGGCATCGACGTAGGGGATGGGCATGAGCACCAGGAACATGATGCCCATCTCGTGGACCTCGCCGCCCCACACCCGGGTGGCGAAGGCATGCCCCAGCTCGTGCAGGAGCTTGACCAGCGGATAGGTGAGCCACAGTAGCACCAGGTTCTGGGGTGCCAGCACGCGGTCGACCAGGTTTTCGGTGATGGCGCTCCAGTGCTGGCCCGCAACCGCCAGCGCGCTGATCACAATGAACAGCCAGATGATGAAGGCGGTCCGGGTGAATAGCGGCCGGACCAGATGCTGCCAGCGCCGGAGGAAATTCTCCGGGTCGCACAACGGAATGCGCAGTGACAGCGGGCTCATCAGGCGCTGTTTCCATTTTGCGCGTCCTTTTTCCTGGTAGCGCCTGAATACCTCGAGGCTGTCGGGCGGGATATCACCCTGCAAGGCGTCGGCGGCATGCAGCTGTCCCAGCAGCTGCATGGTCTGGTCCTGGCTCGGGGCGCCATCACCCAGGTGTTCGATGGCCCGTTCCCAGATCTCGTTGACACTGCGCCGGCCGTTCATCTGACCGATCAGGAAATACACGGCCGGGCTGAAGCGGTAGTAGCTGCCGGTGGCCTTGTCCTGCAGGATGTACCAGCGCTCGTCGCGGTAGTGGTGCCGGTGCACCTGGATATGATCGCGCAATCGCGGCTTCATGTCCGCAATGCGGTACCAGAGCGGGCTATAGAGGGACTCGGTCATAATTTAGGGCCACCAGGACCAGGTCCACAGGCGTAGCCAGTCGATCATCTTGTGGGTCCAGATCCAGACCAGCTTGCGCTCACCGACCTCGATCTTGGCGACACCTTCCATGCCAGGGCGCAGCTGTTCCGGTTCGGACTCGAGGCGAGCCTCGACCCGGAAGAAATTACTGCCTTCGCCGGATTCGGAGACCGGCGTTATCTTGTCGATCACCAGAGGCAGGGTATCGCCGGGCATGCCGGAGAGCCGCAGTTGTCCGCTCTGGCCGATTTCGATTTCGCGGATGTCGTTCTCGTTGACCTGGAGCATCAGCCGGTATTCATCCAGCGGCGCGACCTCGAACAGCACATCGCCGCGTGCCACGGGAGAGCCCAGCGACTGGCTGAGGTCGCCGCTGACCACGATGCCATCGAATGGCGAGACGATGTGCAGGCGCTCGAGCTGTTCCTCGATCAGGCGCATCTGGGAATCGACCTGGTCGATCTGCGCACTGAGTATCGAGGCCTGTGCGCGTTCATGTGCGGCCAGCGCGCTGCGTTGCTCGCGAATGTACTGGTTCTTTTGGCTGGTCATTTTTTCGTATTCCAGCTTCAGGTCCTTGTCGTCGAGTTCCCCCATCTGCTGCCCGGTTTGGACGATGTCACCGGCCCGGATATCTGAAGCATTGATGTAGCCGTCGATGGGGGCTACCACGGCGCGCTGCACCTGGCCTTCCAGTGCGGCATCGGCTGTGATCCGGTAATTGCCGTCGGTTACGACCATGAACCAGACCAGGGCAACACACGCCACGCTGGCGAGTTTCATGACCAGATAATGTGGTCCCACCAGTTTTCCCAGTAGTGAACGCGTGGAGTCGCCCGCCTTGTTGATCAGCCAGCGGTCATTGCGGCGCTTGAGTTCCAGGGCCGGACCGATCATGGCAGCCAGTTGCGTGAACAGTGCGACGGTCCCTGTTTCGAAGGGCTGTTCCCCGCTGCGTTCCAGGGTAAGGGCGCCGATGATCGCGCTATTGTCGACGAGAGGAATAGTGCAAATCGCCCCATTGCCATGCTGGCGCGCCAGTTCCTCGTGGGCACGGGTGACCTGGATCGAGTCATCCTGACTCAATGGGAAAGCGATGCTGGCATCCTGATCGATGGCTTCTTCCATGGCCGCGGAGATATCCCGTGCCAGGTTGGTCTTTGCATCGATACGGGCACTGTGCGACATGGCCTGGAGATGCATCCGTTTTCCCTGCAGGAACCCGATAGAGACGCGGGTGCAGTCCATGCGCATGGCCAGCTCGGTCGCCAGTGCCGTGGCCGCAACCTGGAAACGTTCATGTTCCAGGCCAAGTGCGACCAGTTCCAGTACCGTAACCAGACTGTCCCGGTCCGCGGTGGTTTGCTGGTCGATCAGCATTTCCAGCCAGACCGTGCCCAGCCTGAGCAATTGCGTGACCGAACGGCGGCTGGCCTCGGGCAGGTTGTCGATCTCCAGTGCAACGATGCCGATCAACTGGTCCTTGATGACCAGGGGATAGCCTATGCTGTCGCGCTGGCGTCGTTGTCCCTGGCTGTTGTCGGGCATGCTGGTGACGACGCCCTGCTGCTTCTCCATGGCCGTCCTGGCGATGGCCAGCAGGGTAGGGGAACTGGTGCTACCTTCCGGCCAAACGGCTACCGGCGAGAACGAGCCGTTTTCCGGGACGCCCAGCATCAGGACAGCGTTTGTCACGCCCTGGATGAGCCTGCATTGCTGGTCCAGCCAGGATTGTGCCACCACTTCCACTTTATTAACTCCTTGTAATAACTACAAAATAATTTATCGACTCGTCGGTCCGCCGGTCCACTCCGGGACAAGGCGTAAAGGTTTCCGGTGTCTTGCGCCGACCACGGGCCGGACCCGTTTCACCGGATATCTCTTTGCATATCGGCAGAGGGAACTGATTCCACAGTCTTTTCAGGGGGGTGACGGGCACGGCCCGTCGGCCTTTGCCCATCCTACGGTTTCTCCGGTCATTGTAGGTTGATGAGATGGTCTCCTCCCCCTTATTAACGGCGTCGCAATGCGCCATGATGGAGTTGTAATCAACCATCAGAAAGGAGGAGAAGACCATG
>CAMYIX010000043.1 GCA_947258615.1 uncultured Ectothiorhodospiraceae bacterium | reverse complement strand
GGTTGATGTGCGAATTCACGGTATGCTCGTAGCCGTCGTGACCGTGGCCCCAGACCTGGTTCAGCAGGTGCTCACGACTGAACACGCGGCCGGGATGGCTGGCGAAGTAATACAGCAGGTCGAATTCGCGTGCCGTCAGTTCCACGGATCGATCGTCCACGCTGACCTGGCGGCGGGCCGGATCGATCACCAGACCGTTGATCTCGACGGGTTCGGGTTGCACGTCCGGTCGGGCTGCCTGCGCCTGTTCCGAACGCCGGATGATGGCCTTGACCCGGGCCAGCAGCTCCATGATGGAGAACGGCTTGGTGAGGTAGTCATCGGCACCCAGTTCCAGACCCAGCACCCGGTCCAGTTCCGTGGATTTCGCGGTCAACATCAGGATAGGCGTGAGGTTGGAGGCTGCCCGCAGCTGCCGGCACACCTCCAGCCCGTCAAGCCCGGGCAACATCAAGTCCAGGATCACCAGGTTGTACTCACCAGTACGGGCACGCGCCAGTCCGCGATGGCCATTCGCGGCGACATCCACTTCATAGGACAGATCCTGCAAATGCAGCTGTACCAGGTGGGCGATATCATGATTGTCTTCAATGACAAGAATGCGGTGAGACATGCGCAGGCACCCTCATTACACGGTCTTCCCGACCGCTTCGGCCAGTATCACATCAATGATAGGCATGGACCTGTAACAAAAGTATCACGCAGGGGGATTCAGCCGGTTCGGGAGCCCGCCCGTAATTCATGCATGAGGACGGTTACTGTCCGCTACGCCAGGCTGCCATAGAGGTATGAGTACACGGTGAGGTGAAAAGTTTCATCAGCACGCGGCAGCCCGTGATCAGCGAGGTATGGCGGCGCTAATTTCCGGGTACACGACCTGATCCACTCGATCGGTATGTTGTCTGCTACTCCCCGGGTGATGCGCAGGCCTTCCAGCGCTGGCCGCACTGCGGGCACACCGGGCGCACGTCCATGACGGCCCAGGCGCTGATGGCAACCGACGGCAGCAGCAGGAAGGGCCAGAAGCCCATGGACAGGAAACCCAGCGGCACCAGCCAGATCAGCAGCGCCAGCCACAGCAGCCAGGCGGGCCCGAGATGCGGCCGGCCGCTGTACTCGCAGTGGGGACAGCGCTTCAAGTGCGCGGCCCCGTTCAGCGTTCCCGCAGCAACAACACCGGGCTGCGCTCCACCACCGGACGGGTCCCGCGGTAACCCGCTGCCCCGATCAGCACCGCACCCAGCAGCGGCGCAGCGATCCACACCGGCCACTTGAACTGGTAATCGAAATGCAGCACCTGGCTGTATAACACCCAGGCCAGGCATTCCGTGCCGATGGCGGCAACCAGCCCGGCCAGAGCACCCAGGGTGATGAACTCGGCCAGGTGACCGCTGCGCAGCTGCCGGCGGCTGGCGCCGAGCGCACGCAACAGGGCGCCTTCGTAGAGGCGCTCGTCAAGACTGGCCTGCAGGGCGGCGAACAGCACGGCGAAGCCGGCCAGCAGCACGAACAGCAGCACGTACTCGACCACCAGCGTCACCTGGCGAAAAATGCGTTCCACCTGCGCCAGGATCAGGTCCATCTCCAGCACGGTAATGGCCGGGTAGTGACGCACCAGCTCCATGAGCATCGGCTTGTCGCCGGGCGGCAGGTGGAAGCTGGTCATGTAGGTGGCCGCGAAATGCTCGATCACGCCGGGCGGGAACACCATGTAAAAATTCGGCCGGAAGGAATCCCACTGCACAGTGCGGATGCTGGCCACGCGTGCGCTGAAGGCCTCGTCCCCGACCGTGAAGCCGAGATAGTCATCGACCTCGATGCCGAGGCGTTCGGCCAGCTTGGACTCCACCGAAACCAGAGGCCGGCCGCTGTCACCCACCCGCCACCAGCGCCCGCTGATGATCCGGTTGTCCTCCTGTAGCTCGGTGGTCCAGGTGAGATTGAGTTCACGGTTGAGCGCATTGTCGGACTGCGCCTCCTTGGTGACGGCCTGGCGCACGGGCGCGTCGTTGATCGTCACCAGGCGGCCGCGCACCATGGGGTAGATCTGCGTAGTCGGCACCTTGCGTGCCGCCATGAAGCCGTGCACCGCCTCGACCTGGTCCGGCAGGATGTTGATGGCAAAATGATTCGGTACGTCCACCGGCAGCTGACTCTGCCAGGTAGCCAGCAGGTCGCTGCGCACCAGGGCGATCACCGCCATCGCCATCAAGGCCAGGCCGAAGGCGAGGATCTGGCTGACGCTGGTATGCCGGCGGCGCCACAGGTTGTTGAGACCGAAACGCCAGGACACACCCACCCGCCCGTGCAGGCGCCGGCCCAGCGCCAGCAGGATAAAACCGAGCAGGCCGAGCACGGCGCCGGCCGCGGCACCGCCGGCCAGGACGGCCAGGGTCAGTTTCGCGCTATCCGTGTAACGCCACATCAGCAGCACCACCGCGGCAATGGCGGACCCGTAGACCAGCCAGGCATTGCCGGGCAGTGGCGACAGCTCGCGCCGCAACACCCGCAGCGGCGGCACGCGCTTGAGGCGCAGCACCGGCGGCAGGGCAAAACCGGCCAGCACCACCAGCCCGGTGAGCAGCCCCGCCAGCACTGGCCAGGCGCTGGTTGCGGACGGTGCCATCGGCAACAGCTCCGCCAGCAGCGCCAGCAGGCCCAGCTGCGCCAGCCAGCCCAGCAGGCAACCCACGGCACTGGCCAGCAGCCCCAGCACCAGCAACTGCGCGAGATACAGGGCTAGCAAGTCACGCTGCGAGGCACCCAGGCAGCGCAACATCGCGCTCATATCGAAATGGCGTTCACTGTAGCGGCGCGCGGCCATGGCGATGGCCACCCCCGCCAGTACGATGGCCGCCATGATCGCCAGGCCAAGAAAGCGCTCGGCACGCTCCAGCGCGGTGCCGACGGCGCGTCTGCCCTCCTGTACCCCGACCAGCCGGTGACTCGGGCCGAGGCGTGACTTCAGCCAGTCACGGTAGCGGGCGATGTCGCGTTCCGTGCCAGCGAACAGGTACTGGTAGGTCAGGCGGCTACCGGGCTGCACCACGCCGGTAGCGGAGACGTCGGCCAGGTTCATCAGCAAACGCGGCGCCACCCCGAAGGGACTGCCGGCCTGGCCGGGTTCGAAGGTCAGCACCTTGCGGATAACCAGTTCCTGTTCGCCCACGCTCAGGGTGTCACCGCGGTTCAGCCCCAGCCGGGTCAGCAGGCGCGGCGCGGCCCAGGCCTCGCCGGACGCGGGGATGCCACTGTCTTCGGCATCGGTCTGAAACGGCCCTGCTGCCGTGCGCAGCCGGCCACGCAGCGGGAAACCGTCCGTGACAGCGCGTACACCGGCCAGCTGCAGGCGTTCGCCGGCAACCACCACGCTGGAAAACTTGAGCGCTTCACTGGTGACCAGTCCGGTCTGCCGGGCCTCGTCCAGCCATGCCAACGCGACGGGGCGCGGGCTCTCCAGCACCAGGTCGGCGCCGAGAAAATCGGCCGACTGGTTGACCATGCCGCGACCCAGCCGGTCGGTGAAAAAGCCGATGGCGGTACTGGCCGCCACCGCGATAATGATGGCGGCGCCGAGGATGCGCAGTTCACCGGCACGCCAGTCGCGCGCCAGCAGGCGCATGGCCAGGCGCCAGCGGGTCGCCTGGTTCACGGCGCGGCACTCGCGGGCACGGTGCGCCCGGCCTCCAGGCGGATGTGGCGTTCACAGCGCGCGGCCAGCGCCTCGTCGTGGGTGACCAGCACCAGCGTGGCATGCTGCTCGCGGTTGAGTTCGAACAGCAGCTCGATGACCGTCTCCCCGGTGCTGCTGTCGAGGTTACCGGTGGGCTCGTCGGCAAACAGGATAGCGGGCCGCATGGAAAAGGCGCGCGCGATGGCAACGCGCTGCTGTTCACCACCGGAGAGCTGTTTGGGGTAATGCGTCAGCCGCCCGGCCAGCCCGACGCGCTCCAGCAACTGCATCGCCTGCGCGCGCGGTCCGGGGGCGGCCGCCAGCTCCAGCGGCAGCATGACATTCTCCAGGGCGGTCAGCCCGGGCAGCAACTGGAATGACTGGAACACAAAGCCCACCAGCTGGCCACGCACCTGCGCCCGGCCGTCCTCATCGAGCACATTCATGTGGTGGTTCGCTAGCCACACATCGCCGCTACTCGGCAGGTCGAGACCGGCGAGCAACCCCAGCAGGGTGGACTTGCCGGAACCCGATACGCCGACAACGGCCACCGCTTCGCCGGTATGGATCTGCAGATCGATATCCGCGAGGATGTCCAGCGGACCTGCCGCGGTATCCACACGTTTGCCCAGGCCACTCGCCGCG
The DNA here is from genome assembly GCA_947258615.1 of uncultured Ectothiorhodospiraceae bacterium. Lineage (GTDB taxonomy): Bacteria > Pseudomonadota > Gammaproteobacteria > UBA9214 > UBA9214 > CAMYJZ01. The sequence continues at coordinate 157,254 of CAMYIX010000043.1, read as the reverse complement.
ACCATGATGCTATCCTGTCTGTGCGTCATGAAAAGCCGACTCCTGCTACTGCTGTTATGTATCTGTCTGCTGCGTCCCGCGGCGGCGGAAACCCTGCTGATTGTCGGTGACAGCCTGAGTGCGGCCTACGGCATGCCGGTGGACCAGGGCTGGGTGACGCTGCTGCAGCAGCGACTCGAGGCGGAAAGCACCCCCTGCACTATCGTCAATGCCAGCATCAGCGGTGACACCACCGCGGCCGCGCGCGCCCGCCTGCCACAGACTATCACACGTCACCGGCCCGACATCGTCATCCTGCAGCTGGGTGGCAATGACGGCCTGCGCGGTCTGTCGCTGGCGGCCATGAAGGACAACCTGGCCGCGATGATCACCACCAGCCGCGAGCATGCTGCCAAGGTGCTGCTGGTCGGCGTCCAGCTGCCGCCCAACTACGGCCCGGTCTATACCGGAAGGTTTGAGGCGATCTACCGGGAGCTGGCCGCGGAGCATGAAGTCGCCCTGCTGCCCTCGCTGGTTGCGGGGATCGGTACCGAGTCCGCGCTGATGCAGGCCGACGGCATTCATCCCAACCACGATGCCCAGGCCCGGATCGCGGCCCGGGTGCATGAACACCTCTTGCCGCTGCTGGAGAAAAGCCGCTAGGTCGGGTTAGGCCGTAAGGCCGTGACCCGACAAGCGCAATGTCGGATTACGCTGACGCTAATCCGACCTACGGCTGCTGATGATTTTCATGCTAACGGTAGGAGCGCCTCGCAGGCGCGATTGGATCTGCTGCCCGGCGGATCGATTACAGGCGCTTGCCCGCCAGGGTCGGCGGCTTGTCGATGCGCGTTTCCAGCTTCAGGTAGCTGACCAGGCGCACCGCGCCCTCGGCATGCAGCGCGGTATGTACATTCTGCACGGCGGCCAGTATGTCGTCGAGTTCGCCCTCGATATTGGTGCCCGAGGCGTGCGTCTCGAAGATAAACGGATAGACCTTGAGGATCTCGACGACCCGCGTCACCTCGCGGCGTACGGAAACGCCGGTGCCAATCGGTACGACCTGTAATTCAGCGGTAGCCTGCATGGGTAATGTTCATCCTGTGTACGAGTAAGGTGTATTACTTCGGTAGCGTCGTTATCGTCGGATTACGCTCACGCTAATCCGACCTACATTCAATTGTGCGTGAATAACATTTATTACTTTAGGTAGCGGGCAGGTTGGGCAAAGACGCGCCAGTGTCGTACCCGACAATCTCCAAGATGCCACGCTGCGGTTTAGCCAGAGCATCGTAGGTCGGGTTAGACCGCGAGGTCGTAACCCGATATTGTAATGGCGGGTTACGCTGGCGCTAATCCGACCTACATAACATCTGCAACGTAGCTCGGCTCATACCCCGGCGGCCTGCGCCGCCCGCCGCCTCCACTCCCGGATATGGGTCAGTTCGTAGATCACCGGCACCAGCACCAGGCTCACCAGCATCGAGAACGACAGGCCCGAGACGATGGTGATCGCCAGCGGACTGAGCATCTCCGAACCCTCACCCAGCCCGATCGCCAGAGGCAGCATGCCGACCACGGTGGTCAGTGTGGTCATCAGGATAGGCCGCAGTCGCAGGCGCGCGGCCTCCAGGATGGCCTCGCGGATGGCGCTGCCGCGTTCGCGCATGATCTCGATATACTCGACCAGCACGATGGCGTTGTTCACCACGATGCCGGCCAGCATGATCATGCCCAGCCATACCGGCATGGAGATCGGCAGGTCGGCCAGGGTAATGCCGATGGCCACCCCCACCACCGTGAAGGGCACACTCAGCAGGATGATAAAGGGATTGCGCAGCGACTCGTACTGGATGGCCATGACCACGAACACCAGGAACAGGGCCAGCAACAGCAAGGTCCCCGTCAGCGAACGCCCCTCCTGCAGCGTCTCCCGCTCCCCGCCGTCATAGCGGGTGTAGCCCGGCGGCATCTCCAGGTCCTGCAAGCGCTCATCGATGGCCTCCAGCACCGCACCCAGGGTCGTACTCGTGGCCACCGTGGCACTTACCTCGATGATGCGCTGCTGGTTGTCGCGCATGATTTCGGCAGCGGACTCGATCAGGTTAACCCGGGCAACGTCGCCCAGGTAGATGGCCTTGCGACCCTGCGCGGCCGGGAATAGCAGCACCGATTCCAGGTCTTGCGGATTTGCGGCCTCCACCGGCGGCAGACGCAGGCGCACGTCGTAACTGCGGTCACCCTCGATAAAATCGGTCACCACATCCCCCTCCAGTGCGATGCGCATGGCATTGCCGACGTCCTCGACATCCAGTCCCAGGATGCTGGCGCGTTCGCGGTCGATGTCTATATTGATCTCGTGGTGCACCTCTTCCAGCGAGTGCTTCAGGTTGCGCAGTCCCACCACCGGCCGCAGGCGCTGCACGATATCGTCGGCCAGTGACTCGAGCTGTTCCAGCACCGGCCCCTGAATGCGGATACTGATGTCGTCGTCGCCGCGGCTGGTGCGGATACCGCGGATGCCGCGGGTGCGCATGCGTACCTGCACACCGGCCAGCTGTTTGTCCGCAATCACCTTGTTCATACGCTTGATCCAGTCGTCACTGCTGAAGTCGCGTTGCGCCAGGGGCACCAGCTGTACATTCAGCGTGCTGCGATTGGGGATCTGGCGCTCGGTACGCCCGAAGATAAAGCCACCCACCAGGGTGAACACGTGATCGACCTCCGCCTGCCCGGCGAACAGCTGTTCCAGTTCCTGCACGGTGCGGTCCATTTCATCGAGGGTGACACCGGGATCGGTTGTGATGCTCACCGAGATACGACCATCATCCATGTTCGGCAGGAAGATCTGTTTCTCGCCGAGAAACACCTGGCTGGCCGGCACCAGCATAAGGATGAACACCAGGATCACCAGGTAGGGCACGCGCAACAGGCGCTCGACCAGCGCGACATAGCGGCCCTGGAGCCAGCGCACCACGGCGTCGACCCCGCGACGCAGCCGGCTGCTTTCGGTGCCATGCACCTTGGCGGCCAGCGCCGGGACCAGGGTCAGGGCGATGGCCAGCGAGGACAGGATGGCGGCCGAAATGGTGTAGATCAGTTCCCGAAACAGCAGGCCCGTGAGGCCGCCGATGAACAGGAACGGCAGCACCGCTGCCAGGTTGGTGCTGGTAGAGGCCACTATGGCGCTGTTGACCTCCTCGGCGGCATGGCGCCCTGCCTCCAGGTCGTTCTCGCCCTGGCACTGATGGCGGTAGATGTTCTCCAGCATGACGATGGTGTTGTCGACGATCAGGCCGACACCCAGTGCCAGGCCGCCCAGGGTCATGATATTGAGGGTGAGTCCGCCCATTCCCATGATCACGAAGGTCACCATAATGGCGATGGGAATGGCGCTGCCGATGATCAGGGTGCGGCGCAGGTTGCCGAGAAACACGAACACCACCAGCATTGCCAGCACCGCACCGCTGCCCGCCGCCATCCCCGAATTCCTGAGGGCCTGGCGGATATAGATCGACTGGTCGGCCACGGTGCTGACCTGCACGTCGTCCGGCACCAGGCCCTGCTCGCGCAGCCAGGCCAGGCGCTGCTGCACCACGTCGACCACTGCGACGGTATTCGCGGTCGGCTGCTTCTGTATCGACAGCTTGATACCGGGCACCCCGCTGACGCGCACCCGCAGGCGTTCGTCCTCGTGGGTGTCGATGACGTCGGCGACCTCCTGCAGGTGGATCACCCCGCCGTCCGGCAGGGCCAGCGGCAGCTCGGCGATCTGTTCCACGCGGGTGAAGCGGCCGCTGATGCGCCCGGTGAGTTCCTGGCGCGTCATCTTCAGACGCCCGGCCGGGTCCTCGCGGTTGCCGCGTTGCAGGGCGGCGATGATGTCCTGCATGTCGAGGCCCACCCCGGCGAGGCGCTGCTGGTCGGGCAGCACCTGGATCTCGCGGATCAGTCCCCCGCCGACCTCGGCGGCGGCCACCCCGGGCAGGGTCAGGAACCACTTGCCGAACACGTCGTCCACCCAGCTGCGCAGCTCGACGGGATCGCGCAGCGGTGAACTGATCACCAGTTCCAGCACCGGGATCTGCGAGGGATCGCGCTTGTAGATGATGGGCGGGTCCGCGGTGTCGGGCAGGAAGCGCTTGGCACGGTCCAGCCGGGTGCTGGCATCACGCAGCGCAATATCGATGTCCTTGCCGTACTCGAACGACAGGTCGACGGACACCGCGCCCTCGCCGGTGCGCGACTGCACGCTGATGGCGTCCTCGGTGATGGCCAGCTGTTCCTCCAGCTGGCGGGTGAACTGGTCCTCCATTACCGTCGCCGGGACACCGGGGCTCAGGATGCGCACCCGGACCTCCGGGTAGATCAGGTGGGGATGCAGGTCGATGGCCAGGCGCGTGAAGGCGAACACACCCAGCACGATAACCGCCAGCGCGATCATGGAGACACCCACGGGATGGCGAATGGACCACGCCGCCAGACCGCCGCTTCTTGTTGCCGGCGCGCTCATACTCAGGGACTGTGGTGCTCGACGGGCTTGACCTGTTTGCCGGGTGCCAGGCCGAGGAAACCCTTGGTGATGACCTGCTGGCCTGCTTCCAGGCCTTCCCGAATCTCGATGCGTTCGGCCAGGCGCAGGCCGCTGACGACCGCCATGCGCTGCGCCCGGTTATCGTCGTCCAGGACATAGACGTACTCGCTGTCGGCATCGCGGCGCAGGGCCGCGAACGGGATCACCCGGCGCAGGGCGGCCCGGGTATTGAGCTCGACCCGGCACAGCTGGCCGGGTGCGGCGCCGGCGGGCACAGGCTCGATTTCCACCTCGACGGTGCCGCGGCGGGTCACCGGGTCGAGGCTGGGGTAGATACGAATAATGCGACCCTCGAAGACGTGGTCACCGAGGGCGTCGATGCGCACCCGGGCGACATCGCCGATGGCCAGGTCCGGCAACACCAGTTCGGAGACGGGCAGCTCGGTCACCAGCGACGAGGGGTCCGAGATGGTCAGCAGGTGCTGGTGACGCTCGGCGATGTTGCCGGGCTCAGAAAGCCGGGTACTGACCACGCCACCGATCGGGCTGGTGATGGTGGTGTAGCCGAGACGCGTCTTCAATACCCGCTCATCGGCCTCGGCTACCTCCAGCGCGGTGCGGGCACGGGCATACTCGTCCTCGGACACCAGCTTGCTGCCGCGCAGTTCCTTCAGGCGTCGGGCGTCCTGCGCGGCCTGCTTGCGGGTGGCACTGGCGCGCGCGAACTGCGCCCGGATCAGGGTGTCATCCAGCCGGACCAGCAGGTCCCCTGCCGAGACGCGGTCACCTTCATACACCGGCAAATCGACAATGCGACCCTCCTCCTGGGTGTAGACCCTGACCTCGCGCCGCGCCCGCAGGGTGCCGGCACGCGTGCGCACCACACTGAGGTTGTCGCTAACCACGGGCACGGTCTCGACCAGGTGGACCGGTTTGCCCTTGTCGCCCGAAGGGGGCTGCGGCGGCTCACAGCCGGCCAGGCCGGCGAGCGCCAGCAGCATCAGGCCATGTCGCCAGCTGCGGGAGAGATACCAGGTCGGGTGCATTGTCATTATTGCTGTGACCACTGATAAAGATGTCGATTCAGAAGAATATACATAACCGGTGGCCTGCACCATGGTTAACCGCAGCAGGCACGCGGCTTGCCTGCCACAGAAGGGTACCGCTGTCGCAATTCCGCGATTGCGGCCTGTCCCCTGCCGGCACGACGGTTTACCATACCCCCTTGCCGGGCATTTGCGGGAGAATATTCATATGAAGTGGTTTGCATTGGGACTGGTACTGCTGGTGTTGCAGGGCTGCGCGGCCATGGTTGTGGGCACCACGGTGGGCGTGGCCACCACGGTTGCGGTCGAGGTTGCCAAGGTTCCGTTCAAGGTAGGCGGCGCGGTCATCGACGTGGTCACGGACGATGACGAGGAACAGCAGGACTGAGTGTGAATTACGGCAGGCACGCTCAAACCGGGACGAATATGTTGCTCGACGGCATCGTCGATCGCCTGGGTGACATCATCCTCGGCAAGGAACACCAGCTGCGCCTGGCACTGACCTGCCTGCTGGCGCGCGGCCACCTGCTGATCGAGGACCTGCCCGGTGTCGGCAAGACCACCCTGGCACACTCGCTGGCCGCGGTCCTTGGATTGCATTACCAGCGCATCCAGTTCACCAGCGACCTGCTGCCGGCCGACATCCTCGGGGTCTCCATCTACAACCGCGACACCGCCGAGTTCCAGTTCCACCCCGGGCCGGTGTTTTCCCACATCGTGCTGGCCGACGAAATCAACCGCGCCACCCCCAAGACCCAGAGTGCCCTGCTGGAGGCCATGGAGGAACACCAGATCACCATCGAGGGGGAGACCCGCAACCTGCCGCAGCCGTTCTTCGTGATCGCCACCCAGAACCCGCTCTACCAGATCGGTACCTTCCCGCTGCCGGAATCGCAGCTGGACCGTTTCCTGATGTGTATCGAGCTGGGCTACCCCGATGCCAAGGCCGAACGTGAACTGCTCAGAGGCGCCGACCGCCGCACCCTGCTGGCCGGGGTCGAGCCGCTGATGTCCACCGGCCAGTTGCTGGAACTGCAGAAGGGTGTCGACAGCGTGCACGCGGCCGATGCCCTGCTCGACTACCTGCAGGCACTGCTGGAGTTCAGCCGCCAGTCACCCCGTTTCCAGAACGGGCTGTCGCCACGCGCCGGCCTGGCGGTACTGCACAGCGCCAAGGCCTGGGCCCTGCTCGCCGGGCGCGACCTGGTGCTGCCCGAGGACCTGCAGACCATCCTGCCGGCGGTGGTCGGCCATCGCCTGCAGGCTGCGGAGGACCAGGCCGCAAACCTGACGGGTCACGAACGGGTACGCCTGCTGCTGGAATCGGTCCCGCTGCCCTGAGGGGAAATGGTGAGGTTCTGCTTACCCGGAAGTCATGTCATTGCGAGCAGAGCGAAGTAATCTCCATGGGTTCATCGACCGGTTAGAGATTGCTTGGTCGCCATGCTCCTCGCAATGACGAATTGGGCTGGCCCTGCCCGGGCCATAACGGGGACATTTCGTTTACTTGCTGGTTTATGGCTCGGCATAAACATATGCAACAGAGCTGCATATCGCCTGGTTCGCTTTTACCATGCAGACACTGACCTTACGCGACCGCTTTAGACTGCAACGTTTTACCCGCGGGCTAGGACCTGAAGCGGGTCCGGTCCGCCTGGACCGCTCCCGGGTCTTCATCCTGCCCACTGCAAGCGGACTGCTGTTCGCCGGCATGCTGCTGGTGATGCTGTTCGGCGCCATTAATTACAATAACAGCATGGCCCACCTGTTTACCTTTCTGGTCGGTAGCATGGCGATGGTCTCGATCCTGCACACCTACCGCAACCTTGCGCAACTCAGTTTCAGCGTGGGCAAGACCCCGCCGGTGTTTGCCGGCAACCGCGCCGGCTTCGAAATCCTGGTGAGCAACCCCGGCGTGTCACCGCGCTACGGGCTCCGGCTGCACAGCCGCAGACAGCCCGCCGTCACCCTCGACCTCCGGGGACAGCACACCGGCACGGCAACGCTGTACCGGGAGGCCCGGCAACGCGGCGTACTTCCGCTGGGACGCTGGACGGTATCGACGCGCTACCCGCTTGGCCTGTTTCGTGCCTGGGCACACCTGGACCTGCAGGCCCAGTGCCTGGTCTACCCGCAACCTGCCAAAGAGCGACCGGTCCCGCAGAACCCGGCCTACAGGCCCCATCAGAGCGGTGACCGGGGCCGCGGCGTCGATGACTTTGCCGGCTTCCGGCCCTACCGGCCCGGAGACTCCCCGCGCCATGTCCTGTGGAAGGCCGCAGCGCGCGAACAGGCACTGCTGGTCAAGCAGTTCGGTGGCGACCGTGCCGACGAGGTCTGGCTGGACTGGGAATCGCTGCCCGGCATGGACACCGAGGCGCGCCTGAGCCAGCTGTGCCGCTGGGTGCTGGATGCGCACCGCAACCAGCAGGCCTGGGGCCTGCGCCTGCCCGGGCATGAGATCGCTATCGCCAGCGGCACTCGCCACAAACACCGCTGCCTCGAGGCGCTGGCGCGCTTCGCCTGATCCATGCCAGGCAGCGGCACTTTATTGAGCGCGCGCACCCAAGGCTGGCTGCTGGCGGCCGTGACGCTGGTGGTGCTGCCGCACCTCCCGCGCCTGCCCTGGTGGATTACGCTGCTTGCCGTCGGCGTCGGCTTGTTCAAGCTGTTGCTGCTGCGCCGGTCACGCCGGCAGCCGCCACGCTTGCTGCTGGCACTGCTAACGCTGGCCGCTGCCGCGGTGGTGTTTTTTTCCTTTGGTACGCTGCTCGGCAAACAGGCCGGTGTCGCCCTGCTGATCGTCATGCTGGCACTGAAACTGCTGGAACTGCACACGGCCCGCGATGCGCGGCTGCTCGTCTACCTCGGCTATTTCGTGGTGATCACGAACTTCCTGTTCACCCAGACCATCCCGATCGCACTCTACATGTTTGTCGCAACCGTGATCATCACCGCCGCCCTGTCGACCATCACCCACAGCAGCGAGGAGCGCCCGGTCGGCAACCACCTGCGTTTGGCCGCGGTGCTGCTGGCACAGGCCCTGCCGATCATGCTGGTACTGTTTGTGTTCTTCCCGCGTGTTGCCGGACCGCTCTGGGGACTGCCCAAGGACGCCTATGCCGGTATGACCGGACTGGGTGACTCCATGACCCCCGGCGCCATCAGCTCCCTGGCGCAGTCCGGGGCCACCGCCTTCCGGGTGGAGTTTTTCGGGCCGGCGCCGGAACCGGCACTGCGTTACTGGCGCGGCCCGGTACTGTGGCACACCGATGGCCGGACCTGGTCGCCGGGACGCATCGCCTCTTACTCCCGCAAACTGCCCGAGACCGTGCAAAACCGTGGCGAGGCAGTGCGCTACGCGGTCACCCTGGAAGGCCACGACAAGCCCTGGCTGCTGGCACTGGACCTGCCGGCACAGATCTCGCGGCGCGCACTCTACACCGTGGACTTCCAGTGGCTGTCCTACCGGCCGGTGCGTGAACGCATCCGTTACGAGGCCACGTCCTGGCCTCGCTACCACACCGGTCCACTGGATCCGCAGCTGAGAAAGGCCGCCCTGCAATTACCGCAGCAGGTCAGTCCACGGGTACAGGCACTGGCGCGTGACTGGCGTGCCCGTACGGACAGCGACCGTGGCGTGGTGCAACAGGCGCTGGACCATTTCCACACCCAGCCGTTCGTCTATACCCTGCAGCCACCGCTGCTTGGAGAGGACCCGGTGGACGACTTCCTGTTCGGCACCCGCCGCGGCTTCTGCGAACACTACGCGGCTGCCTTCGTGGTGCTGATGCGCAGCGCGGGTATCCCGGCGCGCGTAGTGACCGGCTACCAGGGCGGCGAATACAACCCGGTCGGAGACTACTGGCTGGTCCGCCAGGCAGATGCCCACGCCTGGGCCGAGGTTTGGCTGCCGGATGACGGCTGGTTGCGCGTGGACCCCACCGCTGCCGTGGCCCCCGAGCGCATCGAGCATGCACTCGACCTGGACCTGCAGGCCGCCGGTGCCCCGGCACGCTTTCGACTGGCGGAGTCCGGTCTGCTGGTACGCGGGTGGCGCCGGCTGCAATTCGCCGCGGATGCAGTCAACAACCACTGGAACCAGTGGGTGCTGGCCTACGGGCCGCAACGCCAGCTGGAGTTGCTCGCGGCGCTCGGCTTCAAACAGCCCTCATGGCGGGAAATGGCATTGACGCTGTTACTGCTCACAGGTACCTGCCTGCTGGGTATCGCGTTGTGGATGCTGCTGCGAATACCCCGACCCTCCGACCCGGTGGTACAGGCCTGGCAGCGGTTCTGCCAGCGCCTGGAACGGCTGGGCGTGCGGCGCGCACCCAGCGAGGGTCCCCTGGACCTCGCCATGCGGGCGACGGCTGCCCATCCCGAGCTCGCGCCACAGGTCCGTACGATCACCGACCTCTACATCCGGCTGCGCTACGGCAGGTCGCTGCAGGATTCCCGCGAGGTCCAGCAACTTCAGCAGCGGGTGCGTCATTTCCCGCAGCGCGCCGGTTAACGACAGCGAGGCGCGAGCAGTCAAATCGCGCCGAAGGCCGGCGCGCCTGCATGGCATCGCAATTCCGATGTCCGCCACGGGAAATCCTAAACGCTTTGCATATGCTGCAGCATGCGGGCACGCATGTCCGTATCCGGCAGACGCCCGTAGCCTGCCCCCATGTTATCGACGAGGTGCTTGACCTTGGAGGTCGCGGGGATGGCACAGGTCACCGCGGGGTGCGAGACCGCGAATTTCAGGAAGAACTGCGCCCAGCTGCTGCAGTCGATCTCCGCCGCCCACTCCGGCAGGGCCTTGGCGCGCACCCGGCTGAACAGCTCGCCGCGCATAAACGGCCGGTTGACCAGCACTGCCATGCCGCGCTCCTGCGCCAGCGGCAGCAGGCGCTGCTCGACCTCGCGGTTGCCGATGTTGTAACTCAACTGCACGAAATCGAATGGCTGGGTCGCGAGGATGACCTCCAGTTCATCGTGAAAGCGACCGTGCGAAGTGGTGATACCGATGTAACGCACCTTGCCAGCCGCCTTCCAGGCCTTCAGGGTCTCGAGCTGCACCTCCCAGTCGCGCAGGTTGTGGATCTGGATCAGGTCAAAACGCTCGACCCCGACATGCTGCATGGAACGCTGCATCTGTTCGATGCCCTCCTGCTCACCCCAGGTCCAGACCTTGGTGGCCGCGAACAGCTGTTTCCGATCATGGGCTACCGTGCCTAGCAGTTCACCGAGCACCGCCTCGGCATGGCCGTACATGGGCGAGGTATCGATCACACCACCGCCGTGTTCGAAGAAGGCCTGCATGACCGGCCGCAGCGCACGACTTTGTTCCGAGCGCGGCGGTCTGTCGAAGGTGCGCGAGGTCCCCAGGCCGATGACCGGCAGGCGCTCGCCGCTGGCCGGTACCGGTTTGCTGAGCCGCTCTTGCGCGGCGCTGGCCGGCCAGGCCGGGCGCAGCAGCATGCCGGCACTCAGTCCGCCCAGGGTAGCAAGAAAACGTCGTCGTGATACCCGGTAGTTATCCATGTCCTTGCCCTCTCCGATTGAAAGCTCACGACATCGCGAATCAGATCGCGGCATTGCGAAGCGCACAATGTACCGTGATGTACACGTGCCGAGAACGGTCGGCGATGCCATTTCCCGGAACCATGACCAACCGGTTACCGATTGCTGCATCGCTTCGCTACGCGCAATGACGAATTGATCAACCCTCCCCTAGACTCTAGCAGCTGGTTCAGTCTGTGCCAGCCGGGTCTGGGCACGCCCCAGGCGGTAGGCCACCACGGCCCAGACCAGGGCCAGCGGGGCGGCGAGGTAGGCAATGGTGGACAGGCTCAGCCCCATTGCCCGCAGGCCGGCATAGGCCCAGGCACTCACGGCATCACCGCTGCGGTAGACCACGGTGTCGATGAAATTCTTGGCCTTGTATTTTTCCTCGCGGCCCAGCACCACGTACAGCATCTCGCGCGCCGGGCGCATGACGGCGTAGTTACCGGCACGGCGCAGCACCTGCACCACCACCAGCACCGCCAGCACCGGGGCCAGGCCCAGCGCCAGGAAACCCACCGCCAGCAGCAGCGGCACCAGCGCCAGGGTCCAGCCCAGTCCCAGCCATTTCACCAGACGGCCGGTCAGTAGCAGCTGGAATACCAGCGTCAGGCTGTTCACCGCCAGGTCGATACCGGCGAACAGCGCGGTGCGCTGCGCCGGATCGGAAAAGGTGTCGCGCACGATCTGCGCCTGCTGGAAATAGAGAAAGGTCGCCAGGGTGGTGAACAGCAACATCAGTACGCAGATACCGAGCAGATAGGGCGAACGTAACACCAGCCGGATGCCGGCAAACACGCCGCCCCCGATCGGCTGCTGCGCGGCCTGTGCGCTTTCCACCTCACCCGTGCGCGCACGCCAGGCGGCCAGGCGCCGGATACAGACCAGTGCCACGCCCAGCAGCACCGCCGAGACCGGCAGCAGGTTGGCCGGTCCCAGCGGTTGCGCCAGGGCGGCGGTGACCAGCGGTCCGCAGATGGCCCCGCAGGTACCGCCGGCGGCGATAAACCCGAACAGGCGCCGGGCCTGCGCGTTGTCGAAGATGTCGGCCATGAAACTCCAGAACACCGACACCACGAACAGGTTGAACACGCTCGCCCAGATGAAGAAGGCGCGCGCCACCCAGGCATGGGTGACATCGGAGCGGAACAGCACGAAGAACAGCAACAGGTTGACGATGAAGAAGCCGTAGACCGCGGGCAGGAAGTGACGCCGTTCGAAGCGCGACGACACCCAGCCGAACAGCGGCACCGCGGCCAGCATGGCAAGCAGGGTGCCGGTAAACAGCCACTGCAGATTCTCCACCCCGCCTGCAATCCCCATTTCGTCGCGCATCGGACGGACGATGTAGTAGCTGCACAGCAGGCAGAAGAAATACACGAAGGCCCAGAACAGGGCAGGCAGTTCGCCCGCCTGTACGTTGACCAGGGACTTGAAGCGTCTCAGCAACATGAACCGGTCGCGGTGCACGGAGAGGGACAGGCGTCGCTAGCGCCGGACGGGCCCGGCCAGCCGTTTCCGGATCTCGGGCAGCACCGCACGCACCGCGCGCTCGCCTGCGGCAATGGCATCCGGACGCTGGTCGAAACCGAGCAGCGATATGCCGCCGATATCAGGCCGTATCAGCACGTCGGCATCAAGGGCCTCGGCCGCGACCACGGCCTCCGACATGATCAGCAGGGCCTGGTGCAGCACGTCCCAGGTACTTTCCAGCACGGTGTTGTGCACCGGCCGTTTGGAGACATCCACCGCGATGACGATATCCGCACCCAGCTGGCGTGCGATCCTGACAGGCAGCTGACTGACCAGGCCACCGTCCACGTAGTCACGCCCGTGAATAGTCACCGGCATGAAGATGCCCGGCATGCTGCTGGAGGCGCGTACCGCCATGCCGGTATTGCCCCGGTTGAAGGCCGCTACCTCCCCGTTCTGCAGGTCCGCCGCCACGGCAACGAAGACCGTGTCGAGCGCCTCGATGGGCCGGTTACCGAGCTTGTCGTTGATCAATGCCTGCAGCCGTTCGCCACCGATGAATCCACGGTTTGGCAGGCTCCAGTCGGCCAGGTTGTTCATCTGCAACTCAGCCGCCGCATCCAGCAGCGCCTCGCCACGGATGCCGCCGGCGTACAGCGCACCTGCCACACTACCGGCACTGGTACCCACCACGATATCCGCCCGGACACCTTCCTGCTCGAGCACATTCAGCACCCCGGCATGGGCGAAGCCGCGTGCCGCACCGCCGCCCAGCACGAAGGCCACGACCGGGCGTTCCGCAAGCGTGACAGGCTGCAGCCCGGCGGCGAGCGGCGGATTCTTCACCGTCGGCGCGACCGGCACGCTGGCACAGGCCGTCAGCCACAGGGCCAGCAGCATAAGCGCACTTCGTTTGAGGTAGCTGTGGTAGATCGTTCTGCTCCGGATAACCCGTATGGGGCGCCCACTTCAGCAGCCCGTCGGGTTCAGGTCAAGCTCGAAACCGGTCTGGTCCGTGCCCCATGCCGCTATCTTCGCACGCGGGCCGGGGCTTCCCATACTCTCCCCGGGCGTCGATTGCCCCCTGTGCAGCACCAATCGTATCTATACTTAATTCAGGGACATGGCACGACAGCCGGGGCGTTCTGATCAGCCTTCACTGCTGTCGTTCCGCCATGATCGCTACGCAAAGCCAGGAGAACTGGCAATGGAAGACATTTTTTCTTATGCCGATGACCTGGGGCCGGCCAAGGTCATCCATGCCCATGAGCCCTCGGTCGGACTGAAGGCGATACTGGTCATCGACAATGTCGCCAAGGGCCCCTCGATCGGCGGCATACGCATGGCCGAGGATGTCTCGACCGCAGAGTGCTTTCGCCTGGCGCGCGCCATGACCTTCAAGAATGCTGCTGCCGGCCTGCCGCATGGTGGCGGCAAGGTCGTCCTCTACGGTGACCCGAAGATGCCGAAAAAGCGCAAGCAGCGCCTGATCCGGGCCCTGGCCCAGATGCTGCGCGGCGAGCAGGAATACATCTTCGCACCGGACATGGGGACCGACGAGGAATGCATGGCCTGGATCCGCGACGAGGTCAGTCGCGTGGTGGCCCTGCCGCGCGAGATCGGCGGCATCCCGCTGGACGAGATCGGCGCCACCGGCTGGGGCATCAGCCACGTCGTCGACGTGGCCCTGCGCTACTGCGACTTCGAACTGGAAGGTGCGCGACTGGTGGTGCAGGGTTTCGGTGCGGTCGGCAAGAATGTCGCGCGGTTTCTCACCGAACAGGGTGCGGTTCTGGTGGGAGTGGCGGATTCCGCCGGCGCCGTCCACAACCCAGACGGCCTGGACGTGGAGTCCCTGCTCGCCCTCAAGGCCGGGGGCAAGAGTGTCTGTGACTATATCAACGGTACGCGCCTGACCAGCGATGAGGTGGTGGACATCGAATGCGATATCTGGATACCGGCGGCGCGGCCCGACGTGGTCAACGAGGACAACGTGAACCGGCTCCGGACGCGGCTGGTCGTCGAGGGCGCCAACATCCCCTTCACCCACGCTGCGGAACGTATCCTGCACGAGAAGGGCGTGTTGTGCGTGCCGGACTTCATTGCCAATGCCGGCGGTGTCATCTGTGCGGCCATGGAATATCACGGTTCCACCCAGGCCGCGGCCATGCAGACCATCGAGGAAAAGGTGCGCCGCAATACCGCCATGGTGCTGGAGGCCGCCAGGGAACACCGGATCCTGCCGCGCCAGGCGGCCATGGAGATGGCCGAGGAACGCGTCCGGCGCGCCATGAGCTTCCGGCGCTATTCGCTCATTTCCACCGCACCGGATTACACCTGAGAGATTTCAATGTACCGGATCCGGTTTCATGGACGCGGCGGCCAGGGCATGAAGACCGCCAGTCGCATCCTCGGCAGCGCCTTCTTCGAGGCCGGCTACGAGGTGCAGGATGCCCCGCGCTACGGGGCGGAACGCCGCGGTGCGCCGATCTTCGCCTATGTACGCGCGGCCCGCGAACCCATCAATGAACGCGGCATCATCCAGCGCCCCGACCTGGTGATAGTCGCCGATGACACCCTGGTCGCGGTACCGGCCGCCGGGGTGCTGGCCGGGGTCAGCGCACGCAGCGTATTGCTCATCAACAGTCGCGATGCCGCCGAGGTCTGGCGACACCGGCTCAATATCGACGGCCCGATCGTCACCCTGCCGGTGAATACCGGGGTAGAGGACCGCGCCGAGTTGCCCTGGATCGGCGCAAGCTGCGCCGGGGCCGCCGCCCGACTGGTCGGTGTACTGCCGCGGCAGGCGCTGGTCCATGCCATCGAAACGGAACTCGGCGGCCTGGGTGATGACGTCGTCGGGCACAATCTGGAGAACGCGCTCGCGGCCTGGGAACTCATGGCGCCGCAGTACGGCCTGGCAAGCGAGGGCGGCGAACCTCGCGCGCAGGAATACCAGCGCCCCGACTGGGCCGACCTGGCGTTCGAGACGGCTCGGATCTCGGCACCGACGATCTATGCCGCGGCCAACAGCGTCGAGGTGCGCACCGGTCTGTGGCGCACCCTGCGTCCGGTGATCGATTACAGCCGCTGCAACCGCTGCTGGTGGGTGTGCAGCACCTTCTGCCCGGATGGCGCCATCAGCGTCGACAAGGACGGCCAGCCCCGGATCGACTACGACCACTGCAAGGGCTGCATGGTGTGCGTCGCGCAATGTCCCCCGCATGCCATCGCAGCGGTCCCCGAGCACCAGGCCCAAGCAGAGGAAGCGCAGCCGGCCGATATCCCGGGAGACCCACCATGAGCCGTACCCTGCTGACCGGTAACGGTGCGGCCGCCTGGGGCGCGCGCCTGGCACAGGTGGATTACATCCCCGCCTTCCCCATCACGCCGCAGACCGAAATTATCGAGACCCTGGCCCAGTGGATCGACACCGAGCGGATGGACAGCCGACTGGTGACGCTGGAATCGGAGCATTCCATGATCACCGCCGCCGGCGGGGCCGCGGCCACCGGGGTGCGGGTGTTCAGTGCGACCTCCAGCCAGGGCCTGCTGTATGCCATGGAGATGCTCTACACGGTCGCCGGCTGGCGCACGCCCTTCGTACTGGTGAATGTCTCGCGCGGACTGGCGGCACCGATCACCCTGGAGGCCGATCACAACGATGTCATGGCGGCACGGGATTGCGGCTTCCTGCAACTGCACTGCGCGAACTGCCAGGAGGTGCTGGACAACACCCTGATCGCCTACCGCCTGGCCGAGGATGAACGCGTGCGACTGCCGGTGATTGTGAACCTCGACGGCTTCTATCTTTCCTTCACCCGCGAGCCGGTGGTGATCCCCGCCGCAGAACAGGCCGCGGCCTTTGTCGGCCCGTTCAATCCGTCCTCGATCCACTTCCGCGCCAGCGCACCCGAAAGCCAGGCGGTGGCAGTGCTCGGCGGCGCACCCTACTCCTATTTCCGTTACGAGCTCCACCTGGCCGCGCAGAACGCCCTGCCGGTCTATGACGAGATCAGTGCGGAATTTCGTACCCGCTTCGGGCGCGACTACCCGGCCGTGGACAGCTACTGCGCCGGGGATGCGGAGCTGGTATTTGTCATGCTCGGCTCGTTTGCCACCAAGGCACGCGCGGCCGTGGACCGCCTGCGCGAGGCCGGCTGGGCGATCGGCCTGGTCCAGCCGCGCCTGCTGCGGCCATTCCCGGAACAGCCGCTGCAGCAGCTGCTGGCAGGCAAGCGGGGCGTGGCCGTCATCGACCAGAACCTGTCCATGGGCAAGGGCGGTGTACTGCACACCGAACTGGCCGCGGCCCTGTACGGGCACCCGGATGCACCCCCGGTGCTGGCCAGTTTTATCGGCGGCCTCGGCGGCCGCGATATCAGCGATGAGGAGTTCTTCGAGATCGCCCGGGTACTGCAGGCCGCCGTGGACACCGGGCAAACACCACCCCCGCGGCTGCTTTACACCCAGGATGAATTAATGGAAATCAGGAAGTTGCAGGCCATTGCTCATGTCGAACGCAAGGAGCTCGGAGGAACAGCATGATGAGTGGGAGCGGCCCAAGCATTGCGCTAACGAGGACCCGGCAGATGTCGTTGCCAGTCAGCGTCTTGACGACGACGCTTCCCAATGGACGCAAGCAAAGCGGAGAAAGCCCATGATCACCATCAGCAGACGCGCCTTGTCATGGGAAGGCACCCCGGGAGCGGCAGGCCCATTCAAGGTCTTGCAGCCAACAGCTCGAGACGCGCACAGACGTGCAGGAGCGACCTCGTGACGCAGACCGCTACCACATTCCGGCGCATGAAGGACCTGCCCTCCACCCACCTGCTGGGCACCGGCACGCCGATGTGCGCCGGTTGCGGGGGCCTGGAGGCCCTGCACCAGATCTACGACGTGCTCGGCGAGAAGACCGTGTTCGTCAACGCGGCCGGTTGCATGACGCTGCTGTCGGTGTACCCGTTCACGCCCTTCCGCGGTTCCTGGCTGTATACCGCCATGGCCTCGGCACCGGCCGGCGCCCAGGGCATCCGCGATGCACTGGACATCCTGCGCGAAAAAAAGGGGCTGCCCCCGGAGGAAGACCTCGAGGTCGTGGTGCTGACCGGCGACGGCGCCGCCTACGGCATGGGCCTGTCCGCGACCTCGGGCGCCATGGAGCGCGACCTGGATTTCATCTACATCTGCTACGACAACGAGGGCTACGGCAATACCGGCCAGCAGTACTCGGGCGCCACCCCGCATGCCGCCCGCACCGCGACCAGCAAGGGCGCGCACGGTTTCGCCGGCTACAAGAAGGACCTGTTTTCCATCTGGGCGGCGCACCGCCCGACCTACGTGGCCACGGTCATCGGCGCGGAGCCACTCGACCTGGCACGCAAAATCGAAACGGCCAGGGACCTCGAGGGACCACGCCTGATCATCGCGCTCGCGCCCTGCCCGACCGGCTGGGACTATGACCCGCGCGAGTCCGTCGCCATCGGCAAGCTGGCGGTCAGGACCGGGGTGTGGCCCCTGAAGGAATACCGTGACGGCCGGATCCAGCACACCAGGGTGCCGCGCGAGCGCGTCCCGGTCGAGGAGTACCTGAAGAAACAGGGGCGCTTTGCCCACCTGTTCGAGCCCGAACGTGATGAAACGCTGCTGCAGGAACTGCAGGCGAAAGTGGATGCCTACTGGGACAGCGTTGAGGTGCAGGGTGGATAAGACACCTGCAGCCGCGCCATGAACCAGGGCAGGCCAGGCAGCTATTTTCACCGCGGTGGCACGCAGCCGCTGCTGGGGACCACCATCCCCGGGCACCTTGCGGAGGTGGCGGCACGCTTCCCCGGGCATGATGCCGTGGTCTGTGCGCACCAGCAGCGTCACCTGAGCTACGCCGCGCTTGCCGACCAGGTGGACCGGCTCGCGCGCGGCCTGCTGGGGGTCGGCTTCACCAAGGGGGACCGTATTGGCATCTGGTCGACCAACAACATCGAGTGGCTGCTGCTGCAACTGGCGACGGCGCGCATCGGCGCAGTGCTGGTCAACATCAACCCGGCCTACCGTTCGCGCGAACTGGTCCATGCCCTGCAACGCGCCGAGGTGCAGGGCCTGTTCATCATCCCTGCCTTCCGCAGCAGCGATTACGTCGCCATGCTGGTGGAGTCGCTGCCGGAACTAACCCGGCCCGCGGCGACCACACTCGCCAACCCGCAGCTGCCAGCCCTGTCCCGGGTGGTGATCTATGACCCGCACGATCCCGATCACACCCGGCGCCCCTATCCCGGGTTCCTCATTTGGCCGGAGGTGATGGCGGCCGCGGAGCAGGTCACGCAGGCCACCCTGGAGAAGGCCAGTGCCTCACTCGACCGTGATGATGCCATCAATATCCAGTTCACCTCCGGGACCACCGGCTTCCCCAAGGCCGTGGTCCTGACCCACCACAATATCCTCAACAATGCCTGGTTCTCTGCCCGCGCCATGCATTTCACCGAACAGGACCGGTTGTGCGTGCCGGTGCCGTTTTACCACTGTTTCGGCATGGTGCTCGCCAACCTTCTGTGCCTGTCGGTCGGGGCCTGCCTGGTGATCCCCTGCGCACACTTCGATGCGACGGCCGTCATGCAGGCTATTGCAAAGGAACGCTGCACGGCCGTGCACGGCGTACCCACCATGTTCATTGCCATGCTGGAGATACCGCAATTCAGGACGCTGGAGCTGTCCTCCATGCGCACCGGCATCATGGCGGGTGCACCCTGTCCTCCGGCGCTGCTGCAACGCGTGATGAACGACCTGCATTGCCCCGAGATCCTGATCGGCTACGGCGAAACCGAGGCCTCACCACTGACGCACCTGACCACGCGTGATGACAGCGCCGGGCGGCGTATCAAGTCCGTGGGCAGGAATCTCCCCCACCAGGAGGTCAAGGTGGTCGATCCCGGCAGCGGCCAGACCCTGGCACTGGGCGATGTCGGGGAGATCTGTTTTCGCGGTTACCACATCATGCAGGGCTACTACGGCGATCCCGAGGCGACGGCCCGGGCCATCGACACCAGCGGCTGGCTGCATTCCGGCGATCTGGGCAGCATGGACGCCGATGGCTACCTGCAGATCAGCGGACGCCTCAAGGAGATGATCATTCGCGGCGGAGAGAACATCTACCCACGCGAGATCGAGGATTTTATCTTCACCCACCCCAAGGTCGCCGAGGTGGCGGTGTTCGGGGTGCCCGATGCCTATTACGGTGAACAGGTGATGGCCTGGATCCAGCTGCACGCGGGTGAACGGGTCACGGAGGACGAGATTCGCGCCTTCTGCAAGGGCAACATCGCGCATTTCAAGATCCCGGCCTACATCTGGTTTGTCGACGAATTCCCGATGACCGTGACCGGCAAGCTGCAGAAATTCCGCATGCGCGAAATTGCCATGGAACGGCTGAAGATCGAGGCCCGGGACTGAGCTTCACAACTCCGTGCGCGAACCGCAGGTGCCCGGCTACAGACCGAGATCGGGTTTATCGATCCCACTGCGCAGCGACCTGACGACCGCCTCCATGAGATCCACAATGTGCTTGCGCTCATGGGCCAACGCCTGGTGGATGTTCTGTTCCAGGTCCTCGAACTGTGACTCGGTGACATATTCCCTGGCCTCGCCGCCGAGGGCATTACGGAAGCCCTCGACGATCTGCCGCGCCACTTCCTGATGATGGTTTGTCATTTCCTGCTCCAGGCCAATAATCTTGATTAACAACATGATACGAGCACGCCAGGCATACCTGAGGGTTACACCGGCTGGCCGGCCGACTGACGCGAGTCGATAAGCTATCATACGCCAGCTGTGCTACATGCCGACAATCGGCCAATGGAACCGACCGCTGCCGAGTTATTTCATGGAACGGGATAAAGGCAGCAGAAAAATATCGCCACCCGTAGTAAACTCCCCCCATTCTCACGCCCTAGAAACGGGTTTAAGTACATCAGGAATCCAGATGATCCGAAAGATCGTTGTCATCAACAGCAAGGGGGGCTGCGGCAAGACGACCCTGTCCACCAACCTGGCCAGCTACTACGCCTCACACGGTTATCCGACCGCCCTGTTCGATTACGATCCGCAGGATTCCTCCACCCGCTGGCTTGCGCAGCGACCCGAGAACCTCGCAGGGATCTACGGCGTCGCGGCCGCACACCCGCCGGATGAAAATATCACGCGCTCGTTCCAGCTGCGCGTGCCGCCCGGAACGCAGCGCCTCATCCTGGACACGCCGGCTTCCCTGAAACGCATGGAGCTGATCGAGATCCTGCGCGACACCTGGGCCATCATCGTACCCATCCTGCCGTCAAGCATCGATTCCTGCGTGACTTCGGACTTCCTCCAGGATCTCGGCAAGGAGGTGCGCGTGCATGCCCCCGGGGCCTCAATTGCCGTCGTGGCCAACCGGGTACGGCGAAAGACGCGTGCGTTTCAGACCTTGATGACGTTCCTCTCAGACAGGGACATGTCGCCGGTGGCCTGCCTGCGTGATACGCAGAACTACGTGCAGGCGGCAGCCGAGGGCATGGGCATCCATGACATGAAGGCCAACCTTACGCGCGTGGACCGGGAGCACTGGCAGGACCTGATCGACTGGCTGGAAGCGGAACCGCTGCAGTCGGACGCTGATCCCCTCGATAGCGAGAAACACCTCAACATCGCCTGACGGCCTGCAGGGCCGGCATGGGATGCCGGTACATCCGCTACAGCTCAACCGGCCTGTAGAAGAACACGAAACGTCCCTGCTCGAAGATCACCTTGAGGGTGGCGCCGTGACTCAGACCGTAATCCACATACCCCGGCACGGCACTGTCCAGGTGACATTCACTGGCATGCTGTGGTGATTCGAAATCCCGGTCCCGGTCGTACCAGGCCAGCAGCATGGCATCACCCAGGTGCCTTTGCGCGACGCCGTCGGCCAGGGTCATGGCCTCGCGGTAATCGCCGATGCTTTGTGGCGGGTTGAGATTGATGACGGTCAGGGTTGTGTCGTCGGGTTGCGACGGCAAGGGGCAACGCGGCGGTGAGGGGTCATGTGGCATGGACTAGCTGCTACGACTGGTGTCCGGCAATCGATAATAACCGATTTCCGTGTCCGCGCCCCTTGCTGCCGGCTGCCGGTAGCCCCCTGTCAGGCGCTGGCCTCCAGGCGATCCTCGCTGAAGACTTCCACGCGGTCACGGCCATTGCGCTTGGCCGCGTAGAGGGCCGTGTCGGCCTCCTTGAGCAGTTTTTCGAAGTCGATATGGCGCCCACCCTCGTGGATACTGGACACTCCCAGGCTGGCACTGATCGTCAGTCCCGCAGGCTGCAATT
Organism: uncultured Ectothiorhodospiraceae bacterium; assembly: GCA_947258615.1. Taxonomy (GTDB): domain Bacteria; phylum Pseudomonadota; class Gammaproteobacteria; order UBA9214; family UBA9214; genus CAMYJZ01. Next base: position 135,336 of record CAMYIX010000043.1, on the reverse strand, counting down.
CACGGATAAACCGGCAGAGATGCTCGGCCTTGTAAATCGCATTCTCCAGGTCACAGCGCGGCAACAATACAATGAACTCCTCGCCGCCGAAGCGGGCCACTACGTCCTCATCCCGGCAACGCGATTTCAGCATGTCGCCGATTGCCGCAAGTACCTTGTCACCTGCCGCGTGGCCCTGGGTATCATTGATGTCCTTGAACTCGTCCAGGTCCAGCATCAGCAGGCTCAGTGATTCATGGTGACGGATGGCGCTGCTGACATATTTCTGGGCAGTCTCCGCCAGGTAGGTCCTGTTATAGAGACCGGTCAACTGGTCGGTGACGGCCAGGGTACGCAACTCGTCCTGCTGGGACCTGACTTGATCAAACAGTTGCTTGTTGATGATGAGGTTACCCAGTCGGGCCTTGAACTCGTCCTCGACAATGGGCTTCTCGATATAGTCGTTGGCACCCGAACGCAGGATCTCGACACGGCGCGACATGTCCTCGTTACCCGAGACGGCCAGCACCGGGATTTCCCGCCTGTCGCTACCGGCAGAACGTATGCCGCGCACCACATTCAATCCGCTCATCTCGCCTTCCAGCACGACATCGGTAATCACCACGTCATAATCACACCGCCAGAACGACTCCAGGGCATCCTCACCACTCAGGTAATGGTCCACTACCAGGCCCATATCCTTGAGGATGCTGATAGTCAACTGCGCCGTGGTCGGACTGTCCTCCACGTACAGCACCCGGCCGCTATAGACCCTGCGCAGCCGATTCACCAGGAAGCTGAAAGACTGCTGTAATTCTTCGATACTGGTCTTGCGCATCACCTCGGTGACACCGGCCCCGTAGGCCATCTTCAGGGTCGCATCGGCATCCTCCGAGGTCAGCAGCACGATCGGCAACAGATGTGTCGCCTCGTCAGCACGCAGGCGACGGCAGAATTCCAGTCCGTCCATATCCGGCAGGTGCAGATCGAGAGAGATCAGGTCGAATGTCTCGTTGGCCAGGGCCGCCAGACCCTCCTCGGCCGTCTGTGCCAGATGCACCTCGACATCGAGGGCCTCCAGCACCAGACCGATCATCTGCCGATGGATCTTGCCGTCTTCGATTACCAGTGCTTTCATCTGATTTCTCCTGCTGCCGGGCCATTGTTCCCGGCGCTGCTTGCTTTAAAAATATCCAGTGTCAGGCCGATTGGTTGCCGAGGTCATCTATGGCACCGGCTTGCCGTGCTGCCACTTCAGTCAGGTAGGCCGCCATGTTTTCAAGACGCACGATGCGGTCAACGGCGTCCAGGCCCAGTGCCGTTTCCGGCATGCCATAAACCACGGAACTTTCCCTGTCCTGAACGATGGTGTGGCAGCCTGCCTTGCGCATACACAGCAGGCCTTCGGCCCCGTCAACACCCATGCCGGTCAGCAACACGCCCAGGGCGCTGCCCGGACAGCTGGCCGCGATCGACTCCAGCAAGGGGGTACTGGAAGGCCGGAAGCGGTTGACCGGCGCACCCTCGACGAGGGCAGAGACCAGCTGCGAGCCGCGTCGTTCAACTCTCAAATGCCGCTCGTCCGGTGCAAAATAGACCGCACCGGGATGCAGTGCCTCACCGTCAGAGGCCAGCCTGAGTTCGAGCTGCGCCGGCTGCTGGAGCCACTCGATCAGGCCTTTCATGTAACCGGTCGAGATATGCTGGACAATCACCACCGGAACCGGGAAGTCGGCCGGCAGCCCCGGCAGGATCGTCTCAAGTGCCTGCGGGCCACCAGTGGAACAGCCGATGGCAACCAACTCCAGGGATTTAGGGGCTGCATTGATCTGCGTTGGCGGGACCGGCCGCGCTACCCGGTGAATCTGGCGATTGACCCGGCGCAGCACCCGCAGGCTGGCCATGGCGCGCACCGTATCGACCAGCTCCCAGCAGGTGCCCGGGGGATCCTGCATGCCCAGGCCTGTGGGTTTCTCAAGTACCGCCAGCGCCCCTTCCTCCAGCGCGCGAAAGCTGATCTTCGCCTCCTCGTCATTGACATTGCCGGACACCACGACGATCGGGGTCGGCTGCATCTCCATGATGCGGCGGGTTGCCTCGAGGCCGTCCATGACCGGCATACGGATGTCCATCGTAACCAGATCGGGTTTGAGCTTCCGGGTGAGCCGCACCGCCTCTTCACCATTGCCGGCATGCCCGATGACCTCGATATCGGGCTCGCACTCCAGTATCGACCGGAGTATCAGGGCGACAGTATCGGAATCATCTGCAATCAGCACACGTATCATTGGCTACCTGGTCCGGTGTGTTTCTGTCGCCGCAACGGCAATCAAATAAAGCGCCGCACCACCTCTAGCAGCGCGTGTGTTTCGAACTGGCCCTTGACGATATAGGCGTCCGCTCCTACCTCGATGCCGTGCTGTTTCTCGGCGTCAGCGGCAAGTGAAGAAACGATAATTACCGGTATATCGGCCAGGTGCTCACTTTGCTTAATGCGTTCCGTCAGCTCGAAGCCGTTCATCCGCGGCATCTCGATGTCCGAAACCACCAGGTCAAAGCGCCTGTCCTGCAGGGTTTCCCAGGCCTGCTGTCCGTCGTTGGCCACGGTGACATCGTACCCCTGGTATTCAAGTATGTTGCGTTCCAGGGTACGGGTTGTCAGCGAGTCATCCACGATAAGTACGTGCGGCGTGACCACCTGCTCCTCGTCCCCGTGTGGACCTAGAATCGAAGTGCCGGCCGTTGAGCTCAACGCCGTTTCGATCAGGTCACCGGCATTGAGCACCATCATGATGTCGCCGCCACCAGTCAGAGTCGCGCCGGTAATATTGCTGACCGCAACCAGCGGCCGCGTCAACGGCTTGATAACGATTTCCCTCTCTCCGACCACCTCGTTGACCACGAAGGCCACCATACGCCATCCCTTCGAAATCACCACGACGGGCAGACGCGTGTCATCGGCAAGCTGGTCGCCCTCCAGACCGAGGGTGGCACCCAGTTCACGCAATGGCACCGGACGCTTGTTGACCAGGATCACCTGCCCGGCCGCCACCTCGGCAATCTGCTCGGGGAGCAGGTCGAGAATATGTTCTACCGAAACACTGGGTATCACCAACTTCTGGCTGCCTACGCGGACCTGGAGTCCGCGTTCCGTGGTCAGGGTGAGCGGCATGCGCAAGATAAAACAGGCACCCTGGCCAGGCTCGGATTCGAGTTGCACGCTGCCTTTCAGATCAGCGAGGTTCTCATACACGACGTCCAGCCCGACCCCGCGGCCGGATACCGTACTCACCGACTCCCTGCTGGAGAACCCGGGACGGAAGACCAGGTCAAGCAGTTCCCTGTCATTCAGGCCTTCCAGTTCGGCCGGCTTGATGAGTTTTTTCCTGAGCGCCACCTCGCCAATGTGCCGGGGATCGATACCAATACCGTCATCGCGCACGCTGATGATGATTTCCCCGCCTTCGCAATGCACAGCGATGAAGATATTGCCCTCCTCCTGCTTGCCCGACACGCAGCGCTTCTCCGGTGCCTCGATGCCGTGGTCGATGGCATTGCGCAGCAGGTGTACCAGCGGATCACGCACCCCTTCCAGAACCACCCGATCCATCTCTACGTCGTCCCCCGAGATATGCAGAGTGACCGATTTCCCCAGTTCGCGCGCCAGATCGCGCATCGGTCGCAGCAGTGGTCTGAGTACGGTGGCAACGGGTACCAGGCGCAGCATGCGTACATCCGACTGCAGGGATTGCGACACCAGACCGACGCGGTTATGAGTGGCACGCATCTTCTTCTGCAACTGCGACGCTGCCCTGCCGATTGCGGCCAGGGCTTCCCCGCTGTTCACGATCAGCTGCCTGGTTTCATCCGCAGGTGCCGCCTGGTTATGGGGGCTCGGACATTTCGTGTTTGACCAGCTCCGGGCCAGGGCATTGATGCTGTCGATGATCATCTGGACACCGCTGAACTGGTCATGCAGTCCGATCTTTGCAACCTGCAACTCCTCGGCCAGGGCCGACACCCGATCCAGCTTGTCGGTCGTCACCCGGACCACCTCTACCCCGCCCGGGGAGCGCTCCCGGCCACTGGCAGGCGCCGTTGATTCTGATTTTTCCTGCGCTGTGGCCTGCGCGTCAGACCGGGCCTCAGCTGCCTCAATCCGGGAATCGGTCTCGGCGGGCCACTCGGGCATATCCGGGGCCGCGGCCTGCATCGACCCCGGTTCCGGCACAGTCTCGGGCGCGGATGGCTGGCAGGACGCCTGTTCCAGGCGACCCAGCAGGGACTGCATATCGAAACCGGCCTCGGCACCCGTGTCATACGCCTTCATGGCCTGCCAGGTCTTGTCGATGGCCTCGAGACAGAGGTCGATCACGCCGGCAGACGGGGGGCTGTTGCTTTCCTTCAGGGTGCTGAGCAGCGACTCCAGCTGATGGGCAATGTCTGCCACGCCGGTGATGCCGACACCACGCGCAGCACCCTTGATGTTGTGTGCCGAACGGAATATCCGCTTGAGTATCTCCTGGCGCGCAGCCGCCTGCTGATGCTTCTCCAGCCGCAGCAGGCCCTCGGTAATCGCCTGCAGCTGTTCATCGAGTTCCACCCGGAAGGTCTCAAGCAGCTGCTCCATCAGTTTCGGATCGATATCCATACTCAGTACCGCCGCCTTCCTGTTCGTATCAGCGACATGCTAGAGCTTGTAGGCATTGGCACTGTCGCGCAGCTGCGTAGCCAACTGCCCCAGGTCCTCGGCCGCTTCCCGCGTCTGCTTGGTCGCACTGACGAACTGCGATGTGGCCCCGTTGATGTCACCCATTGCGGTGGTGATCTGGTCGATCCCGGTCGCTTCCTGACGGACCGAGGCGGCGATCTGCTGGCTCGCCAGGGCACTTTCCTTGATCACCTCGGTCAGCTTGCGTACCGTCGTACCTGCCTTGTTGACCAGGCTCATGCCTTCGTCCACACCCTTGCTGCCCTCCTCCGTCACCATGACTGCCTTGTCGGTGGCGTGCTGGATCTCATGCAAAATGGAGTTTACCTGTTCGGTCGCCTGCTGTGACTGCTCTGCCAGGTTCTTCACCTCGGCCGCCACCACCGCGAAACCCTTGCCGGCATCCCCTGCCTTGGCGGCTTCGATCGAGGCATTCAGTGCCAGCATCTTCAGCTGGTGCGCCAGATTACTCACGGTAGCGGTGATCTCACCGATCTGCTGGGTCTGCTCGCTCAGTGCCAGGATGTTCTCGGCGATACCTTCCACCTTTTCCCGAATAGATTGCATACCGGAAACTGTCTGGTCGACGGACTCCATGCCTTTTTCGCCCTCCTTGCGCGTGCGTTCTGCCGTTGCACCCAGTGCCTCTGCCTTTTCCCTCGTCTGCATGGATATGGCCCGGATTTCCTCCAGCGTGGTGGTCGCCTCGTTGACGGCCGCGGCCTGTTCCGAGGCCCCGGAGGACTGGGTACTGACGGTTCCCAGCATCTGGTTCAGGGTGACAGACATACTGTTGCTGGCCTCGCTGGTCTGGCGTGCCATGGCAGCAAGGCTTTGGGTCATCGTGTTGAGCTGTACCCCCAGCTGACCCAGGTCGTCGTCGCCGTTGACCTCTATGCTCTGGGACAGGTCACCAGTCGCGACCTTTTCAATGAAATTGCGGTATCTCACTACCGTATTTTCGATATCATCCTTGGACAGGGAAACGCTTTTCAGGTCCATCATGACGGCATTGATATAGGTGTCGATGGCCAGTTGCGCATCAAAGGTGAGGATCTTGTTCACGGCCGTGACCGCCTTCAGCGCCTTGCCGCTGTTGAAGCGGAATTTCTTGTTGATCAGCGGGTAGATCAGCTGCGAATAAACGCTGTAGCTCCCCAGGTACCAGCGCGGCGTCAGCCCGATCTTGTTATGCACGATCCCGATCTTCAGCCGGCGTTCCACGTAGGCAGTGCCGTAATCACCGTCGAACAATTCCAGCAGGTATTGCTTCTGCGCCGCCTTTAGCCGTTCGATCGACGAACCGGCATCGCGGATGATCGAAATCAGTTCATCGTAACGTTCGATATTGCTGTAGAAGCCGTCAACGATGGAATCGGCATTTTCCTGGATCAGCGGCTTCAACTCGCGCAGCAGCTGGACATCCTCCATGCCAAAATCGATGAATGCCTTGCGCGACTGCTGCTCTGCATGGTCAATCCCCATGTGCCGCACCAGTTCACTACCCTGTTCCAACATGTTTGCTGACATCGTTTCTCTCCTGATACCGGGTCAGCCCGCGCCGACCGATTGACTTACATTCAGCATCGGGTCGCTGAACAATGACTCCATGTCCATCAGGGCGACCCGACCCCTGTAGATACCACGTATGTGCCGCAGGTCACGGATCCCCCCGGCTGGCAACGGCGTGTCGAGCTCGCTGAGCGCGTACTCGTCATTGCCGATTACCTCGTTCACCAGTATCCCCGCCTGCATCCCCTGCGCCTTAACCACGATGATGAGTGCGTCTTCTGCGTATTCCTCGTCACGCGCCGGACGGAAGAATTCCTTAAGGTCCAGCACCGTCAGCATCTCGCCGCGGCGGTTCCTCACCCCCAGCACGAATCCCGGGGCGCCGGGCACAGGACAAATGCTGCCGGCATCCATGATCTCTTCGACATGCGTATAGGGAATCCCGTAGTGCTCCTGTACACCCAGGCGGAAGCGGATATAGGGTTCCTGTACCAGCGCCGTCTCATCCGCAACCTCTGGCTGAGCCAACAACCCGGCCCGCTCACGCATCACCCTGCGTGCCTGCCTGGACGCCGGCACCCAGGAAGGCTGGCGCCCTGTCAGCTCGGAAGATTCCGTAATTTCCGGTTTTGTTGATGGCTTGCCGCTCATGCTGACGACTCCGAAGTGGTACTGCTATAGATATCGATTTCCTTGCGCAGGACTTCAGCCATGCGCTGGTAGGTCATATCGGCGGCGCCGTGAATGGTGCATTCCGGATCACCGGCCTCGGCGATTTCCAGCGCATTCACCAGGCTTTTCACACCCTTGTCACGCTGGCCCTGCCGCAATTGCAGCAGGCCGAGCTGGTGATGCGCCTCCAGAAAACGGGGATCGATATACAGTGCCTTGCGCATACCACTCTCGGCGGAATCTGGATCACCCTGCTCGATCAGCACCAGCGCATGGAGAAAGTGTGCGTGCTTGTCCATCGGATCCAGTAGCGCGGCCTGCTGTGACAATTGCGCTGCCTCCCCGAGCCGACCCAGGCCGGCAAGGGCACAGGCCTTGTGCAACAGCACCGTGGCGCTTTCGCCTTCTCCGTCAAGGCAGGCATCTGCCGCCACCAGGACCTCGTTCCAGCGTTGCTGTGAAACCAGCTGATCAAGCGTTTCGATAGATTCGGTCTTTTCCGGGGTTGCATCGGCCGCTAATGCCTCTTCGCGGGACACCGCTGCCGGCACATCATCCGCGTCGCCGCTATTGTCAAGGTACACGGGCTCCGGTGCCCACAAATCGACGACCCGATCCAGGCCCGTGCGGCGGTAGTAGAAAACACCCCCGGCCCGCTGCATTTCCAGGCCTTCGATATCGACATTGACCATGTCGGCCCCGCCCAGCATCAGTACGCCGCCGGGTGCCAGGCAGCGGGCGAATTTTCTCATCACGGCCTCGACCGTGGCGGCATCGAAGTAGATAAAGACATTACGGCACAGGATAAGGTCCATTGAATGCAGACCACCGGTGATAGTCGGGAATTCATCCTCGACCAGGTTCAGGTAGGAGAAATTCACCATGGAGCTAATTTCTTCCCGCAACTGGAATTCATTATTTACAGGACTGAAGTAGCGCTTGCATATCGCCTCGGGCGTGGATCTGAATGACCATGAGCTGTAGCGGGCCGCGACAGCGACGGTCAGGGCCTCGGCATTGATATCGGTCGCATGCAGTTGCAGGTTCCACTGCGCGCGTGCAGGAACCCCTTCGTGAAGCATGATTGCCAGGGAATAGATCTCCTGGCCGTGCGAGCAGCCGGCGCTCCAGACACGAACCGAACCGGGAAGCCCCTTTCCTCGCGCCACAAGCTGCGGCAACCACCCCGTGCGCAGGAACTCCATCTGGCCCTTGTCCCGAAAGAAATAACTCTCGCCGACGGTGACATTGGCAATCAGGTATTCAAGCTCCTGGTTGTCGGGACTGCATTCGTGGAGATGCTGGATATAGTCGTCGGCTTGCGCGTAGCCGAAACGGGTTACTGCGCTCTGCAGCGTGGCACGCAGGTCATCACGCTGGTGCTCATGAATGACGATGCCGGTACGCACACGCAGGTAATCGCACAGCTCCGTCTCCTGCTGCCAGGTTACCGTCCGGCAGCCGCTGCACTCATCAGACAGGCAGCTTGTGCCCGTCATGCGGATTCCTCGATATCACCATCACCGGGCGCCACGGGATGATGCGAGCCACCCAGGTCGATTGCGATCACCCGCTCCATGCACAGTACCTGGGATGGCCCGAACCGGGTCTGCACGGTCCCGTTCAGCAGCAGGCCGGCATTGTCGAAGGCGGGCGTCTGTTGCCAGGCGTCCTGTTCCAGGGTTTCAACGCCGATGACCTTGTCAACAATCAAGCCGGTCTGCAGCCCCCCGTGTTCGCACAGCAGAATCGGTGTCTCCAGGGTGCAACGGGTATAACCGCCGTAACCGAGGCGGGCGGCCAGGTCGATGACCGGGATGCTCCGGCCATGCAGATTCATCAGGCCACGCAGGTATCGGGGACCACCGGGAACCGGCTGCAACTCCATCAACGGCAGCACCTTGATCATGTTCCCCAGCGGTGCGCACATGCGCATCCCCGGAATCATGAACTTCAGGATCTCGAGACCGCCCGCCTTGACGGCGGCCTCGAACTGGCGCGATGCGACTTCTGAGGGCGTATCCATGCATTACCTCGAAACATAACAGGACCGGCGAGGCCGTCAAATATATGACGTACAGGCCGGGGTTTTTGTCTATTGAGTTAGTTACGGCAAATTGCGTGCCAGACTGAAGGAAAATGCCAGGAAACAGCCCCCTTGGGCAGGGTTTATGCGGCAAGCCAGTCGGTAGTTCGTGGGCGCACCCCGGCAGGTCTCTGGGACTGATTCTGCTTTAATATATTTATCAGTCACTTATAATGAATGCTGTGCCCATCTCTCAGTGGGTGGCCGGACGTCGCGCAGGCGCCCGGACAGTACCCGTTAATGAGGGAATTGCATACCTTGACGGCGACCTGCAGGTCCCGGAACGACTGATAATTGACGATCAACGGCCAGCGAATGATCCATGATGAGCAATGCTTTCCCTGCAGGGCAGTCCCGCGGCCCGTGGCTCCGACTGCATCAACGGCACCCCTGAGTGACACTGCTCCATGTCCTGGCTTGGCCTGACCCTGATTTCGGCGTTCTGTCTCGCCACGGCGGACACCCTGACGAAACGCCAGCTGTCTCATCTACGCCCGGGCGAATTGGTGCTGGTGCGTTTCGGGGTGACCGGGGTACTGCTGCTGCCTTTGCTGTGGCTGCAACCCTGGCCGGCACTCCCGTTGCCGTTCTGGGGCTGGGTGGCCACCCTGCTGCCGCTGGAGATCCTCGCCATGTGGCTCTACATGGCGGCAATCCGGGAATGCCCCCTGTCCCTGACCTTGCCCTACCTCGCCTTCACGCCCGTGTTCAATATCGTCACCGGCTATGTGCTGCTCGGTGAAACGATCAGCTGGTTGGGCTTCACCGGGATCATGCTGGTGGTGTGGGGGGCCTGGCTACTGAACCTGGGAGCGGCCAACAGCGGGCCGCGGCTCGATGTACTGGCGCCGTTCCGGGCGATTGTCCGCGAGCGCGGTTCACGGCTCATGCTGGTGGTGGCCGCACTCTACAGCCTGACCTCGGTTCTGGGGAAAGGCGCACTGCAGTATGTGTCGCCGGGATTCTTTGGCCCGTTTTATTTCGTGTTGCTGGGTGTGGTGGCCTCGCTGATATTTGCCTCACGCGATGTGCGCAGCTGGCGCGCCCTCGGACACCACCCCTGGGCCTACCTGCTGGTGGGGCTGTTCATGGGCGCCATGGTCGTGACCCATTTCTACGCCATCGAGCACGTCGAGGTGGCTTATATGATCGCGGTGAAACGCACCAGCCTGTTGTTCGGCATGCTCTACGGGGCCTGGCTGTTTAGCGAGACCGGGCTGTCACGCAACCTTGCGGCCGGGATGATGATGATCGCGGGCGTGTATTTGATCGTCGCTTGAAACGTGACACGACACCAGCGTGTCAGGAACCATTTTTATAACAATGAAAAAGGTTCCTGTAAAAAAGGTTCCTGACACCTTTTTCCCGTGAGCTATGCGACCTGCACCGGGATGGCGTGGCGGGAGTCCTTGATGCGGTTATCTGCATCGAGATAGATCAGGGTCGGCTTGAAGGTCGCGGCTTCCTGCTGCGACAGCACGGCATAGGTACAAATAATGACGCGGTCACCCGGTCGCGCCTTGTGAGCGGCCGCGCCGTTCACGGAGATGGTACCGCTGCCATCCTGCGCGCGGATGGCGTAGGTGGTGAAACGCTCGCCATTGTCCAGGTTGTAGATCTGGATCTGTTCGTACTCGTGGATATTCGCGGCCTCCAGCAGGCGGCCGTCGATCGCACAGGAGCCCTCGTACTCGAGTTCCGAGTGTGTGACACGGGCGTGGTGGAGCTTGGATTTCAACAGGGTAATTTGCATTCCTGGGTCAGTCCCTTTGCGTACATTAGCAAGGCGTGATTATCCCGATTTGGGCACCAGAGTTCAAGAAAACAGCAGATATTCTTCATAAGGTTTATCGTCTAAGCAATTGATATTCCGATATTGTCGATCAAACGCGTTGCGCCCAGACGGGCTGCGCCCAGCACCCTGAGGACCTGATCCGCAGCCCCGGGAGACGCCAGGTCGGCGGCCCGGCGGATGCTGACATAGTCGGGTTCGAACCCGAGCCGGGCAAGCGCCTCCAGGGCCGCCCGCTCGACAGCGGCATAGTTCCGCTCCCCGGCAACGAGCTGGTTGCGCACCTCGCAGAGCAACTGGTAAAGGTGTGGCGCAGTGGCCCGTTCCCCGGCCTGAAGATAGCGGTTGCGCGAACTCATTGCGAGGCCGTCCGGCTCGCGTACGGTGGCGATACCCTCGATACCGATGGGCATATTCAGGTCCTCCACCATGCGCCTGATGATGACCAGCTGCTGGTAGTCCTTCTCGCCGAACACCACGGTGTCCGGCTGCACCAGGTTGAACAGCTTGGCCACCACAGTGGTCACCCCGGCGAAATGCCCGGGGCGGGATGCGCCGCAGAGGATGTCACCCAGCCCGGGCACCTCGACGCGGGTCGTCTGTTCCGGGCCGCGTGGATACACGACCTCGACATCCGGCACAAACAGCAGGTCCGCATCTGCTTCCATCAGCGCGGCACGATCCGCCTCGAGGGTACGCGGATAGCGGGTGAAATCCTCAGTGGGGCCGAACTGCATCGGGTTGACAAAGATACTGACCACCACCCGGTCGGCAATGGCGCGCGCATGCCGCACCAGCCGCAGGTGGCCGGCATGCAGGTTGCCCATGGTCGGGACAAAGGCAATGCGGTTCTCCCGGACGCGCCATTCGCGTATGCGGGCACGCAGGTCGTCAGCCGTGCGGGCGCTAATCATAAGGGCCAGTCAGAAACAGTGTTCGGCGGCGGGGAAGGAACCGTCCTTGACGGCGGCAACATAGGCCTCGATTGCCGCCGCAACAGTGCCGGTGTCATGCAGAAAGTCCCGGACGAAGCGCGGGCGCCGGCCGTGGGTAATACCCAGCAAGTCGTAGAGCACCAGCACCTGCCCGTCGCAACCCGGCCCGGCGCCGATACCGATGGTGGGGATACCGACGGCAGCACTTATCCGCGTGGCCAGTCCGGCCGGCACACACTCCATCACCAGCAGGCCGGCGCCGGCCTGTTCCAGGGCCCGGGCATCGTCCAGCAGAGCCCGGGCACCGGCCTCGTCCCGGCCCTGCACCTTGTAGCCCCCCAGCTGGTGTACCGACTGGGGCAGCAGGCCGATGTGCCCGCACACCGGGATGGCATGCGCGACCAGGCGTTCCACGATGGCCGCCTTGTCGGCCCCGCCCTCCAGCTTGACCATGTGGGCCCCGCCCTCGCCCATCAGGCGCGCGGCATTCCCCAGCGCCTGGTCGGGGCTGGCATAACTCATGAACGGCATATCGACCACCCGCAGCGCGGATTGCCCGACACGCGCCACATTCGCGGCATGGTAGATCATGTCGGCGACCGTCACCGGCACGGTCGACTCATGCCCCTTGAGCACCATGCCCAGCGAATCGCCGATTATGAACACCTCGACGCCAGCCGCCTCGAGCACCCGGGTGAAACTGCTGTCGTAGCAGGTCAGGCAGGCAATCTTCTCACCCCGTGCTTTCATCTGCTGCAGGGTGGCAAGGGTCACGGGCGGGGTCGTCGCGCCGGCCATTTCGCTAGATGCTCGCCGACATGGGGTTGAAGTACTGCCGGCCACTGGTGGTGGCCCTGATCCGCTCCAGCAGGGCCTGGTAATCATGGTCATTGTCGACCAGGTCGATGTTGGCCGCGTTCACGATCAGCAGCGGCGCCCGGTCGTAGAAATGGAACAGTCGGGTGTAGGCATCGGTCAGGCGCCGCAGGAAACGCGCGTCGATCCTGCGTTCATACTGCTTGCCGCGCCTGGCAATGCGTTTCAGCAGCACCTCCTCGGGCGCCTGCAGGTAGATCACCAGATCGGGTACCGGCGGTTCCACTGCCAGGTGCTTATGAATCTGGTCATAGAGCTTGAGCTCGTCTGCATCCAGGGTCAGTTCCGCAAACAGGCGGTCCTTTTCCATCAGAAAGTCCGCCACCCGTACGGGCTGGAACATGTCGGCCTGGCGCATGGCCTGCAACTGGCGTGCCCGCTGGAACAGGAAGAACAGCTGCGCCGGCAATGCGCCGGAACGCGGGTCCTGGTAGAAACGCTCCAGAAAGGGATTCTCTTCGGCGCCCTCCAGCAGCAGGTCGCTCTCGAAGGTCTGCGCCAGGCGACGCGCCAGGCTGGTCTTGCCGACCCCGATCGGTCCTTCGATGACGATGTAGGCGGGATGCTCGAGGCTCATTTACCGGTGATCAACTTCTTCAATGAGTGGTTTTCACACAGCTTGATCAGGCTCTGCAGTGAACCACGCCCGGGGATGTTGAGGTTTCCGGCGATCTCCGCCAGCGGGATGATCACGAAGTCGCGCTCATGCAAACCGGGATGCGGCACAGTCAGGTCCGCCGTCTTGATCTTTTTCTTGCCGTACAGCAGCAGATCCAGGTCCAGTATCCGCGGACCCCACTTCTCACCGCCTCGCTCGCGCCCCTGGCGGTCCTCTATGCTGCGCAATGCGGCGAGCAATTCTTCCGGCGATAGCAGCGTATCGATCGCGGCCACGGCATTGACGTAATCGGGCTGGTCGACCGGGCCCATGGGCTTGCTGCTGTAGAGGCTGGAGCGGGCCACCAGAACGGAATCCGGAATGGTCTCCAGCTCCTCGAACGCCTCCTGGACCTGCGCCACCGGGTCATCCAGGTTACTGCCGATACCCACATAGGCAATTAGTCTCATATCGCTGCTCCGCTTTTTCTGGCGCGCGAGCGCCCTCCACGGCGGCGACCTTTGCGCGGGCGCTGCCTGCTTATCTCCTGTTCGCGTTCTTCCGGGTGCTGTTCCTGGAAATCAGTCCACCACTGACCCAGTTCGACGGGCACTTCTCCGGCCTCGCCGCGCAGCAACAGAAAATCATAGGCCGCCCGGAAACGCGGATGGGTCAGCACCCGCAGGCTACGGCGTCCTCCCTTGCGCTCCAGGCGCAGCTGTAACATCCAGATTTCGCGCATGGGCAGCGAGTAGCGCCGCGGCACGGCCATCACAGCCGCCTGCTCCGAGATAATCTGCGAACTGGCGTGCTGCATGGCCTGGGCCGGGTGCAGGCCCTCGGTCTCCAGCTGCCGGGCGCGCTCGCGTAGCGGCTGCCACAGGAAGACCGCAAACAGGAAGGCCGGCGTGACCGGCTTCCCCTGCTCGACACGCCTGTCGGTGTTCTCCATGCCATGGCTGATCAGTGTCAACGGGAAGTGTTCCTCTTCATGGGTCAGCGCCTGTTCGGTCAGCGGGAACAGCGGCGCGAACAGCTGGTAGTGGCGCAGAGCCTCGAAGTTGGCAAGCGCATAGCCACCCATGAACAGCTTGAGCATCTCGTCGAACAGGCGGGCCGGCGGGATATCACCCAGCAAGGGCGCCAGTTCATTGACCGGGCGCTCCGTTTCCGGGTGCAGGCGAAAACCCAGCTTGGTGGCGAAACGCACGGCGCGCAGCATCCGCACCGGGTCTTCCCGATAACGGGTGTCGGGGTCACCGATCAGGCGCAGCACACCGGCATTGAGGTCGTCCATGCCACCCACGTAGTCGATGACCGAAAAATCCTTGATATTGTAGTAGAGGGCGTTGACGGTGAAATCACGACGAAAGGCGTCTTCGGCAAGGGTACCGTAGACGTTATCACGCACAATGCGGCCTTCCTCGTCGACGTGTCGCGCCTGATTGTTGTCCTGCGCCTCCTCCTGCAGGGCACGGAAGGTGGCCACCTCTATGACCTCGCGTCCGAAGAGCACATGCGCCAGGCGGAAACGCCGGCCGATGAGACGGCAGTTGCGGAACAGGCGGCGCACATCCTCGGGGTGGGCATCGGTGGCGATGTCGAAATCCTTGGGCTCACGGCCGAGCAGAAGGTCACGCACGCCGCCGCCTACCAGGTGCCCCTGGTAGCCGGCATCCTTCAGACGGTACAACACCTTGAGGGCGTTGGGACTGATATTGGCCCGGCTGATCGGGTGCTGGGGACGGGGTATGACGGCGGGTTCGATGGGATTAATTGTACTTCCAGTGTGGCTCACAGAGCCTTGCTTGTGGATGTCGGGGTTGTGCGTATAATACCACCGCTTTCCGGTACATGGGCGCTTTGCCTGTTGCCGCTCCCTTCGTCTAGTGGTTAGGACACTGGCCTCTCACGCCGGTAACAGGGGTTCGAGTCCCCTAGGGAGCGCCATTTTCCCGTACGCGTGCAAATTCCGTAACAATAAACGGCGAAAGCTGCGCAGGCACCCCGGCCAAAACCACGAATTCACCGTGAGTACAACGCAAGACACCCCAGCCTACCCAACTTCAGGCCTGCTACGGCGCCTGGCGGCCATGTTCTACGATAGCTTGCTGCTGTTCTCGGTATTGCTGTTTGCCACGGCCGCCGCATTGCTGGCCACCAAAGGTGGCCTGGACTACCACAGCCCGTTCTTCCGGACCTATCTGTTCCTGGTCTGCTTCCTGTTCTACGCCTGGTTCTGGACGCACGGCGGGCAGACGCTGGGCATGCGCGCCTGGCACCTGCGCGTGCAGCGCTTCGACGGCAGTCCCATTAACCTGTGGCAGGCACTACTGCGCTTCCTGGCCGCCATACCTGCCTGGGCCTTGCTGGGATTGGGCTACCTGTGGATCCTGGTGGACAAGGACAGGCTGGCCCTGCATGACCGGTTCTCGGAATCGGTGATCGTGCGTCTGCCGAAGTAATCCGCTGTACACCACAATTCCCGACAAAAGGGGACATGCTGCTTTTGTATCAAGGTAAATTTTGTAACCGTGGGGAAAGCGGCATGTCCCTATTTTGCGCATGGGCTAGATGCGCCTGATTGCCCGGAAACCCAGTATCAGCACCAGCAGGCTGGGTGCCAGCGTGACCATCAACGGGTTCAACCCGTAGACCTGCCCCATCTGTCCAGCCACCTGGCTGGCGAGGTAAAACCCGAACCCGGCGAGGGTCCCTATGAAGATACGCTGACCGCTGCCCACCGATCGCAATGAACCGAACACGAAGGGCACGGAAATGAACAGCATCACCAGCGCCGAGAGTGGCGTGATAAAGCGCCACCAGAAGGCATAACGATACTGCTCGGTATCGAGCCCGTTACCCTCCAGGTAGGCAACGAACTGGCGGATATCGCTGACCGCCATATGCTCCGGTTTCAGTGCCACGATGTCGATCAACTCGGGTGTCAGTAGCGATGGCCAGGTCATCGTGGCCTGGCGGCGCGGCACTACACGGTCCTGCTCGAACAGGGTCTGGCGGACGCCGCTCAGCGTCCATTCCCCGGAGTGGTAGCCGGCATTGGTGGCGTGCGTGGCCGCGAGCAGTTCCCGCTGGTCGTCGAATTCGAAAACGGCCAGGTCCGCCAGCTGGTTGTTGTCGATGATCCTCTTGACGAAGATGTAGCGTGATTCGTCGCGCACCCAGAGGCCATGCCCGCCGATAAAACTGATGCGCTTCTCCAGGGCGATGGCACGCAATCGCTGCCCCAGCTGGTCGGCCACGGGCGCAACCCCTTCCCCCAGAGCCACGACGAGAACCAGCATCACCAGGCCCACCTGAAGCATTGAGCGCACGATACGCCAGACCGACATTCCGCCCGCCCGCATCGCGATCAGCTCACTGTTGGCCGCGAGCATGCCCATGCCGGTCAGGCCGCCCAGCAAGGCAGCGGTTGGGAAAAACTCATACACGGTGCGCGGCAGACCGAGCGCGACATACTGCAGCATCTTGCCGACCCCGTAGTCGCCCTTGCCGACCTCATCGATCTGGTTGATGATGGAGAAAAACAGGTCGAGACCGACGATCACCAGCAATGCCAGGCCGGTTGCAGCGGCCACCACGCCGGCAATGTAGCGGTCGAGGATCTTCATTTCCGGCGGCGGACCCGGCAGACCAGTTTGTTGGTGTTCACCAGCAGGGCAAAGGCCAGCAAGGCCGGCAGCAGGTGCACCCACCAGAGACCTATCGAGGGGGGGATAGCGCCCTGCTCAACCCACACCTTGGCCGTCCCCAGCAGGTTGTAGTAGACGACAAACACCAGGAAGGCCATGGCCAGGCCACCGAACCGCCCCTTGCGCGGGGATATCCGGCTCAGGGGCACAGACAACAACACCAGCACCAGCACCGACACCGGGACAGACAGGCGCCACTGCAACTCGACCTTGTCCCTGCGTTCATTCGAGGCCAGCAGCTCTGCCGTCGGCACGGCGTCCAGCTTTGGCGCCGTTTCCTTCTTGCCGGGGAGTTCGATGCGTACACCCTGCCGCTCAAACTGCATGATCCGGTAGTCGGCATCCCCCGGCCGGCCCTCGTAGCGATGCCCGTCGACGAACACCATGTATTCGTCTCCGGTCTCATTCATCATCCGGTGTGCACTCTCGGCCACCATGACCTGCGGTGCCCTGCCTTTCTTGCGATCCTCCCTGATATAGACGAACAGGTTTTGCATGTCTTTCTTGTCGTCAGACAGGCGCTCGGCATAGAAGGTCAGTGCGCCACCGCGTATCTCGTTGAAACGCCCGGCCCCCAGCACCGACACATCTGCTTCCTCCTGTGCCAGCCTCTCCAGCCGGGCGCCGTAGGCCGCGATCCCGGGGCTGACATACAGCGCCATCCATAGCAGCAGCAGGGCGATGACGACACCCATGGCCAGCAGGGGCTTGTAGATGCGCCATGGCCCGACGGCGCAGGCGGACAGCACCGCCATTTCATTGTCCCGGTACATCCTGCCCAGTGCCATCACCACGCCCAGGGCCAGCGAAAATGGCATAACATAGACCAGGAACCACGCCGTTTTGACCCCGAGCAGGACAAAAACCACATCACCCGGAAGCTCCCCGGCCGCGGCCTGTGCCAGGTAGCGCACCAGCCGGTTGCTGGCCAGGATCAGCCACAGGATCAGGGTAATGGCCAGCCAGCCGCGCAGCACTTCCCAAAGCAGGTATCTATCGAGGATTCTTAACATGGGCCGGCCCGGGCTGCGGCATGAAAATCATGCCGGCATCCAGTACACTCTCCGCAGATGTGACAACCGTATGAATGCGGTTACCGTATACCCACGGATCGCGATCTGCAATCACCATAAACCGGCAAACAGGAGCACTGCATGAAATTTACCGTCAAGAGCGAGAAACCGGCTGCAGTCAAGACCGGGTGTGTCGTCCTGGGTGTCTATGAAAGGCGCAAGCTGTCGGAAGCGGCCAGCCAGTTCGACAAGACCACGCGCGGCCTGTTGACGGGCCTGCTCAAAGGCGGTGACATGGACGGCAAGTGCGGACAGACACTGCTCGTACACCACCCGCGCGGGGCCAGGTGCGAACGTGTACTGCTGGTCGGCTGCGGAAAGAAAAACGATTTCAACGATAGCCGCTATCGTGACGCTGTAGCCAGTGCCGCCGACGCCGCGAACCGCTCCGGTGCCAGTGATGCCGTGAGTTACCTGCCCGGACTCGAGCCCAAGGGACGCGATACCTACTGGAAGGTCCGGCAACTTGCGGAGGTAAGCATCGCGGCCCTGTACAGGCCGGATGAATTGAAAAGCAAGAAGGTCAAGATCAGTCGGCCACTGCGCCGGCTCGCGGTCAATGTCGACAGCAGCGATACCGAAATGGCACACAAGGCACTGGACCATGGCCAGGCCATTGCCGCCGGCGTCCAGCTGGCACGCACACTCGGTGACCTGCCGGGGAATATCTGCACCCCGACATACCTGGCAGAGCAGGCAGGCACGCTCGGGGCCGGGCACGAGCGGATCGAGGTGAGCGTACTGGACGAGGCCGCCATGAAGAAACTGGGCATGGGCGCCCTGCTCTCGGTCGCACGCGGCAGTGAGGAACCAGCCAAGCTGATTACCCTGAACTATCGTGGCGGCAGCAATGACGCGAAGCCCGTGGTGCTGGTTGGCAAGGGCGTCACCTTCGATTCCGGCGGCATCTCCATCAAGCCATCCCCCGCCATGGACGAAATGAAGTACGACATGTGCGGTGCGGCCAGTGTCCTGGGCACCCTGAAGGCATGCGCGGAGATGGAACTGCCACTCAACGTGGTAGGGGTCATTCCGGCGACCGAGAACCTGCCAGGCGGCAATGCCAGCAAACCGGGCGATATCGTCACCAGCCTGTCCGGACAGACCGTAGAGGTACTGAATACCGACGCCGAAGGCCGCCTGATCCTGTGCGACGCACTGAGTTACTCGGAAAAGTACGATCCCGAGGTGGTGGTGGATATTGCCACCCTGACCGGCGCCTGCGTTATTGCCCTGGGCAGTCATGCCGCCGGCCTGCTGAGCAATGACGATGAACTGGCAGAAGAATTGCTGAGCGCCGGCACAATGGCCGCCGACCGCGCATGGCATTTGCCCCTGTGGGAGGAATATCAGCAACAGCTGGACAGTAATTTTGCCGACATGGCCAACATCGGCGGCCGCGAGGCCGGCACCATTACCGCGGCCTGCTTCCTGTCACGCTTCGCGAAGGACTACCGCTGGGCACACCTGGATATTGCCGGTGTGGCCTGGAAACAGGGCAAGGAAAAAGGCGCAACCGGCCGACCGGTTGCGCTGCTGACACAATTCCTGCTGGACCGCTGTGCCAACGACTGCTGAGACAAGGCCAATGACACGCGTTGATTTTTATATCATCGAGGGAGGCGGCACGCCGGCGCGCCCCCTGTTCGCCTGCCGGCTGGTGGAAAAGGCCGTCGCGCGCGGGCACCAGGTCTATATCAATACAGGGTCGACAGCGCAGCTTCGCCAGCTCGATGACCTGCTCTGGTCATTCCGCGACGGGAGCTTCCTGCCGCATGCCATCTATGACCAGGCCGGGCCAGAGAGGCCGCCCGTCCTGCTCGGTCACGCGACCGAGCCGCAGGAGTGTAATGATGTACTGGTCAATCTGGCCCAGGAAGTACCATCCTTTTTCAGCCGCTTCAATCGTATGGCCGAACTGGTTGATGGCGACGAGACGCAACGCGCTGCGGCGCGGGAGCGATATCGTTTCTACAAGGACCGTGGCTACACACTCAAAACGCACAGCCTCAAGACCTAGGCATGATGGCTTCTGGCACTATGAATGATGGCGGGCTGCCGCTCGACGAAGACGGCATTCCGGTCCTGACCAACATCATCAACCCTGATGGCAGCGGCATGGCGAGGCGGACGACAGACCACTTCCAGGCCACATCGTCACCCGAACTGGCAGCGGCGCTGCTGGACTCGGAGGCGGTCCGTCAGAAGATCGACGAAATCGCCGCCAGGATAACGGTCAATAACCGCCAGGATGTGGAAGCGGCGATCAGGCCTGCGATCGAGGAGGCCATCACCCAGGCCCTGAATGTCAGTGGCGACAATATCTACCTGGCGATAAGCAAGCAGCTGGAGAATGCACTCCCCGACCTGTTCACCCATGTCCTGCAGACGAAAGGTGGCGGCGAAAACTGACCACCACCCCCGAATTATCCCGCCAGCTAAGTTATAATTCCTGCCCCGGCCGTGGGTCGGGCATGTTTTTCACGCAACAAGAACCGCTCATGGAAAAAACCTACAACCCGCATGCGATAGAGCAACGCTGGTACGAGACATGGGAGCGGGAGGGCCATTTTGCGCCTTCCGGCGAGGGTGCCCCCTACTGCATCATGATCCCACCGCCCAACGTGACCGGCAGTCTGCATATGGGGCACGCCTTTCAGCACACCCTGATGGACGCCCTCACCCGCTACCACCGCATGCGCGGTGACAACACCCTGTGGCAGCCAGGCACCGACCATGCGGGCATTGCGACCCAGATGGTAGTGGAACGGCAGCTCAACAGCGACGACAAGACCCGCCATGACCTCGGGCGCGAAGCCTTCATTGAACGCATCTGGGAATGGAAGCACGAGTCCGGTGGCACCATCACCCGACAGCTGCGGCGCATGGGCAGTTCGGTGGACTGGAGCCGCGAGCGCTTCACCATGGACAAGGGCCTGTCCAAGGCCGTCAGGGAAACCTTCGTGCGACTCTACGAAGACGGCCTGATCTACCGCGGCAAGCGTCTGGTGAACTGGGACCCGGTACTGCATACCGCGGTGTCCGACCTCGAGGTGATCTCCGGGGAAGAAGCCGGCCACTTCTGGCACATGCGCTATCCGTTGGCCGACGGCTCCGGTCACCTGGTCGTTGCAACTACACGCCCGGAGACCATGCTCGGCGATACGGCCGTGGCCGTGCACCCCGAGGACGAACGTTACAGAGACCTGGTGGGCAAGACGGTCAGGCTACCGCTTGCCGATCGGGAGATCCCCATTATCGCGGATGATTATGTCGACCCGGAATTCGGTACCGGCTGCGTGAAGATCACCCCGGCGCATGATTTCAACGACTACGAGATTGGCAGGCGTCACGCGTTGCCGATGATCAACGTGTTCACGATCGATGCCTGCATCAACGAGAACGCACCCGCCAAATACCGGAACCTGGACCGCTACGCGGCACGCAAGCAGATCGTGACCGACCTCGATGAACAGGGCCTGCTGGAGAAGATCGAGGAGCACAAGCTGATGGTCCCGCGCGGCGACCGCTCCGGCGCCGTGGTGGAACCTGGTTCGTGAAGATCGGCCCACTGGCGGAACCCGCAATCCGGGCCGTCGAGGACGGCAGCATCCGCTTCATCCCGGACAACTGGAAGAACACCTATTTCGAGTGGATGCGCAACATCCAGGACTGGTGTATATCACGGCAGATCTGGTGGGGACACCGCATACCCGCCTGGTATGACACCGACGGCAATATCTATGTCGGACGCAGTGAGCGCGAGGCGCGTGAAAAGCACGGGCTGGCACCCGACATCACGCTCAGCCAGGATGAAGACGTCCTCGACACCTGGTTCTCATCCGCCCTGTGGCCGTTCAGCACCCTGGGCTGGCCGGAAGACACCGAGGCAGTCAGGACATTCTATCCAACCAGCGTACTGGTCACCGGCTTCGACATAATCTTTTTCTGGGTTGCGCGCATGATCATGATGGGCCTGCGCTTCATGAACGACGTGCCCTTCCGCGAGGTCTATATCCATGGACTGGTGCGCGACGCCCACGGCCAGAAGATGTCAAAATCCAAGGGCAATGTACTGGACCCGATCGACCTGATCGACGGCATCGACCTGGAGTCGCTGATCGCAAAACGCCGTGGTGGTCTGATGCAGCCGAAAATGGCCGACCGAATCGAAAAACTCACCCGCAAGGACTTCCCGGATGGCGTCCCGGCATTCGGGACCGACGCCCTGCGTTTCACGTACGCAGCGCTGGCTTCCACCGGGCGCGATATCAATTTCGACCTGGGCCGCATCGAAGGCTACCGCAACTTCTGCAACAAGCTGTGGAATGCCGCACGTTATGTTTTGCTGAATACCGAGAACGAGGATTGCTGCCAGGGCGGTGGAGAGATCGAACTGAATGCGGCGGACCGCTGGATCACCTCCCTGCTCCAGAAGACCACGCAGGAAGTCGTGGAATACACCGACAGCTACCGCTTCGACCTTGTGGCGCAGGCCATTTATTCATTCACCTGGGATGAATACTGCGACTGGTACCTGGAACTATCGAAGTCCGTGCTGATGGATGCGAACAGTTCGGCAGCGGCAAAGCGCGGTACCCGAAAGACGCTGGTCGGTGTAATGGAGGGCCTGCTGCGACTTGCCCATCCGATCATACCTTTCATTACCGAAGAGATATGGCAACGCATGGCACCATTGGCCGGCATTGAAGGCGACACCATCATGCGTCAGCCGTACCCGAATGCAGATATCACGCGCATCGACCAGGCTGCCATTGACGAAACCGAATGGGTCAAGGACTTCATCATCGGCGTACGCAAAATACGCAGCGGGATGAATATCGACCCGCGCAAACCCTTGCCGGTACTGCTGCAAAACGGCTCGGCGATTGACCAGGCACGGCTGGCCCAGAACCGGCACTACCTGGTCAGCGTCGGGCGGGTCGAGTCGGTGGAATGGCTGGACCCAAAACAGCTTGCCCCGGAATCGGCAACCGCACTGGTGGGCAACATGAAGCTGCTGATCCCGCTATCAGGACTGATCGACAAGGACACCGAAATCATTCGCCTGGGCAAGGAACTGGACAAGAAAACCGGCGAACTGGAACGCTGCGAAAAGAAGCTCAACAATGCCAGTTTTATCGACAAGGCTCCTGTCGCGGTAGTGGAGAAGGAAAGGCTGCGCGCGAACGATCTGAAAAATGCCATCAGTAACCTGGAAGAGCAGCAACAAAGGATTCAGTCGCTTTAGCCGACTCGCACCCTCGTAGCTGACGGATCCAGACCGGCCCTAGACACCTGCCAGACTCAGCACCAGCCGGACCACACCCCAGATGGACAGGATGAAAATTACTGTCACCAACAAGCCCACGATAATGTAATGGGACGGCTTGCCGTTCGCGAAATCCTCTTCCCGCCTGCGCGAACTTTGTACACCGAACATACTGGCCAGTACACTGCCCAGCACCTTGATTAACGAAGGTGACCGTGGCCGGTCATTGTATTCCGTACCCATTCTCAATCCCTGTTAGCAAAGTGTGCGGTATTTTAACCACATCGCACCGGCAGGCAATCACGCCTGTAATCGGCACCAGCACTGACACTGGCCTACCCCTGCGGAAAAAGCCGGGCGTAACCGGCGCCGCCCGGCGGCCTGGGTCAATAAGTCTCAATTTGTTCAAGCATCTGCCGATATAAACTCGTGCATATGTAGAGTCATGTTTGGCTATGTATATCAGTTAGTTATGTGAATCAAGTTACATAGAAGCCGGAGACCATAGCGTCCGGAAGGCGTGGATTCCGGTGGTTTTAGTTCAAATATCCAAGATATCGCAGAGAAGCCATATGGCCACGATCGTAGTCGTAGATGACCAATTAACCAGTCGGCAAATACTGGTCCACCTGGTGAACGCCATTGAAGGCGAGCCGGATGTACAGTCATTTGCAAACCCAATGGAGGCGCTGGACTGGTCAATACGCAATCAGGTGGACCTGATACTCACCGATTACAAAATGCCTGAAATGAATGGCATAGAGTTCATCCTCAAGTTCAGGGCAAACCCGGCCTGCGAACACGTCCCGATCATCATGGTGACCTCTGTAGAAGACAGAAATGTCCGTTACCAGGCGCTTGAAGCAGGTGCCACCGACTTCCTGATGAAGCCGGTTGACCATAACGAGTGCCGGGCCCGCTGCCGGAACCTGCTGACCCAGCACCAGCAATACAAGATCATCCAGGACAGGTCGCACTGGTTGGAACGGCGGGTTGCAGAAGCCACCAGCGAGATTCGTCTACGCGAAAGGGAGACCTTGCTCCGCCTCGCGAAGGCTGGTGAATACAGGGACGAGGAAACCGGTAACCACGTGGTACGGATGGCCAAGTTTGCCCGGGTTATAGCTGAACACATGGGGTTCACATCCGAGGAAGCTGATGTCATTGAGATGGCGGCACCGATGCACGACATAGGGAAAATCGGGATCAGGGACGACATATTGCTGAAGCCGGGAAAACTAAACACAGAAGAATTCGAGATAATGAAGCGACACACGCTGATCGGTCACGAAATACTCAAGGACAGCCCTTCCAAGTTTTTGCAAATGGGCGCAGTGATCGCGCTCAGTCACCATGAAAAATTTAACGGCTCAGGATATCCACAAGGGCTGAAGGGCGAAGCAATTCCCTTGCCGGCAAGGATCGTTGCAGTCGCAGATGTCTATGACGCCCTCGTCTCGGTACGCCCCTACAAACATGCCTGGTCGATGCAGGAAGCCATTGATTATATGGAAAAACAAAGCGGCCTGCATTTTGATCCGGAGTGTTACGATGCATTCAAGTCCCAACTCGATACCGTGATGAAGATACAGGACATGCTCTCGGACATAAAACTAAGCCATAGCCAATGATGACAACACATCAGTGTGTTAGGATTACAAACCTAAATTAAGTTCGCGTTCCATTCTCAGGAATCCTGAGTCGCAGGGATTCAAAGACCAAAACAGCGCCACCTGCCTACCATCGAGATGGATATAAACATCGAGTTGATCAGGGAAAAACTCGCACTGAAAGGCATACACGGGCCCTCAAGCAACGAACTTCGCCTCTACGAAGACCGACTAACGCGGTTCTTCACAAGAGAGTACCAGCGCTACACAGACAATCCGGTCTCATTACCCGAACTCGGCATCTCTACCAGTGAAGGGCCCATCATGGAAGACACTGATTCGCTGATGGAGCACCACTACGATGAAGATCTGAATTTTTTCAAGAGCTTTTTAGATACTCGCTACCACGCCTATTCAATGGCCTACTACGGCGAAAGCCCCGTCAGCATACGAAAATCTGACGCCACACTCGAAGAAGCGCAACATGCAAAGTTCGACCTTATTGCCAGGCGCGCACAGATAGAAGGACATGAACGAATCTTCAATATAGGCTGCGGATTTGGTTCGCTCGAGAGCTACCTTCTCAAGAGATTCCCGAAGCTGGAGATTGTCGGTATAACGCCCAGCAGAGTCCAGGTTAACTACCTAAGAAAGCGAATGAATGATCCAGATGATCCACTTGGTAGCGGGCGCTTTACGCTGATTGAAGGAAAGTTTGATCAGTTGCCTTTGAATTCATCAGAACAAAATAGTTTTAACCTTGTCATATCTGTAGCAGTATTTGAACAGGTACGGAA
This sequence comes from uncultured Ectothiorhodospiraceae bacterium, assembly GCA_947258615.1. GTDB lineage: Bacteria > Pseudomonadota > Gammaproteobacteria > UBA9214 > UBA9214 > CAMYJZ01. The sequence continues at coordinate 109,710 of CAMYIX010000043.1, read as the reverse complement.
CATGAGCGCCGCCCTTTTGAAAATCTCAGACATGCTAACACCACATGGAAAAACATTTCATCACTTCATCACATCTCGCAGAGTTATTCCACAATTCCTGGACCCTGAAAAGACGCGTATCGGCTTGTATTTTCCCGGTGGGCGGGCATGGCCTCATGATGAACTCGCCCGTCATACCGAGCACCTTGATCTGATTGGCCATTGGTTTGTCAATGGTCTTAATTACTGGCGCACGCTTGATGAATGGCACCAACGCTTCTGGGAGAGAGTGCCATATCTGTATGAACATATCTTCGACTCTAGCGCCATTGCGCACTGGAATAACTACTTTTCACTGTGCAAGACAGTATTCGCGCCGATGGATGGTAATTTCTATGGCAACAGCCACTATCTATTCAGGGCCCGAGATTAACCATTCAGCCATGCCATGCCTGCAAGGCGAGCACGGCATTAAGCCCTCCAAAAGCAAAAGAATTTGAAAGTGCAGCAGAAATTTCCTGCTCTCTCGCCATGTTTGGCACATAATCCAGATCGCAGCCTTCTCCAGGCTCGGTGAAATTTGCTGTTGGTGGAACTGTTCTGCCATGAATAGCCCGCACTGTGGCAACCAACTCAAGCGCACTGGATGCCCCGAGCGCATGACCATGCATTGACTTGGTCGAGGTAACTGCCAATTTGTCAGCGTGGGCCCCAAACACCCTCCTCAATGCCTGCGTTTCTGCGATATCATTCGCCATCGTCCCTGTCCCATGCGCGTTTATATAGCCTACTGATTCAGGCAAAAGTCCGGCATCTTTGATTGCTCTGTTTATTGCACAGGATATACCGCCAACATCCGGGCGGGTAATATGTCCAGCATCAGAAGATAACCCACACCCTGATAGTTCTGCATAGATACGCGCACCACGTCGGACAGCATGCTTCTGAGACTCAATCACAACCATACCGGCGCCTTCACCGAGTACCATGCCAGTACGGTCCCTGGAAAACGGCCGACATGTATCATTTGATATCACTCTCAACGCCTCCCAGGCCTTCAATAGACCATAAGTGAAGGGTGTATCTGCACCACCGACAACCGCGATATCTACCAGCCCGGAAAGGACCATCATCCGACCCTGACATACTGCATGGGCAGCTGACGCACAGGCACTGGCAACTGAGAAAACCGGCCCCTTGATGCCCAGGTGCATACTGACCATGCTGGCTGCGGCACTTGGCATACCTTTTGGGATAGTCATCGGGTGGGCACGCGAGTGTGCTTCTTTATATAAGCGCGAATAGGTTTCCTCGTCTGTTTGCTTGCCTCCACAGCCTGTCCCGATAATCGCAGCAGCCTCAGCCAGATTATCCCCTGAGGCCTCCAGACCGGCATCGTGTATCGCTTCACGTGCCGCCAAAATCGCGAATTGCGAAAATCGGTCTAGCAATGGCAGATCGCTCGTGCTGAAGTGGCTTTCCGGCTGGTATCCATTGACCGTGGCTCCCAGCCTTATTTTCACACCCTCATCAATTCCCGCTAGTGGTGAGATACCAGATCGCCCTTCACACATACCATCCCAAAAATCCGGGACATTCATACCGAGACCGCTGACACAACCAAGTCCGGTAATAACCACCTTATTTGGCATTGTTCCTAGCGATTTCCGAGCGTCAGTTCGAGATGATTAACGATATCCCGAACATTACTAATAGATTCAATAACTTCGTTCGGTATTTCAATATCGAACCGTTCCTCAAGTTCATATATGACCGTAATCGCGCCTAGAGAATCAATGCCAAGATCTTTAAGTTCTGACTCCAAAGAGATCGTTTCTGTCTCGCGATTTGTTTGGGCAGCAATTACTTCAAAAACAGCAGATTTAACCATTAGGGACATCTATAACCCAATAGAAATTAAAGAATTAGATAAATATTGTCGATATATAAAGTTAACTACCGAAGCACGCTCGCATCATCAAGAATATACAGTATAAATGCCTACCGACATAAATAATGGCCTGATCGGCCCAATAGCAAAGAAGCTATTAGAAATAATTGGTTGGCACGGGACCCCTGACCAAGAACAGGGTGTGTTACGTATCTTTATCCCTTTGACGTTCTTGTGCTACCTAATAATCAACGGGCCAGCCACACAAAATGATATCCAAATTTGGGGAAAAGGAACATGGTTCATTCTTTCATTCCTTGCCTTTGCAATTCTACTTTTTATTTCCACTCTGGTGTGGACTCAGCCTTCTATAGTTAGACGCATCATAGGCATATGCGGTGATACTGGCGCATTAAGTTACGGAATGTATTTAACAGGTCACATGGGTGCGCCGTGGTACGGAGTATTTCTTTGGGTAATTCTAGGAAACGGTTTCAGGTATGGTGAAAAATATCTATATCTCTCTGGCGCGACATCACTTATAGGTTTTGGTGCTGTTGTTTATTCTACACCATACTGGGATACACATAGGGGACTCGCAATAGGACTGGCCATTACACTTCTTGTTATTCCTGCCTACTCTGCATTACTAATCCGTCGCCTCAATGAAGCACGCCAGCGCGCGAATGATGCCAACCGCGCCAAGAGCGACTTTCTGTCAAGAATGTCGCACGAGATCCGCACGCCGCTTAATGGGATACTTGGCATGACAGAGTTGCTAAGACTAAGGCCACTTGAACCTGATGACAAGGAATGTGTGGATATCATCCATGCATCCGGCAGCACACTGGCCAGGCAGATAAATGAAATCCTTGACCTGTCGAAGATCGAGGCCGGACAACTGACGATTGAAAACATCAAATTCGATCTCTATGCGTTGATCAGTACCACCTTGCGAATATTCAAAACGCAGGTAGACAGCAAGCAGATAAATTTAAATGAGAGTCTTGACCCTATGACACCCTACCTGTTGCAGGGTGACCCGCACAAATTACGGCAGATCATTATTAATCTGGTAGGCAATGCGATTAAATTCACAGATCAGGGATTTGTATCGGTACAAGTTCACCCTCTAGAGCTTGATGCTCAACGTGCACTGTTGAGATTCGAGGTTATTGACACAGGTATTGGAATCGATCCTGGTCAAATTGATGCCATCTTCGATCCATTCACGCAGGCCAACAGCAGTGTATCGAGAACCTTTGGAGGGACAGGTCTCGGCACTACAATTTGCAAGAACCTTATTGAACTGATGGGAGGGGAAATCGGCATCCAAAGTACTCCCAATGTCGGGACCACCTTCTGGTTCGACATACCATTCGATATCGCCAAAGCTACCGGTGAAAATAATCAATCATGGGCCAGCGAATGCGTCGTGCTCTATCTGAATCCCGGTATAGACGACGGCAGCGAAACCATCAAGCTTATGCACGCCTGGAAGATACCATTTAAGACTGTCAAATCCGTCGAGCAGGCTATAGCCGATCTGAGAAGTGATGATGTGGATTTAATCTATGATGCCCTTGTAATCGATGGCATGCCTTATGATATCGAACTATGTGATCTGTTAACTCATATGAGTCTGGACGAACCCGCCTCTAGCATTCCCGTTGTACTGTTGAACTCGGAAAAATACCCGCCCGCGATCACTAAACTGGAGCATGAGTGGCTTTTCAAAGTCGCCTCGAACGCGGACAAGCAAATATTCTTCAACACATTGCATGCGTGCTACTCAAGACATAGTACAGAGGATGATGTCCTGCACATAGCCAGTCGCCAGTCCAGTAGGCAGAGTCAGTCAAGAACCTTGAATGTTCTTGTCGCAGATGACAACGCAACAAACCGGATCGTCATTAAACGCATGCTGGAGAAAATGGGGCATGGCTGCACCACAGTATCAGGTGGCGAAGAAGCACTCGAGGCACTGGAGCAGTCTGGTTATGATGTCGTATTTCTCGACAAAAACATGCCTGGCCTTGGGGGAATTGAGACCTACCAGGCCTATTGCCTCGCACATGGGGGCACACATAGCGTGAGTTTTGCCATACTGACAGCCGACGCAACTGAGGAGTGCCGGAAAACGTGCAGAAAAGCAGGCATAGACTTATTCCTGACCAAGCCCGTGTCACTGACCACCTTGCAAAACACTCTTGCAACACTCAGCAGGCCGAACAAACTCCTGCCCGAGGAGAGCACGGACAAACCCGCTACAGACGTATTGAATGCGGAGGAATTCCCAATCCTCGATGAGAACCAATTCGGGGAATTGAACCAGTTGTCAGGCGAAAGTCCTGACTTCATTCTGGAGATGATGCGCAATTTCGAGACCGATGCAAACAGGGACTTTCAGCACCTCGAGACTTCTGTTGCCAAACATGACTGGCCAGCCTTCCAGGATGCTGCGCATGCGTTGAAAGGATGCGCCCTGTATCTGGGCCTGACCAGGCTTGCACAGTTGTGCCTTGATAATCAGAACATCAGCAAAGATCACTTTACTGCCGATGGCATCATTCAACTGCGCACTATTCGTCGTACCCTGGATGATTCCATCCAGGTCCTGCACGATAAAGCCGATGTATTTCGCGCACAGGCCCAGAATTACTGAACCTAAATAGTCAATTCAGTTCAAGCCGGTAGGAACCTGAAGCGGAGTCATCCTCAGAGGTGGTAATGCGGCTTACCTGGGCGCGTGCAAAATATTCCATCAGGCGTTTATTTCTGTCATTCAGGTGCATCGCCGCCTCAACCCATAAGTCAATGACATCGGTGAGTTCGTCGTATTTAACAGGATAAACACGGTCAACTGCTGCCTGGAAGCCATGAAGGCCGGATACCAGGCCGATATTCCGCCTCATGTATTCAGCGGTGGCTTCACGGCCTTTTCCCTTCGAAGCCAGGATATCCACAACACCCAATTCGTGAAGCTCCTCGGCCGTATAAATACGCTGATCCATAATCAGCTTGCGCGCTGTAGCCAACGTCACCCGACGTGCGAGCAGCGACAGGGCACCCATACCCGGAAACATACCGAATGAAATTTCTGGAAATCCGAATCTCGCCTGCGGCTCGGCAATCAGCAGATTGGCTGACAAAGCGGCTTCGAATCCACCACCCAGCGCCTCGCCTTCAACCAGTGCGATTGTAGTGAACGGGGTATCGTAATGTGTCGCGGTTATGTACTGGATCTCGATACAGGTTTTGGCATAGTTGCGCAGACCCTCACGATCACCGGCCTCGATCAGCTCGATAAAATAGGTCAAATCACCGCCCAGACTGAATGCCCGACTATCGGTCGAGGCAAGTACCTGGAACAACAACCTGTCAGTTTGTCCCTGCTGATAATCTGATATCACCGCCTGCCGTATGGTGCGCTGCACGGCCCACACGTCTTCCAGCAACTCCCTCGTAAAACATGGACGGCCATCATATTTGAACTCCACCCACACCGCCCGCAACGGAGCATCCCGGGTCACCTGGAGGTGACGCACCCGATATTGCAGCAGATCAACATTACTGTTCAATTCCCCGACTCCCCGCTATGTAAAACAGCCGTATGCATACAGGGTTATTTTCAATTGCTGCAGCACATACAGCTTATACCTTAAATTATTTTTTAGAACAAGTAGTTGCGTGAATAACACCAACGAGTTCTATATGTTGTAGGGGGACCATATTGATAACTGTATATATTGTGCTCGCAGCGACGGTTCGTCCTGCCACATTTCAACTGCGTACAACCGCCATTCAGTCAATGTCTGCGGGGGGGGCGGTCTGTCCGCACCTGTAACAGCATGAGTCCGCCGCCTACAAACAGCACCAGCAAGGAAATAATCCCCGCGCGCGGGTTTCCTGTCACGGCACCCACCCACCCCATCAGCAACGGCCCCAGGATTGCGGCAAATTTTCCCATCATGTTATAGAAACCGAAAAACTCGGCCGTACGTCCTGCAGGGATCATGCGTGCATACATGGACCGGCTCAATGCCTGTATCCCCCCCTGCGCCAGCCCGATGGAGAAAGCCAGCACATAGAATTCCCACACGTTTTCCATCATGGCGCCCCACACAGTGACCATTACGTAGACCGTCAGCGCCAGATAAATCCCGGCCCGGGGGCCATAACGGCTACCGAACTGTCCGAACAACAATGCAGCCGGGAAGCCGGTAAACTGGGTAATGAGCAGAGCCAGAATCAGCCCCTGCTTGTCGAATCCGAGTGACAGGCCATAGTCGACTGCCATGCGCACGATGGTGTCGACCCCGTCTATATACAGCCAGTAGGCAAGCAGAAATATCCAGGCATCACGCAACTGCCTGATCTCATGCAAGGTCCCCCAGATCCTTTTGAACCCGACAACAAACACCGCTGCCGTCAATTCATGCGGGTGATTGCCGGGTTCGCGGACATACAGGATCAACGGAATGGTGAAGACCAGCCACCAGATGGCGACCAGTACAAACGATAACCGAATTGCCGCAGCGGTATCCGCCAAACCGAACCAACCGGGATACAGTGACATAATGATACTCAAGGCCAGCACCAGCCCCCCGCCCAGATAACCCAGCGCGAAGCCCAGTGCCGAGGTCTTGTCGACCCCTTTAGGCTCGCTGACGAAAGGCAACAGCGAATCATAGAAAATATTGCTGCCTGAGAACCCGACCAGTGCCATGGCATACAAAAACGCTGCCAGCAACCATTGATCCTCACCTATCAGGTAGAGACCGCTGGTCATCACTATTCCAAAAGCGGCAAACAGGAGCAGCATCCCCTTGCGACGGCCCAGATAGTCTGCCACTGCACCCAGGACTGGCGCCATCAGAACGATCAGCAGGCTGGCGAGAGAATTGGCCAGGCCCAGCCTGAAGGTACTCTCGGTGACCGGAACACCCGCATTCCAGTATTCCTTGAAAAACAGGGGGAAAAAGCCGGCGATAACAATCGTCGCAAAGGCCGAGTTGGCCCAGTCATACATGGCCCATCCCCATTTCTGGCGCTGTCGGTGCATGGTTTTCCGCTTATCGTGGGATGTGCCTGTGGCCACCGCTTACACTGAACGTTCGTATTCGGTAATAATCCGTTGCATAGTGATTGAATCGCGTTGACTATGGTTACAGAAGCCGAAGCATTTTGGAACAACAAGTCGCTTTCAGAGATGTCTGCCGGGGAATGGGAGCAGCTCTGCGATGGCTGCGGCCGGTGCTGTCTGCACAAACTGGAAGATGTCGATACGGGCCTGTTCTTTTATACCAACGTGGCATGCCGCCTGCTGGACGAGAAATCCTGCAGCTGCACGAATTACCGTGAACGACTGAGCATCGTTCCTGATTGCCTGAGCCTGCATGCGGGGGATGCCGGCCAGTTCGAGTGGTTGCCGGCAAGCTGCGCCTATCGACGCCTGGCAAACGGCCAGCCACTGGAATGGTGGCACCCGCTGGTCTCCGGCGACCCGGAGAGTGTGCACCGGGCCGGCATCTCAGTGCGCGGAAAAATCACCAGCGAGAATGATGTCCCCAGGGAGCAGCTCGAGGACCACGTCATCCACTGGATTGATTTCTAGACTCAGTGCTCCCGGGTAGCATTGAAGCGGATGTCCGGCCAGCGCTCCATTGCCAGATCCAGGTTGACCCGCGTGGGCGCTATATAGACCAGTGCGCCACCCTGGTCCAGAGCAAGGTTTTCATAGGCCTTTTCCCTGAATCGTTCCAGCATCTTTTCATCGCCGCATTCCACCCAGCGTGCCGTGGCAACGGTTACGGGCTCGAACAGGCATTCCACCTTGTATTCATCCCGTAGCCGGTGGGCAACCACATCGAACTGCAGCACCCCCACCGCCCCGAGAATCAGGTCATTGTTCTTGAAGGGACGGAACAACTGGGTCGCGCCCTCCTCGGACAACTGGTCCAACCCCTTCTGCAGGGCCTTCATGCGCAGCGGGTCCTTTAGAATGGCACGGCGAAACAGCTCCGGGGCGAAATTCGGAATGCCGGTATACTTCAGTTCCTCGCCCTGGGTAAAGGTGTCACCGATGCGGATGGTGCCATGGTTGTGCAGGCCGATGATGTCACCCGGCCAGGCCTCCTCGACATGACCGCGGTCCGAGGCCAGGAAGGTCAGGGCATTGGCCACCTGCACGTCCCGACCGATACGCACATGACGCATCTTCATGCCTTTCTTGTAGCTGCCGGAACACACCCGCAGGAAGGCGATGCGGTCGCGGTGCTGGGGGTCCATGTTCGCCTGGATCTTGAAAACGAAACCTGTGAACTTTTCCTCATCGGGCGCGACGCTGCGGGTGGTATTTTCATGCGGCCGGGGAGCCGGTGCGTAGTGGACGAAATAGTCGAGCAACTCCTGCACGCCGAAATTATTAATGGCCGACCCGAAAAACACGGGTGAGAGTTCACCCTGCAGGTAGGCATCCAGATCGAAACCGTGGCTGGCACCCTGGACCAGCTCGATCTCCTCGCGTAGTTCACCGGCCTGGTCGCCGAGCACCTCGGCCAGCAGCGGATTATCCAAGCCCTTGATGGTGCTGACATCCTGGCGCACGCTACCCTTTCCCGGGGTATAGAGGTGCACGCTGTCGTCGACCAGGTGATAGACCCCCCTGAAGCGCTTGCCCATGCCGATGGGCCAGGTGATCGGAGCACACCTGATCTTGAGCACATCCTCCACCTCGTCGAGCAGCTCGATCGGTTCGCGTCCCTCACGATCAAGCTTGTTGATGAAGGTAAAGATGGGGGTTGCTCGCAGACGGCAAACCTCCATTAGCTTGATGGTGCGTGCCTCCACGCCCTTGGCCACATCGATGACCATGAGCGCCGAATCGACCGCGGTCAGGGTTCTGTAGGTGTCCTCCGAGAAATCCTCGTGGCCCGGTGTGTCGAGCAGGTTGACCATGCACTCCTGGTAGGGAAACTGCATCACCGAGGAGGTCACCGAGATACCGCGCTGCTTCTCGAGTTCCATCCAATCAGAGGTCGCGTGCCGTGCCGCCTTGCGCCCCTTGACGGTACCGGCAAGTTGGATCGCGCCGCCGAACAGCAGCAACTTCTCGGTCAGGGTGGTTTTCCCCGCATCGGGATGGGAAATAATGGCAAAGGTGCGGCGGCGTGCCGCCTCGTGTTTCAGGCTGCTCATGTCAAACGGGAAGTGTTACAACTCGGGAAACGGGTTATTTTACCGCATCCCGGCTGGAACGTCGCTAGCCAGCATTACTCAGCGGGACCGGCAATGCGCGCATCTGCACCGCCATGCCTTGATCTTCACTTTATTCATCAATTCAGTAGCTTATGCAACACTACCGCCCTCCGGTGAGCAACGCGGGCTACAGTACGCGTGCCAGGATCAGGGCATCCTCACGCCCACCCGGCGCAGGATAGTAATCCTTGCGCACCCCGAGCTCATTGAAGCCGTTGTTGCCATACAGTGCGAGCGCCGCCTTGTTGGATGGCCGCACCTCCAGAAAAACCGCCTCGGCCCCGTGGCGATGGGCAATGGATATTAAGTGATCCAATAGCTTACGGCCGTACCCGCGCTGCCGGGCCTGCGCCCGGACGCACAGGTTCAAAAGGTGTGATTCGCCGGCCACGACACTGATCACGCCATAGCCTTCGATGATGCCCTGGCGCTCGCAGACCCAGCAGGAATAACCGGCCCGGAGACAATCGGCGAAAATAGTGCGGGTCCAGGGATAGGGATAACTGAGCCGCTCGATTTCGACGACGTCCGTCAGGTCCGCCTCCTGCATGGGCCGGAAGCTCACTGCAGGTTCATTCAGGATGGCGCTCATAATGGAAGGAACACGCTTGTCCGCTACCCGCCAGCGGCGGCCTGCCGCGCCAGCTTCAAGTCCTCCCAGGCCTTGCGTTTTTCCAGGGGAGAGCGCAGCAGGTAGGCAGGGTGATAGACAACGACCAGCGGTATCCGGTCTTTTCCATAGTGGTGTACGGTACCGCGCAGCTTGCCGATCGCGGTTTCGGTCCCGAGCAGGTTGTGGGCGGCAATCCGCCCGACGGCCAGGATCAGCCTTGGATTGACCAGTTCAATCTGGCGCTCCAGGTAGGCACGACAACAGGAAACTTCATCGGCCAGCGGGTCGCGGTTCCGGGGCGGCCGGCACTTGAGGATATTGGTGATATAGACCTGGTCGCGCCGGTAACCGACCGCCTGCAGCATGGCTGTCAACAGCATGCCTGCGCGCCCCACGAACGGCTCCCCCTGGAGGTCCTCGTCCGCGCCGGGTGCCTCGCCGATTATCAGCCAGTCCGCCGACCGGTCACCGCTGCCGAACACCGTGCGCTGACGCGTTGCATGCAGGGCACAGCGCTCGCAGGCGGACACCCGCGCCTCCAGGGCTGCCCAGTCAAGCATGGACACATCGATTGCAGTCGGCTGTAGGACGGCGGCACCGTCAGTAGCACCGCCCTCTTCAGTCGCCTGCACCTCGAACGCGTCAGCTGGGGGTCGGTCACGCGACACCCATTGCTGGATCCCCATGGCCTGCAGGTACTCGCCGTGTGCAGGGATCCCCACCTTAGCGCGACTCTCTCATGGGGCCTATACGTCCCCGAGCTGGGGATGCGCCCGTTCCTCGCGCCTGATGATCTTGTTGAGCGCGTTCACATAGGCCTTGGCGGAAGCGATCACGATATCCGTATCGGCCCCCTGGCCGTTGACGATGTGGCCTTCCCGCTGCAGACGCACCGTCACCTCGCCCTGGGAATCCGTCCCGCTGGTGATGTTGTTTACGGAATAGAGTTGCAACTCGGTATGGCTGCTGACCTGTGCCTCGATCGCCTTGAAGGAGGCATCCCTTGAGCCACTCGTTACCGGCCTCCAGCCCGGACTCCGTCACCAGCGACTGCAGGTCCTCGTCGAAGATCTCGTGTTTCTTGTCGGCGAGGTCCTTGAAGCGCGAGAAGGCATTGTTCAGGTCCTCCTCAGTTTCGAACTCGATGCCAAGGTCATTGAGCCGGGTACGAAACGCATTGCGGCCGGAATGCTTACCCAGCACGATCCGGTTGGCCGACCAGCCGACATCCTGGGCACGCATGATCTCGTAGGTCTCGCGGCTCTTGAGCACACCGTCCTGGTGAATCCCTGATTCATGGGCGAAGGCATTGACCCCGACGATGGCCTTGTTGGGCTGCACGGCAAATCCGGTGATGCCGGAAACCAGCCGCGAGCACGGCACGATCTGGGTGGTGTCCAGGCCGGTCCGGCAGGAGAAGATATCCTGGCGGGTCTGCACCGTCATGACCACCTCCTCGAGCGCGGCATTGCCGGCCCGTTCACCGAGGCCATTGATAGTGCACTCCACCTGGCGCGCACCGTTGAGGACGGCCGAGAGCGAATTGCCCACGGCCAGGCCCAGGTCGTTATGGCAATGCACGGAAAACACCGCCTTGTCCGAATTGGGCACCCGCTCGATCAGGGTCCGGATCAGTTCCCCGAACTGGTGCGGCAGGTTGTAGCCGACGGTATCGGGGATGTTGACCGTGGTGGCGCCGGCATCGATGACCGCCTCGATCACCCGACAGAGGAAATCGATCTCGGAACGCCCGGCATCCTCGGGCGAGAACTCGACATTGTCGGTGAAGCGCCGTGCGCGCCGGACCGCTTGCACCGCCTGCTCGACAACCTGGTCGGGTTCCATACGCAGCTTCATTTTCATATGTATCGGCGAGGTGGCAATGAAGGTGTGTATCCGCGATGAGGCGGCCGGCTTCAGGGCCTCCCCCGCCCGGTCGATGTCCTTGTCCAGGGCGCGCGCCAGCCCGCACACGGTACTGTCCGTAACGGCGGCGGCAACGGCCTGCACGGCCTCGAAATCACCCGGGCTGGCCACCGGAAAACCGGCCTCGATCACGTCCACCCGCATACGCTCCAGCGCCTTGGCAATCCGCACCTTTTCATCCCGGGTCATGGAGGCACCCGGGCTTTGCTCGCCGTCGCGCAAGGTGGTGTCGAAAATGATTAATTGGTCATCACTCATGTGTGGCTCCGTTCTGGATCCGGCTGAATCATCGGGATCCAGCCGTTGATCCGGTCAGCACCTCTGCCAGCATAACAAAGCGGCCGGTCCGGTGCCGGTTTCAGAAATCATGTTGTTTGCGTGTGACCCCGCCAGGCGTTGATATCAGTTGCCCGAAGGCAGCAGTCGCGGGGAAAGTGGCAGCAGGCCAGGGCCTGGCGCGGGGAAGGCCGGGACAGGGAAGTCAGTTGGGTTGATAGACTGATTCATAACCAAAACTATAAAACATAGACCTGCCGATGCCAAGGGTCAGGGACTGCTGTCCTTGCCCTGGCTGGTGCGTTTGTGCCGGCGTCGCAACACGGTCAGCACAGGGCCCGACAGGGCATAGACCAGAAAGCCCGCAAACAGGACCTTGGGAGGGTCAATGGAGGCGAATACATAGACCAGCACCACCAGCAACAGGGTCACAAACGGCACGCGGTTCTTGAAATCGAACTCCTTGAAGCTGTAGTAACTGATGTTACTGACCATCAGCCCCCCCATGAGAATGGTCAAGGCAGAAGCCAGATAGACGACCTGCTCGCCGGCTATCCCCAGGTCTGCACCGACCCAGACCATCCCCGCCATGACGCCGGCCGAAGACGGACTCGGCAGACCCTTGAAGTAGCGTTTCTCGGCGCTGGCAACCTGGGCATTGAAGCGCGCCAGGCGCAGGGCCGCGCCCGCGGTATAGATGAACGCGGACAACCAGCCAAGCTTGGCCCAGCCGATGCTGACCATGGCCTGCAGTGACCATTCATACATCACCAGCGCCGGCGCCAGCCCGAAACACACCATATCCGACAGACTGTCGTATTCCACGCCGAAGTCGCTCTGGGTGTGTGTCAGGCGGGCGACACGCCCATCGATACCGTCCATGACCATGGCCACGAATATGGCCACGGCGGCGGCCTCGAAACGCCCGCCCATGGCTGCCACAATGGCGTAGAAACCGGCGAACAGGCCGGCCGTTGTGATCATATTGGGAAGCAGGTAGATGCCGCGCCGCGACTTCTGCTCTGTACTGTCCTGTTCGCCTGGTTGCACGCTGGTCATGTCATCAGCTATGAATGAGTTTCCCGATGATATCAGAACCGCTTCTGACCCAATCGCCGGGAGACACGTCGGTACGGCACGATTCCGGAAGATAAAGATCGATCTGCGCCCCCAGGTGGATGAAACCGCAGCGCTGCCCCTGTCCAACCCGCTCGCCGAAACGCACATAGCACCGGGGGGCATTGTTCAGCGGTCCGCGGTTCATAACCAGCACCATGTCGTCACCCTCGTCGGTCTGTAACCAGACCCCGTGCGGGGCATCGGGATCATTCGGGTTGCCCGGCGGCTCCAGCACCTTGCCTTCGACAGGGCTGCGCGTGGAGTAGGCCCCGTAGGGGTTCATCTGCATGCTCACCTTGATGCTCGGTCGGTTGAGGTAGGGATCATGGACCATGCCGATAGAGGTGATCCTGCCGTCAGCGGGACAGACCACGGCCTGCGGGACGGAGGGCACCTCGCGCTCGGGGTCCCGGAAAACAAATAGCAGCGACAGGCAGATCGCCCACAGGACCAGAGACTGGTATAAACCAACAAACTGCAGCACCAGCACCGCCGCCAGTACGCTGGCCAGCAGGGGCAGCAGACCTTCCCTGGCAATGACGGGATAACGACTCATCGGGCCTGCACCGGTTTACGGTCAACAGCGCGATCAGGGCAAGCGCTGGGCAAGCCGGTGATCAGTTGACGTTCTTGTCGACAATCTTGCCGGAACTGATCCACGACATCATGCCACGCAGCTTTTCACCCACGACCTCGATGGGGTGCTCACGGCCTGTCCGCCGCTTCGCCTTGAGGGTGGCCGCACCCGCCTGGTTCTCGAGGATGAATTCACGGGCAAACTCGCCGTTCTGGATCTCGTCGAGGATACGACGCATTTCCAGCTTGGTCTCGCCGGTGATGACGCGCGGGCCGCGGGTGAGGTCGCCATATTCGGCGGTATTGGAGATGGAGTAGCGCATGTTGGCGATACCGCCCTCGTACATCAGGTCAACGATGAGCTTGAGTTCGTGCAGGCATTCGAAGTAGGCCATCTCCGGGGCGTAACCGGCCTCGACCAGGGTCTCGAAGCCGGCCTGTACCAGCGCGGTGGCACCGCCGCAGAGGACGGCCTGCTCGCCGAACAGGTCGGTCTCCGTTTCTTCCCGGAACGTGGTTTCGATGACGCCCGCCCGTCCCCCGCCGTTGGCCGAGGCATAGGAAAGTGCGATGTCCTTGGAACGGCCACTGGCATCCTGGTACACGGCGATCAGGCTGGGAACACCTGCACCCTGGGTATAGGTGGAACGTACCAGGTGGCCGGGACCCTTGGGGGCAATCATGATGACATCCAGGTCGGCCCGCGGTTCAATTTGCTGGTAGTGAATATTAAAACCGTGCGCGAAGGCCAGTGCGGCACCCTGCTTGATATTAGGGGCAACCTGGTCACGATACAGCGCGGCCTGGTGTTCATCCGGCGCCAGTATCATCACCACGTCGGCGCCGTCCACGGCCTGCTCGATGGGCTTGACCGTCAGTCCGGCCTTTTTCGCCTTGGCCTCGGAAATGGAACCGGAGCGCAGCCCCACGGTCACATCGACACCGGAATCCTTGAGGTTATTGGCATGGGCATGGCCCTGGGAGCCGTAGCCGATAATGGCGACCTTCAGGCCCTGGATAATGGACAGATCTGCGTCTTTGTCGTAGTAGATATTCATGTTCGCTACCTGCGGTTGTTACTCATTGTTCAAGCCTGTCCTGGTGTCCAGGCTTCCCGTTATTCAAATTGAATGAAGATTGCGATCAGAGTTTCAGCGCCCGTTCACCCCGGGCGATCCCCGAAACCCCGGAACGCACGACCTCGATAATCAGCGCCCGGTCCAGCGCCTGCAGGAAGGCGTCCAGCTTGTCGCCGGTACCGGTCAGTTCAATCGTATAGCTCTTGTCGGTGACGTCGATAATACGGCCGCGGAAGATATCGGAAACGCGTTTCAGTTCCTCGCGCCCGTCACCCTCGGCACGTACCTTGGTCAGCATCATCTCGCGTTCGATATGCGGACCATCGGTCATGTCCATGAGCTTGACCACGTCGACCAGCTTGTTGAGCTGCTTGGTGATCTGCTCGATGATCTCGTCGGTACCACGCGTGACCAGGGTCATGCGCGACAGCGAGGGGTCTTCGGTCGGGGCCACGGTCAGCGACTCGATGTTGTAACCGCGCGCTGAAAACAGCCCGGCGACCCGCGACAGTGCGCCGGCCTCGTTTTCCATTAAAATCGAGATGATATGTCTCATATCAGTATCATCTCGTTCTGGCCACCACCGGCGGGGATCATCGGATAGACATTCTCTGCAGGGTCGGTAATAAAGTCCATGAAGACCAGCCGGTCCTTCATTGCCATGGCCTCTGCCAGGGCCGACTCGACGTCGGCCGGTTTATCAATCTTCATACCCGCATGCCCGTAACTTTCGGCCAGCTTCACGAAATCAGGCAGTGATTCCATATAGGACATGGCGTAACGACCCTGGTAGAAAAACTCCTGCCACTGGCGCACCATGCCCAGGTAGCCGTTGTTGAGGTTCACGATCTTCAGCGGCAGGGCATACTGCTTGCAGGTTGACAGCTCCTGGATACACATCTGGATGCTGCCCTCACCGGTTACGCACACCACCGTCTCATCGCGATACGCCAGCTGCACGCCCATCGCTGCCGGCAGCCCGAAGCCCATCGTCCCCAGCCCGCCGGAATTGATCCAGCGCCGCGGCTTGTCGAACTTGTAGAACTGCGCGGCCCACATCTGGTGCTGGCCAACGTCCGAGGTCACGAAGGCATCGCCCCCGGTGACCTTGTAGAGGGACTCCAGCACATGCTGCGGCTTGATCAGCTCGCTGTCGTGATCGTATTTCAGGCAGTCCTTCGAACGCCAGTCCTCGATCTGCTGCCACCAGTCCCTGAGCGCCGCCTCATCCGGCCGCTGCTTGCTGCCCTTGATGAGCTTGATCATGGCCTTGAGGACGTTATCCACACAACCGACGATCGGCACGTCAACCTTTACGTTCTTGGATATGCTCGAGGGATCAATATCCACGTGAACGATTTTTGCATTGGGACAGAACTTCTCGATATTGCCGGTCACCCGGTCATCAAAGCGTGCGCCGATGGCAATCAGCACATCGCAGTGGTGCATGGCCATATTGGCCTCGTAAGTCCCGTGCATGCCGAGCATGCCGACAAACTGCCGGTCGGTTGCCGGGTAGGCGCCCAGGCCCATCAGGGTATTGGTCACCGGGTGGCCCAGCAGCCGGGCGAGCTCGGTGAGCGACCCGGCCGCGTTGCCGAGGATGACACCGCCACCCGTGTAGATCATCGGGCGCTTGGCATCGAGCATCAGCCTGACCGCACGCTTGATCTGGCCGGCATGGCCCACATGCACCGGGTTGTAGGAGCGCATGCTGACCTTGTCCGGATAGTGATATTCCGTCTTTTCCGCCGTGACATCCTTGGGAATATCCACCACCACCGGACCGGGACGACCCGTGGTCGCAACATAAAAGGCCTTCTTGATGGTTTCAGCCAGGTCCCGGACGTCCTTGACAAGGAAATTGTGTTTAACGCAGGGTCGGGTGATGCCGATGTTATCGGCCTCCTGGAAGGCATCATTGCCAATCAGGTGCGTGGGTACCTGGCCGGTGAATACCACCATGGGAATGGAGTCCATGTAGGCAGTGGCAATACCGGTCACGGCGTTGGTCGCACCGGGACCGGATGTCACAATAACGACACCCGGCTTGCCGGTGGCGCGGGCATAGCCGTCGGCCGCATGGGTGGCGCCCTGCTCATGACGCGTCAGGATATGCTGTATCTTGTCCTGCCTGTACAGGGCATCGTAGATATGCAAAACGGCACCGCCGGGATAGCCGAAAATAATTTCGACACCCTCATCCTGCAACGAACGGACAAATATTTCCGCGCCAGTCAGTTCCACCCGCATGATCTCCTGTGATCGGTCACGCTGTGTAGTTACGCCATGAAAAAAGCCCGTTGGAACGGGCGTGCGAATCGGGCATTCAAACAATAGTAGAAAGTACTGATATTACAAGTAAAGGTCAAGCACGGGCGTATCCCGGGCAGTGCCGCTCCCTCGACCGCCCCCCGGACCCGGACTGTGAACCGGGTCGCTTGTCCTCGTCACCAAACAGCCATAATATCGGCATAGATTTCAGTTATAGATATGGCAACCGATTCTGCGAAGAGGAAAAAATCATGTTCCGAGGCCTCGCCCTGACAGCCGTTCTTGTTGTATTGACCTCCGTGTCTTCCGCTGCCGGCAAGCACGGCATCTACAAATGGGTGGATGACAGCGGCGCCGTTCACTACACCCAGACACCGCCGCCCAACCGCGAGACACAGGAACTGAAACCGGCCCCGGGTCCGGCCGACGATCCCGACGCGATCAGCAGCCAGCTAAAAGAACAGACCGATGCCATGGAAAAACGCCAGACGGAAAAGCGCCAGGGTGCCGCCGATGCGCAGCAGTGGGCCGAGATTCAGAAGATTCGCCGTGAAAACTGCGCAACCGCAAAGGCAAACCTGGCCAAGCTCCAGCAGGGGGGCAACCGGGCCTACCGGACCCCGGATGGCGAGGTGGTGCGCCTCACCGAGGAGGATCGCCAGCAACGCATCGATGAGGCCAACCGGCAGATCAAGGAAAATTGCTCACCCCCCGCCGGCAAGCCGGGGCAGTAACGCCATGCCGTTTCTCAAGATCCAGACCAACCAGGCACTGTCGGAGGCCGACTCGAAGTCACTGGCGGCCAGGTCCTCGGCCCTGGTAGCCGAGCAACTCGGCAAGCCCGAACGCTATGTGATGACATCGGTCGAGACCAATACCGCCATGCAGTTCGCAGGCAACGATGCGCCGCTGGCCTACCTCGAACTCAAGAGTATCGGTCTGCCCGAATCCATCACCGCCGATGTCTCCCATGCCCTGTGCGACCTGGTGGCCGCAGAGACCGGAATCAGCCCCGAACGCATCTATATCGAATTTGCCGATGCCCCGCGCAGGATGTGGGGCTGGAATGGCGCAACCTTCTGAAGCGCGGCCAGCGTACTCCGGGTTCCGAAAATGCGCGTGTTCCTGCTACTCATCGTGCTGTTGCTGGCCGGCCTGTTCCTTTACCTGAATCCCGAATACAAGACCCGCCTGATGGAACTGGCCTCTGATGCCGGTTCCACCCTCTCACCCGCCGGGAAGACCACACGCCTCTACAAGTGGCGCGATGCCGAAGGCACCTGGCAGATCACCGACCAGCCACCACCAGTGGACATCGACTACGAGACGCTGGATTTTCACCAGGACGCAAATGTTCTGCCACAACCCCCGCAACTGCAGTCCAAATAGTTCATCATCTGTACCTTGCCACCGCTTGGCCGCTACAATCTCCCGCCTGATCAACATTTAGAGTCAAACACATCATGCGCCTGTCCCAGTTCCCCCTGTCCACCCTGAAGGAGACACCGGCCGATGCCGAGATTGTCAGCCATCAACTGATGCTGCGCGCCGGCATGATTCGCAAGCAGGCGGCCGGCGTCTATAGCTGGCTGCCGCTGGGGCTCAGGGTCCTGCGGAAGGTCGAGGCCATTATCCGCGAGGAAATGAACCAGGCGGGGGCGCTGGAATTGCTGATGCCGGCAGTCCAGCCGGCCGAACTGTGGCAGGAATCCGGGCGCTGGGACCAGTACGGACCGGAACTGCTGCGCCTCCATGACCGCCACCAGCGTGAGTTCTGCTTCGGCCCGACCCACGAGGAGGTCATCACCGACATCGCACGGCGCGAGATCCGCAGCTACAAGCAGTTGCCGGTCAACTACTACCAGATCCAGACCAAGTTCCGCGATGAAATCCGGCCGCGCTTCGGCGTCATGCGCGCCCGCGAGTTCCTCATGAAAGACGCCTACTCCTTCCATACCGACCAGGACTCTCTGGAACAGACCTACCAGGTCATGTACCGGACCTATACCCGCATATTCACCCGGCTGGGCATGGACTTTCGCCCGGTACAGGCCGACAGCGGCGCGATCGGCGGCAACCTCTCGCACGAGTTCCACGTGCTCGCCGATTCCGGAGAAGATGCCATCGCGTTTTCGGATGCCAGTGACTACGCCGCCAACATCGAGCTCGCGGAGGCCGTGGCACCTGCTGGCGCAAGGCCGGAACCGGACAGTGCGATGCAAACGCTGGCCACGCCCGGCCAGCACAGCATAGAGGAGGTCAGCGCATTTCTGGATATGCCGGCGGACCGGTGTCTCAAGACCCTGCTGGTACGGGGCACGGAGTCCGATATCGTCGCCCTGGTACTGCGTGGTGATCACGAGTTGAACACCATCAAGGCAGAGAAACACGGCGCCGTTGCCCTGCCGCTGGAATTCGCCAGTGACGATCAGATCCGCAGCGCGGCCGGGTGTTCGGCCGGATCGCTCGGACCCGTGGGACTGGAAATACCGGTGATCGTGGACCTGGCGGCCGCACACTGCGTTGATTTTGTCTGTGGCGCCAACCGGGATGGCGAGCACCTGACCGGGGTGAACTGGGGGCGCGACCTGCCGGAACCGCAGACCGCCGACCTGCGCAATGTCGTCGATGGCGACCCGAGCCCGGATGGCGAGGGCCGGCTTGCCATTGCACGCGGTATCGAGGTCGGCCACATCTTCCAGCTGGGCGACAAGTACAGCCGGGCCTTGAAGGCCGCGGTACTGGACCAACAGGGCCGCGAGGTCGACATGATCATGGGCTGCTACGGCATCGGCGTGTCGCGGATTGTGGCGGCAGCGATTGAACAAAATCACGACGCCCGGGGCATGATCTGGCCCGACCCGATCGCCCCGTTCCAGGTGGCCCTGCTGCCGATGAATATGAAGAAGTCGCAACGCGTCCGGGAGGCCGCCGATGCGCTCTACGCAGAACTGCGCGAGGCCGGACTGGAGGTCCTGCTGGATGACCGCGAGGTGCGCCCCGGGGTCATGTTCGCCGACATGGAACTGATTGGCATCCCGCACCGCGTGGTGATCGGCGAGAAGAACCTCGACCGCGGCCTGGTGGAATACAAGTCGCGCCGGGCCGACGCCAGCGAGGACATCAAACACACCGGGGTTGCAGAATTTCTCAGGAATAAACTGTTGCCGGCCTAGGCCGATAATGGACAATATGGCGCCCATTCCACCCTTCTCGATCGGAATCGTGCTATCTGCCTGGCTGGGGATATTGTCCTTTGCCAGCGCATTCGATGCCGCGGCGGCCACCCGGGAGCGCCCGGATGACACCTTGAGGCAGATCCTGGTCGAGGCCATCGAGTCGAGCGATAGCTTCAGTGACCGCTTTGATGCCGAGGTCTGGCTGACGGATATGTCGAGCCGTTTGCAGAAACGCGTCGAAGACCCGGAAGAACGCCTGAAGATTCTTAAAACCGTGCACTACGAGGCACGCCGCGCCGGGCTCGAACCGGAACTGGTCCTGGCGCTGATCGAGGTAGAGAGCAACTACGATCGCTTTGCGATATCCACCGCCGGGGCCCAGGGCCTGATGCAGATCATGCCGTTCTGGCTGGATGAGATCGGCCATCCGGAAGACAACCTGTTTCACATCGGCACCAACATCCGCCTTGGCTGCACCATCCTGAGCTACTACCGAAAGAGGGAAAAGGGCAATCTGTTCAGGGCGCTGGCGCGCTACAACGGCAGCGTCGGCAAAAGCTGGTACCCCAACCGGGTCTACCGCGCCCTCACCTCCCGCTGGTACAAGCAGTAGGGCTTGAACAACAACCTTCACCGCAAAGGCGCAAAGGGCGCAAAGAAAGATAATTATTAACCGCGGAGACGCAGAGGACGCGGAGAAAATAGTGTTAAACCCAAACCCGGTGAGTGACCCATATTTGTAATTACTGGTAGCTGTGTTTTTTCAATAATATGTGCTCTGCGTTCTCCGCGTCTCTGCGGTGAGTGATTTTATGTTATTTAACTTTTTTGCGCCCTTTGCGCCTTTGCGGTGATATCTTTTGATTCCCCGCGTCTCCATGGTGAATAATCGCCGTCAGCGTTCAAACAGGGCGATCGACTCCACGTGGGCGGTATGCGGGAACATGTCCATCACGCCAGTTGCCTGTAGCCGATAGCCGAACTCGTTGACCAGCCGGTCGGCATCGCGGGCCAGTGAACCCGGGTGGCAGGAAATATAGACCATGCGTTCGGGCCTGATATTGCCCAGCAGGTCCATGACGGCCGCCGCACCACTGCGCGGCGGGTCGAGTAGCACCCGATCGTAGGCCACCCCTGCCCAGGGTGCCTCGGTCACGCGCTCGGCCAGGTCGGCCGCATGAAAGCTGACATTGTGCAGGCCATTGCGCAGCGCATTCTCGCGTGCCCGGCTGACCAGGCCGGCATCCCCCTCGACACCCGTCACCTCACCGGCATGGCGTGCCACCGGCAGGGTGAAATTGCCCAGTCCGCAAAACAGTTCCAGTACACGGTGCGTATCAGCAAGGTCCAGGAGTTCCAGAACCCGTGAGGCAATCTGTACGTTGATGGCCGGGTTGATCTGGGTGAAGTCGGTCGGTCTGAACTCGATCTCGATGGCCTGTCCCGGCAGGCGATAGACCAGGGTCGATTCATCCGGCCACAACAGCTGCACGCTGTCCGGCCCGGACGGCTGCAGGTAGACGTGGATACCCATGCGGACGCCAAACTGCCTCAGGCTCTCCAGGTCCGCCGCCCCGAGTGGATCGAGGTTACGGAATACCAGGGCCGTGACCGCTTCCGCCACCGCCACCTCGATCTGGGGAATGCGCCCCCTGGCATCAAGCCCATCGATCAACTGTGCGAGTTCATCGATACGCCGGCCCACCGACGGGTGCATCACCTCGCAACCCTTGAGGTCCGCGAGCAAGGCACTGCGCTTTTCCCGGAAACCGACCAGCACCCTGCCCTTCTTGATGACATGCCTGACACCGAGGCGCGCCTTGGTGCGATAGCCCCACACCGGACCCGTCAGCGGGTCCAGCAGCATCGCCGGTTCCACCTTGCCGATATGCTGCAGGTTATCCAGCAGCACCTGCTGCTTCGAGCCGATCTGCGCAGCCGCCGCCATATGCTGCAGGCTGCAACCACCGCACACACCGAAATGCGGGCACTTCGGCTCGACCCGATCGCGCGATGGCCGAAGCACACCGGTGACGCGGCCTTCGTCATACTTGCGGTGGGTCGCCAGGTACTCGAAGGCGACTTCCTCACCCGGCAAGGCAGCGTCGATGAAAACCGCCTTGCCGTCCCGGTGCGCCACACCGCGACCGTCATGGCCCAACGACTCGATCGTGATTCGCTCACAGGGAGCAGGCAGGCGTTGTCTGCGGGTACGCTTGCTCATTCGAGTGGAGCCATTTTCTGGTTATAGAACATTCACCGCAGAGGCGCGGAGAACGCCGAGAAAGTAATCAAATAATAGATAAAAACTTTGTCTCTATGATTCAGTGAGTAGTTATTTTCACAGCTTTTTATTATTTAGTCACTCTGCGCTCTCCGCGTCTCCGCGGTGAGTTATTCATTCCGCACGAACGAATCTAGCCCGCCTGCCATGCCTGCAGGAACTCCGTCAGGTGCGGCTTGTCGGTTTGCTGCAACCCGTCGCGGATCTGCTGGCAGGCCTGTTCGTATTGATCCGGCCCCAGGTGGCCGCGTATCAACTCGAAGCGCAGGTAGACCAGGTAGGTGTTGAGCACGTCGGTCTCGCAGTAGTCGCGGATGCCCTCGATATCCCCGGCCTGGTAACTGTCCCAGACCTTGTCACCGCTCATCCCCATCTTGCCGGGGAAACCCAGCAGGGTTGCGATCTCGTCCAGTCGTGCGGCCGCCCTGGGCTGGTAGCCGGAGAGGACGTCCATCAGGTCGGTATGACGCTCATGAAAGCGGCTCAGGTAGTTGTTCCACTTGAAATCACGATCGTCCTTGCCGGTATCCCAGTAGCGCGGTGCGCTGATGCCGTGCAGCAGGCTGCGATAGTGGATGACCGGGAGATCGAAACCGGACCCGTTCCATGAGACCAGCTTGGGCGAGAAGCGCTCAACCCCGTCAAAAAACCGCTGGATCAGCTCCGCCTCATCGGCATCCGGCTCGCCCAGCGACCAGACCTTGAAGCGTTCGGCCGTGCGCAGCACCACCGAGATAGCAACGATCCGGTGCAGGTGGTGGCGCAGAAACTCCGAACCGCCGGACTCCTGGGAGCGTTTGTGGAACATCACCCGGGCGACATTCTTGTCATCCAGCTCATCCAGCTGGTAGAGGCGCCGGCCGCCCTCCACATCGGGCACCGTCTCGATATCAAACACAAAAATATTCATAAGGGCTGATTTATATAATTACTCACCGCAGAGGCACAGAGCACGCAGAGAAAACAATTAGCCCATAACAATACATTTTTTATCATGTAGCTATAGACGAATAGCTTATTTCCTGGATGAAATCTTTACTTTGCGTCCTCTGCGCCTCTGCGGTGAGATTATTTTAAATCAATTTTCTGCGGTGATATTGGGAAGTTGGTTTTGTGAACGTCTATTTCTGTTTCCAGCTGCCGCTGGCGCTGCTGTACCACCAGCCACCGGGGGCATTGTCCACCCAGCGCCGGGCAAAGGTCTGGCGTATCTCACCCTCCCATTCGGGGTGTCCGTTGGCACGTGCGATCTCCGCATACAGGGCACCGCGGTCGCGGTTCTCTTTCGCCACCAGAGTCTTCACCGTATTCCTGTCCTTCAACGCAAGCAGGGTCTGGTCGCGTATGGCGATCTCGCCGTCATGGGTCATCCCGACAGCACCGGAGGTGTAGTGCGGGGCCAGCTGCCGGTGGCGCTGTTCCATGTCCGCCTTGAGCTGGCTGATGGCCGGCGTATTGACCGAGAGATCGGCCTCGGCGTGTGCCGGCGATACCAGCCAGTCAAGCAGGCCATAGCGATAACGGGCCGGCAATACCTGCGGTTGAAAACGCGACTGCGGTTCGGCCGCCGGCTCCCGGGGCGCTGCCGGCTGTTCACCGTAGACGTCCTTGATGATGCGGTCGGCAGCCTTCTCGGCGGCCTCGGCGGGAAAATAAACATTGATCGTGACACAGGCCGCGGCAAACAGCATCAACAGCATGGCCATGGGAATGCGTAGTGTTTTCATCAGCTGTCCTCTTTGCTCTACGAGAAATAATTGTCTCAATAATCTGGTTAACGCTGCCAATGGCGCCAGGTTAACATTGCCTGCCGGCATGGATCACTTGACCACGGCACCCTGGCGCCGGGTAACCGCGACCAGCTGCGACACCAGGCTGTCCCAGTCGACCCGGTCGGCATAGCCAATGACATCGAGACGCGGCGGTAACAACCGGCTCTTGACGATATAATAACCGTTTGCCGCCGGCGCCACCCCTCCCATTTCACAGGTCCCGTTTTCCAGGCGGCAACTGAGCCCCAGGCGGTCATAGGGAAAATCCTTGAAGAAACGCATGAAGCTGCGTGACAGGGCGCCACTGAGCCCACCGCCGCCGATGCTGGAAATGTTGTCCACCGCCTTCTGGCTGATGCGGTGGCGCGACTTGTCATCCGGCGGGGTGGCAAATGCGGCATCGAAGGAAACCGGGCGCCAGGACTCCATGTACAGCTCATCCACCCGGCCATCGAGACGGCCTTCGATACGGCCAAACGAGAATGTCCGGGTCAGGGTCTCCAGGTCAATATTGGTGGCCCGCGCATCGACCCACAGCCGCGGCACAACGGACAGGGGCTGGGCCAGCCGCAGCTTGCTCAGGGTGATGTCGCCATCGAATACCCGCACCAGCAGCATGCCGCCCACGGACAGGTCGCCATCCCGGTAGTTCACGTCCGGGATCATGCCAGACAGCCTGCCGCCGAATTCAGGCCAGCCCAGTGCCCGGGTCAGGTCGCTCATGGACACCGGGGTTAGGAGGCCATCCACATGCCAGCGCGAGGCAGTCCCCGGTGCATACTCCAGTTCAAACTCATCCACCTGCAACTCACCGTCCAGTACGGCGATTCGGGCCGGCTCCCGCAGGCGGACACTGGACCCTGCCGATTCCACCTGCAGCTGCGATGGCCCCAGGGGGACGCGGTAGACATGACCCTGTTCCCAGGCCAGTTGCGACTCTCGCAGCGGCCCCTGGGCGGCCCAGTCGATCTGTGCCTCCAGGCCGCCAAAGCCGAAACGTGCCTCCCGGTCGTGGATCGTCAGGCCCTCTGGACGCAGCCTGACGCTGGCCAGGCCACGGTCCTGCCAGTACAGCTGCGCGCTGAGCTTGCCCTCGGTGTCCAGGTCCGCCAGCACCGTGTTAATGAGCCAGGGTTGAAAATAGGTGTCGTACAGGCCCGGAAACACCCCTTCCCGCACGTCGACAGAGAGCGTTTCAATCATCGAGCTGGCATCGATATCGAGGCGGCCGTCGGCATGCAGACTGACCGTTCCCGGCTGATCATAGTCGAAGGCATGCAGGCTGATCCGGCGCTGATCGGGGTGCCAGTCGAACCGGGTCGTGGCATGGACCGGCGTCTTGGCCATGTCGACAAACACGGGGTCGATATAGAGCTGCCCCTGTTGCGCACTCAGTTCGCCACTGACACGCCAGCGGGTCCCGGCTGCCGCCACGTCCGCATCAAGCTGGAGCTCGAGGTTCTCACCCGCCAGGCGGCCTTCCGCGTCCGAGAATGCGCTCGATTCCAGCCGGGCGGACAGCCGGCCTGTCTCAGGACGCGCCGCTTTTCCCTGCAGCTCCGCGGTGATCGACAGTGTGCCGGTCCCGTCAATCCGGACCGGCAGGATACCGGCGGCGGCGAGGCGCGCGGCAACTGCGTCCAGTTGCAGCCCGTCTGCCTGCAGGGTCAGGTCCCAGCCATGGGCGGCCTGGGTGGCGTGAACCGACAGGCGACCGCCGTCAAGGCGGATATTGGCCAGGTCCAGCTGCAGGCGCCGGTCACTGAAGCGGTAGCTGAACCCGGTCCGGACCTGCTGCGGCCCGATCCGGTCCGAGCTGAATACCAGCCGGGCACGACTGCAGGCGACCTCGTCTGCGGCAATCAGCGCATCCGGGCAGTCGAGTTGCAGGCCCGCAATGCTGCCGAAGGGTTCGGGCAGACGGGCCCGCGTCGCTGTCAACAGCAGCGCGGCCCGCTGCGCATCACGCCAGACAAGTCGGGACTCCAGTTCGTCCACTGACCAACCGGGACCGGTGACACGGCCCAGTTTGAGGTTGACACTTTCCAGGGCATCCGCGGTCAGCACAGCACCTGCCAGCAGGATGACAGTCAGCAGGCCAGCGGTGCGCGCGGATCGGTCCGTGATCACTAAAAGCCCGCATTACCATTGGGGATAGGCAATGCCCGCTGGGGCCCTGTCTTGTACCTTAGCTGCACCCCGTTCATCACCTCAGTACTTTATGTGAATGTTCCGCCGCCCGGTGAGAAATGCGGGCTAGTCGGGAAAGACCCCGGTGGACAGATAGCGGTCACCCCGATCACAGATAATGGCAACGATGACGGCATGCTCGACTTGCTGAGACAGGGACAGGGCCGCGTGGACCGCACCCCCGGAGGAGATACCGGCAAAGATACCCTCCTGCGCGGCGAGTGCCCGGGTCGCGTGTTCCGCCTCCTGCTGGTTGACCTCGAGGGTGCGGTCCACGCGCGCCGCGTCGAAGATGGCCGGCAGATAGGCCTCGGGCCAACGCCGGATGCCCGGTATCGATGAACCTTCCGTGGGGGTCACTCCGACGATCTCGATGTCGGGGTTCATTTCCTTGAGGTAGGCCGAGGTCCCCATGATGGTGCCGGTGGTACCCATGGAACTGACGAAATGCGTGATCTCACCGCCGGTATCGCGCCAGATCTCGGGGCCGGTGCCCTCATAATGCGCCCGCGGATTGTCGGGGTTGGAGAACTGGTCGAGCACATGCCCTTCGCCCCGCGCCTCCATCTCTTTCGCCAGATCTCTGGCCCCTTCCATGCTGGCCTCCTTGCTGACCAGGATGATCTCGGCACCAAATGCCTTCATCACCGCGCGCCGTTCCACGCTCATGTGTTCCGGCATGATCAGCACCATGCGATAGCCCTTGATGGCGGCCGCCATGGCGAGTGCGATCCCGGTATTGCCGCTGGTGGCTTCGATCAGGGTATCGCCCGGTGTGATCTCGGCGCGCGCCTCTGCGTAACGGATCATGCTGTATGCCGGCCGGTCCTTGACCGAACCGGCCGGGTTGTTGCCTTCCAGTTTCACCAGCAGGGTATTGCTTGTCGGGCCCGGCAGGCGTTGCAGGCGCACCAGCGGGGTGTTGCCGATCGTGGCTTCGAGTGTAGGATAGTTCATAGGGCGAACAGGCCATTGATTTCTTGGGGCAGTATACAGAAGAACCGCTGGCCGCTCATCGTGACACACGATGTCATCACCGGCAGGCACCGGACAAGGAAAGGAACCTGAACATGGGCGATACCACTCAAAGGCTGCTGCAGGGGATCAGTCGACTGCTGGCGCACGGTGACGTCAAGACAGCGGCAGCGGTGCCGAAGAAGCCCCCTGGCGGGAACCACAGCCCGTCAGACACCGACGCTGAACGCTTCTCCAGCGAACTGTTTGCCGGCCTGCTGCTGGAACTGCCCGAACACCGCCAGGCCCTGCTGGATGCCCATGCGAGTCACGACCTCAACGAGCTGGGCAGGTGCACACATAAACTGCTTGGCGCCGTGGTGTACTGCGACCTCCCGGAACTGGCGGGGGCACTGCGCCAGCTGCAGCAGGCCATCAGGTCGGAAGATGACAGTGCCGTCACCCCGTGCTGCAGCGCGTCCGTTCAGGCCATCGAGGCGTTGCTGGCGAGGAGCGGACTAGCCCTGTGACGCCGTCAGGGTGACGAAGGCCACGGCATATTCCTTTTCATCGGCAATACTGACAAAGTCCCTGTCGATGCCGAGCTTCGCACTCAGCTCGGCGGCACGGCCCGTCAGGTGCAGCAGGGGATTGCCCGCCTTGCCATGGTGCACGGCGATTTCACGAAAGCTCAGTCCATCGGTAAATCCCGTGCCAAAAGCCTTGGCAACCGACTCCTTGACCGCGAAGCGCTTGGCCACGAAGCGCGCCGGGTGCTGGCTGCACAGGTATTCCTGGAACTCGGAGTCCGCCAGTATGCGTCGTGCAAACCGATCGCCATAGCGGTCCAGGTTGCGCTGGATACGCGATACCTGCACGATATCGGTACCGATCCCGAAGATCATCAGGATGGTTTCCTGCGCATGCCGGCCGGTATCACCGGTCAGGCCGTCCGGGCTTCCAGCATCAGGCGTTTCATTTCGGCCACTGCCGCGCCCAGCCCGGTGAACAGCGCGCGCGCGACAATCGCATGCCCGATATTGAGCTCACGTACATCGGCCAGCGCGGCAATGGCCTTGACATTGTGATAGTGCAGACCATGACCGGCATGGACCCGCAGGCCGGCGTCCACCCCGGCCCTGACCGCCTCGACGATACGCGCCAGTTCCGCGCGCAGGCTGCGTGAATCCGCGGCATCCGCGTAGTGCCCGGTATGGATTTCGATGCACGGGGCACCGGCCTCGGCAGCCGCCGCCACCTGGGCGGGATCCGCATCGATGAACAGCGACACGCGCACACCGGCTGCCCCGAGCCGCTCACAGGCGGCCTTGATACGCGCCAGCTGGCCGGCCACATCCAGGCCGCCCTCCGTGGTCAGTTCCTCGCGCCGCTCGGGCACCAGGCAACAGTCCTGCGGCCGGACGCGCTCGGCAATCGTCAACATCTCCCCGGTGACGGCCATCTCCAGGTTCATGCGCGTCTGCAAGATGTCCCTGAGCATATCCACATCACGCTCCTGGATATGCCTGCGGTCCTCGCGCAGGTGCAGCGTTACGCTGTCAGCACCGGCCTGTTCGGCCATGATGGCCGCCTGCACCGGGTCAGGGTAACGGGTGCCGCGCGCCTGGCGCAGGGTGGCCACATGGTCGATATTCACACCGAGCAGAAGTTCCGATTCACTACCCATGTCATTCCCTTCCTTGCATCAGTTCATTCCCGTTCGTGATCCTGAATCCCGCCTGTCCGGCAGCGTCGCCAGCTGCCGCAACACCTCCCGGGTCTTGAGCGGGCGCGCTCCCAGGTAGAGTGAAAGGGCGGCCCGCATCAGTCGCTTGACCTCGCGGCAGCAGGCCGGATCGGCGAGATGCTCCCGCTGCAAGGCGATCAGGCTGGAACCGCGCAGGAAGACACCCTGTTCGCGAACCTGTGCGCAGCGCACGGGTCCGCGCTCCGGCAGGTACTCATACCAGGCGTCATTCTCTATTGGCAGCCCGCTGTCCGCCTCGTTCCCCAGCAGCAGGCCATAACCCAGCGCCTGCAACAGGCGCTTCTCGAAAATCCGTAATACCGGCTCCTCGGCAGTATCAATGTCGCGGATGGCCTCTGCGTAGGCATCGAATACCTCGGGGTGGGGATCATGCCGCGCCAGCAGCCGCAGGATCAGCTCGTTCAGGTAGTACGCACTCAGCAGCTGCCGCCCGGCCGGCAGGGTGGTAGCCGCCGGGAGTTCCAGACCGGTCAGGGTCCCGAGTTCGCCGCGCAGGTGCCACGACAGCAGCAGGGGCCTGAAATTCTGCAACTGCCCGCGCCAGCGCGACTTCGCCGAGCGCGCACCACGCGCGACCAGCCCGAGCCTCCCGTAACCCCTGGCAAACACTTCCAGCAGCAGGCTGGAATCGCGGTAGGGATAATGGTGCAGGATAAAGGCCGGCTGGAGCGCGACCTTGCTACGGGTACTCATAGGCAAATCCCGGGCCCCGGCAGTGGTGTGGATCAGTAGTCATCAGTATATCCCAGGCTCCGCAAGGCACGCTCGTCATCGGCCCAGCCCTCCTTTACCTTGACCCAGAGTTTCAGGTTGACCTTGCTGTCGAGCAGTTGCTCGATATCAATGCGTGCCTGCTGACCGACCTCCTTGAGTACCCGGCCCTGTTTGCCGATTACGATATTCTTCTGGCTCTGGCGCTCCACCCAGATCAGTGCATGAATATGGATGATGTTTGCCTCCCGGCGGAAGTCCTCGACTTCCACCGTCAGCCCGTAGGGCAGTTCCTTGCCCAGCTTGCGGAACAGCTTCTCGCGCACCCGCTCGGCGACCAGGAAGCGCTCGCTGCGGTCGGTGACCTGGTCCTCGGGATAAATCGGGACGGACTCCGGTAACAGCTTCTCGACGCAGACCTCCAGCTGATCGACATTGTCACCCCTGACGGCGGACAGCGGGATGATCTGGTCAAACGGGCGCTTTTCCGACAGGGCCTGCAAGGCGGGCAGCAATGCTTCCTTGTCGGCGATCAGGTCCACCTTGTTCACCGCCAGCACCACCGGACAACGGACGCGTTCCAGCTCCTTCAGCACCAGGTCGTCGTCGGCCGTCCAGCGCATGCCCTCGACAATAAACACCACCACGTCCACGTCCTGCAAGGCCTGGCTTGCGGCCCGGTTCATCTGGCGGTTCATGGCACGCCCACTGTAACGGTGCAGGCCCGGCGTATCGACGTAGACAAACTGCGCCGTTTCCCCGGTCTTGATTCCAAGTATGCGGTGGCGGGTGGTCTGCGGGCGCTTCGAGGTAATGCTGATCTTTTGTCCCAGCAACCGGTTCAGCAAGGTCGACTTGCCGACGTTGGGACGGCCCACCAGGGCGATATATCCGCAGCGGTAACCCGGATTCACAGGGCTGGCCCGCATACCTCACCTGGAAAGAGGGCACATTCTGCTTGTTGCATCTTTTCACCCACCTGTAATTACTGATTCCAACAAAAAACCGGAATGTCCCCTTTCCCGGTCTAGCCGGCACCCAGCCGGGCCAGCATCTTGCCGGCCGCGTCCTGCTCGGCACGCCGACGGCTCTTTGCCTGCCCCACGGTGGGTTCGATGTCGACATCACTGACACTGCAGCGCACCCTGAACGACTGGGCGTGCGATTCACCGGCGATGTCGATAACCTCGTACTCGGGCAGTGGCTGGCGCTGTGACTGCAGGTATTCCTGCAGGCGTGTCTTGGGGTCCTTGAGCTGTTCCAGGTCGGCGACTGCGTCCAGCTTCTCCGCGAACAGCGCGACGATGGCACGTCGGCAGGGTTCGAAGCCACCGTCCAGGTAGATCGCGCCGAGCACGGCCTCGAAGGCATCGGCCAGGATGGACTGGCGGTGGTGACCGCCGCTCTTGCGCTCGCCGGGACCGAGCCTCAGGTAGACCCCGATATCGAGGCCATTGGCCAGTTCGGCCAGTGACTCGCGTCGCACCAGGGTCGAACGCATCCGGCTGAGTTCCCCTTCCCGGGCCCCCGGATGACGCGCAAACACCTGCTCGGCGATCACGCAGCCCAATACGGCATCACCAAGAAATTCCAGCCGCTCGTTGTTGCGGCTGCCGGCGCTGCGATGGACCAGGGCCTGTTTCAGTAAGCCGGGATCATCAAACCGGTAGCCGAATAATTTTGCCAGTATCTCCGGCGGCTTCGTCAACGAGATTTTACCGTGACCTGCTTGTCAAAGGTCATGACCACGTAGATATTGTGAAACAGGTGTTTGCGGGATTCATACTTGGCCCGCACCCGGTAGTTCGGGCCCGCGCTCTGGATTTTGACATCCCGGGGCTGGATGGTGTTCACATAGCTGATATCAAAGCGGCGCTCGATCAGGCGGCGGATGTCATGCGGGGTCTCGAGGCCCGATTCCTCCTCCAGCGACTCAAGCGTGGAGACGATCTTGTAGTACTCCATGTAGGACGGCAGCATCTTCAGCACCAACATGGCAAAAAAACCGATCAACGCCAGCACGATCAGCCAACCGGCCCCTGTCATCCCCTTCTGTCGATGTAGCGAATGCATACCGTTCTCCCTTGCAGCTGTCCTATTGAATTTTCATACCGACCCGGTCCAGTTCAACGCCCCTGTTGGCGGAATCCCAGTTCATCCAGACCCGAAATGCCTTGCCTACCAGGTTCGCTTCCGGCACCGGCCCCCAGTAACGGCTGTCGTTACTATTATCACGATTGTCACCCATCACAAAATATTCGCCGTCACGCACCACGTACTCACCCTCCATCCCGGGTGTGCGCGTCATCACCAGGATATTGTGCTCGATGGCGCCCAGGGTTTCCCTGCGCTCGCTGGCACCCGACATGGAGACACCGGAGCCCTTGCCGACATAGACACCGGCGGGTACCTGCTCGGCCGCTGCGCCGTTGATGTAGAGCACCTTGTCATAGTAACCGATACGGTCCCCGGGAACGCCCACCACGCGCTTGATGTAATCCACCGAGGGGTCCTTGGGATACCTGAATACCACCACGTCGCCGCGTTGCGGCGCGCCGATGTCGATGATCTTGGTGTCCAGCACCGGCAGGCGAATCCCGTAGGCATACTTGTTGACCAGGATGAAATCACCCACCAGCAGCGTCGGCATCATGGAGCCGGAGGGGATGCGAAACGGTTCGACCAGGAAGGAACGCAGCAGCAGCACCGCCAGGATGACCGGGAAGAACGACTTGCAGTACTCGATCCAGGTCGGTTCCTTGAGTGCCGTTGCCACCTGCTCGGAGTCAGAGGCCTGGCCTGCGCGCAACAACTCCCCCGCCCGGGCACGCCGTCGCGGGGCCCAGGCAAGGGCATCGATTGCCCAGGCAAGACCGGTGAACAGGGTCGCGGCAACCAGCAGGGTCGGAAAATCAAAATTCATGAAGCCTTCATCCTTCGTTGAATCAATTTACCTGGAGCGTCCGGTAAATCCGGCCCCGGATTATACGCACCTGCCCGCCCGCTGCTCATGATGCACCGGCAGGGGCGCAGAAAATAATACCATTTACTTTGTATTCAGCAAGTTATGAGCTATCGCGGCCGGGCGATCAGTCATTGTCGACCCGCAATACCGCGAGGAAGGCAGCCTGGGGGATCTCCACCTTGCCGAACTGCTTCATGCGTTTCTTGCCGGCCTTCTGCTTTTCCAGCAGTTTGCGCTTGCGGGTTACGTCGCCACCGTAGCATTTGGCCGTCACGTTCTTGCGCATGGCCTTCACATTGGTGCGCGCGATGATCTGTGAACCGATGGCGGACTGGATGGCGACATCGTACATCTGGCGCGGGATCAGTTCTTTCATCTTGGATGCCAGGGCGCGGCCGCGCGATTGCGCCACATCACGGTGTACGATCACCGACAGGGCATCCACGCGTTCGGCGTTGATCAGTATATCAAGCTTGACCAGCGGCGCCGCCTGGAAACGCACGAAGTGGTAATCGAAGGAGGCATATCCCCGACTCACCGATTTCAGCCGGTCAAAGAAGTCGAGCACGATCTCGCTCATCGGCAGCTCGTAACTGAGCGACACCTGGTTGCCTAGATACAGCATGTTCTTCTGGACTCCGCGTTTCTCCACGCACAGGGTCATGACCGCACCCAGGTAGTCCTGCGGCACAAGTATATTGGCCTCGATAATCGGTTCGCGGATTTCCTCGATCTGGTTGACGGGTGGCAGGCTGGCCGGGTTGTCGATCTCCAGGATTTCATCCCGGGTGGTCTGGACCTGGTAAATCACCGTCGGTGCAGTAGTGATGAGATCGAGGTTGTATTCCCGCTCCAGTCGCTCCTGCACGATTTCCATATGCAACATGCCCAGGAAACCGCAACGGAATCCGAACCCCAGGGCCGTGGAGGTTTCCGGCTCGTAATGCAGCGCAGCATCATTGAGGCGCAATTTCTGCAGGGCCTCGCGCAGGTTCTCGTAGTCGTCCGAACTGACGGGGAACAGGCCGGCAAACACTCGCGGCTGCACCATCATGAAGCCCGGCAGGCCTTCCTCGGCCGGCTGGTCGGTTCGCGTGATGGTGTCACCGACCGGCGCGCCCTCGATGTCCTTGATGCCGGCGATAAGGAAGCCCACATCACCCGCCTGCAGAAACTCACGCTCCACCGGCTTGGGGGTAAAGACACCGAGTTTCTCGACCTGGAAATTGCGCCCGGTCGACATGATGCGAATCTTTTCGCGGCGTCCCAACCGTCCTTCAACCACCCGCACCAGAGAGATCACCCCCACGTAGTTGTCGAACCAGGAGTCGACGATCAGCGCCCGTAGCGGCGCCCCGGTATTCCCCTCCGGGGCCGGGACCTTGTCGATCAGCGACTCCAGCAGGTCGACAACACCCTCGCCGGTCTTGGCGCTCACCCGCACCGCATCCCCGGCCTCGATGCCGATGATCTCCTCGATCTCGTGGATCACACGTTCGGGGTCCGCCGCCGGCAGGTCGATCTTATTCAGCAGCTTTGCGCCTCCACGCCCTGGGCGGCATCGACAACCAGCAGGGCCCCTTCGCAGGCGGCCAGTGAACGTGACACCTCGTAGGAAAAATCGACATGGCCCGGGGTATCGATCAGATTCAGCACGTAGGTCTCACCGTTGCGGGCCTGGTACTCCAGAGAAACACTCTGCGCCTTGATGGTAATCCCGCGCTCCCGCTCCAGATCCATGGAATCCAGCACCTGCTCCTCCATTTCGCGCTCGCTCAGGCCGCCGCAGATCTGGATAAAACGGTCGGCCAGGGTCGATTTTCCATGGTCGATATGGGCGATAATGGAAAAGTTGCGGACGTGTTGACGGTCGGTCATGGGAGATTGTCAGGCGTTCAGGTCAGGGGGCCGTTGAGCTGGCCCGCCGCTTGGGGGGACAATCATGGCGGCCCTGCGAAAGGAATAGGCTTCCCGTGTCGGCGTGATTCCTGTGATGGCTGATTGCGGCCACAAGGCCGGATAGTTAACTAGCTGATTATAATTGAGGTTTTTTATTATACACGTTCACGACGGGAGGAAGTACTCGCGCAGGCTGCGTTCATCGAGAAAATAACAGCACAATTCGGTGTCGCCGGCGATCAGCACCGGCACCCGCCCACCGTAGCGGCTGACCAGCACGGGGTCATCATCGACGTCACAGACGCTGTATTCGAAACCCAGATCGGGTTTCAGGCGCTCCAGTTCCAGCACCATGTCATCGCACAGGTGGCATCCCGCCCGTGCGAACACCGTCAGATGGCGTGTCAAATCAGCCCCGCGCCGGCTGCCGGATACTCAATCAGTCTTCTGCATCCGGCACCTTGATGGCGAGGAAGGTCGGGCTGCTGCCGCGCTGCACCAGCATCGCCACGGACTTGCCCTCCGGCAAGGCCTCGACCAACTCCTGAAACTGCTCGCTGTCTTTGACGGTCTCATTGTTGATGCTGAGGATAATGTCACCCTTGCGCACACCGGCATCAGATGCCGCACCGTCAACCAGTCGCTCCACCACCACGCCATTCGCCAGTTCGAGTTCGCGCTTCTGCTTGTCGGTCATGTCCAGGACGGAGACACCGAGACGGTTGGCCTTTTCGACTATCGGCTTGTGTACCCTGGCAACCGCTGGGTCCTCGGGCAACTCGCCCAGCTTGACCTTGATCACGCTCTGCTTGCGGTTGCGAATGATATCGACCGGTACGAACACGCCCACCTTGGTAGTGCCGACTATCGGCGGCAAACTGGCCGAATCATTGATCTTCTTGCCATTGAAGGCCACGATGACATCGCCCACCTTGAAGCCGGCCTGCTCGGCCGGACTGTCTTCCAGGACCTTGGCTACCAGTGCGCCGCGCGGTTGCTTCATGCCGAAGGACTCGGCCAGGTCCAGGGTAATGTCCTGTATCAGCACACCCAGCCAGCCGCGGCTGACATGGCCCTTGGTCTTGAGCTGCTCGGCCACGTCCATTGCCACTTCAATCGGAATGGCGAAGGACAGGCCCATGTAGCCACCCGTGCGGCTGTAGATCTGCGAGTTCATACCGACCACCTCGCCGGCCTGGTTGAACAGCGGACCACCGGAGTTGCCCGGGTTGATGGCAACATCGGTCTGGATGAAAGGCACATAGTTTTCCCGGGGCAGGCTGCGTCCCTTGGCACTGACGATACCGGCCGTCGCCGAATAATCGAAACCAAACGGCGAACCGATCGCCAGCACCCATTCTCCCACCTGCAGGGTGCTGGACTTGCCGATGCTGACAACCGGCAGGTCGCTGGCATCGATCCTGAGCAGCGCCACATCACTGCGCTTGTCCGTTCCAACGACCTCAGCGCGCAATTCACGCCGGTCGTTGAGCCGCACAATGATCTCGTCGGCATCCTTGACCACGTGGTAGTTCGTCAGCACATAACCATCGTCTGAAATTATGAAGCCCGACCCCAGCGATTGCGCATCACGCAGACTGGGCTCGCCTTCTTCCTGGTCGAAGAAGTACTTGAACAGTTCACCAAAAGGTGAGCCTTCGGGCATTTCCGGGATCTCAAAACCCTCCGGCAATTCCGGCATGGCGCTTTTCACCTTCTGGGTGGTGCTGATGTTGACGACGGCGGGGGCTGCCTGCTTGACCAGCTCGGTGAACCCGGGAAGGTATTGTGCCTGCACAGGCTGCGCTGCAATGAACAGGGACAGCAGCACCCACAGGGTGTAGCCGGGGAATATACGGGTATTGGACATACTCATTTCTCCATACTGCTTCAAAAAAATCGACTGGCCGCCAGCACTGGACAGTGTCCTGCTAACGGCCCACTGCAATCCGGTGACGCAGGACAACCGGCTGGTAGCGCTCGTCACGCCCGGACGCCTGACTGAAAAACCTGAGCCAGGCGAGACCGGCCAGCAGGCCGGTAACGGCGCCCGCAATGCTTGTCAGCTCGGCATGGCCCGACAACAGCGCCATACCGGCGTAGCGACCTGCCACGGCACCGGCCAGCAGACAGACCAGGGGCGCCAGGTAAACGGCAAGGGAACCGCGCACCAGGCTGGATTCCGATATCCCGATCACGACCTGTTCTCCGGCCCGGGCACCGGCCCGGTTGAGTGCGCGCACCGGAGCGCGACGTCGCCCGAACAGCGTAGCCAGCACCGAGGTACCACAGCCTGTGCGCGCACTGCAGGAACCGCAGCTGGTGGCGGGTTCGGTTTCCACCCAGGCATAGTCGCCGCTCACCTCGACCACCTGACCGGTTTCCTCAATCATGCGCCGGAACCTCTCCGGAAGCGACCGATCTTGCCATCATTTCCACGGTCAGGGCCGGCACCTCGCCGACCACGGTGATCTGATGATCATCGACAACGGCACCGAAGGCATTCATTGCCCCCATGCCTGACAAACCGGTGAATCTGGCATTTTCGGACGCCAGCGACTCCACGTAAACCGACACGGTCGCCAGACCGTCGCTGAAGACCATGTGCTCGGTGTCCTGGCCCTCGGGCTGCATGCGCTTGCGCTGATAGTGCGTCATGCTGAAGCCGTCCGGCAGGCGGCCAACGGACCAGCGCGCCTCGCCCGTCTCCGGCAACGCGGCGGCTTCTTCACCCGACTGGTGGTACCAGGCGTAACCCTTGCCGGTGAGTGACGGTTCAAGGGCGGCATCGGAAATAGTCTTGCCGATGTCCAGGCGGGTAAACATGACCTGTTCTATGGGCGTGCCATCCGCTGCTGTGAGATCGGATTTGAGCAACAGCTTGCTGTCCTGGTCGATCCAGAAGCGGTAGCCGTAGCGGTACTCGTCCCGGGGTGTGATGGCCACGGTATGCGCCTTAAAGCCGGCCATGCGATCTTCGCCCAGCAACTCGAAACGGTAATACCTCAGCAGGGGATCAAGATCCTGCGGCACCATCGGTAATAGTTGTCGTGCCCGGCTTTGGCCCACCATGACCGACTTGCTGTCCGGCATGATGCAGGTGACCGACTCGTCGTCGCGCAACACCTCCCGGGCACTGCCGGTCAACGATACCAGGCGTTCCTTCTCGCCTGAGCTGCCCAGCTGATGGATAATCCGCATGGCCTCCAGCTTGCCATTATGAAGGTAGACAAAGGTACCGTCGTAGTTGAGCGTCTGCAGGGCGCGGGACATATCGCCCAGCAACTCGCGCGCCTGGTCCTGCGCAGCGGCGTGGCCTGCTACCGCCAGCAACAACACGACCGGCCAGCGCACGCCCTTATTCCCTGACGTCACGGCTTACTTCATTCCCGACAATGCGCACGTAGGGCAACATGCCCTGCATGCCGCGGCTGACGGCATACTCGTTGTGGTTCACCATGTAGATGTCGAGCTTCTTGCCCACCCGTGGCGGCGTCGCGGGGTTAGATGCCTGCTGCACCCGCACGTAATCCTTGTCGGCCGGTACCGTTGCCAGGGCCGGCAGTGACGGCACATCCTGACGTGCCGACTGGATGGAGATGACAGCAACAACGGCGACCGAGGCGGCAATGGCCAAACCGGCCACCGGCTTGAGCAGCGAGCCGAGCCGGGATCCGGCGAAACCGCCCATGCGGACGGACGGCTCATCACGCAACGCGGTCTGTACCCGCCGGTAGAAGCCGGGATCGACCTGTGGGGGCAGGTGGTTCTGGAGTGCGTCGCTGACCAGCTGGTAGCGTGACAGCCGCTGCTGCAGGCCGGCATCACGGCCAATGCGCCGGGCCAGCAGGGCCTGTTCGTGCCCGGTCAATTCATCATCAACCAGCGTCGACAGCTGTTCGTATAACTTGTCTTTCATGTTCACTCGTCCGTATTCAACTATTTCAGCAACGGCTGTAATTTGGTGTCGATCGCATCCCTGGCCCTGAAGATCCTCGATCGCACCGTCCCGATAGGGCATTCCATGGTCTGGGCAATTTCTTCATAACTCATGCCTTCCAGTTCCCTCAGGGTAATCGCGGTCTTCAGGTCCTCGGGCAGTTCATCGATGGCCTGCGCGATGGTCGCCTGGATCTCGTCCTTGAGGATCAGGTGTTCCGGGGTGTCATACTCCCTGAGACCGGTAGCGCCGTCATATTGTTCCGCATCCTGCGCATCGATATCGCCGCTCGGCGGCCTGCGGCCCGAGGCGACCAGGTGGTTCTTCGCGGTATTGATGGCAATCCGGTACATCCAGGTGTAAAAGGCACTGTCACCCCGGAAGCGGTCCACCGCCCGGTAGGCCTTGATGAAGGCCTCCTGGGCAACGTCCATCGCCTCGTCGGGATCGCGTACATAGCGGTTGACCAGCTTGATGATCTTGTTCTGGTACTTGAGCACCAGGACATCGAAAGCGGCCTTGTCACCCTTCTGTACCCTCTCGATCAGCGCCTGATCTATCGTTCGTTCACCCATCCGGGCCCTGTCTCCTGTCAAGCCGGAACCCGGTCATCCAGCCGAGTAGACAATACTGGATACTGATAGTTCGCCTGATCCATAATAATATCGAGTTTTTTCAACGGGTATCCCCGGCCTGGCGTAGCGGCCCTGGTTACCCTCGGCGAGGTCTGCTGTTGATACAGGCCTGCAACAGACAGTACCCATTAACCAGGACTCACTCAAGCAATGGCACCGGCACACGACTTTGACGTACTCATCATCGGCAGCGGCGGCGCCGGCCTGAGTCATGCGCTGCAGCTGCCGGCGGGGCTCCGGGTCGCGGTTCTCTCCAAGAGCCGCCTGCAGGAAGGCTGCACCCTGTATGCCCAGGGCGGCATCTCCGCCGTCACCCACCCGGAAGACACCTTCGAGTCGCATATCGAGGACACCCTGAATGCCGGGGCCGGGCTCAACCGGCCCGAGGCGGTGCGCTTTGCCATCGAAAAGGCACCCGAGGTGGTCCACTGGCTAATCGACCTGGGCGTGCCCTTCACCCGGCATAAAGACAAGCGGGGGCAGCAGGACTTCCACCTGACCCGGGAAGGCGGCCACTCCAGGCGCCGGGTGCTGCACTCCGCGGATGCCACCGGCCGGGCCATCGAGGATACCCTGGTGGCGCGGGCGCGGCAGCGCCCCAACATCACCCTGTTCGAACACCACATCGCCATTGACCTGATCACCGGCGCCAAACTCGGCCTGGAAGAAAATCGCTGCCTGGGCGCCTACATCCTTGACCTAGAGCGCCACCATGTGGAGGTATTCGCGGCCCGCAATGTCGTGCTTGCCACGGGCGGCGCCAGCAAGGTCTACCTCTACACCAGCAACCCTGACACCTCCAGCGGTGACGGCATAGCCATGGCCTGGCGCGCCGGCTGCCGCGTCGCCAACCTGGAATTCAACCAGTTCCACCCCACCTGCCTGTACCACCCCAAGGCCAAATCCTTCCTGATCACAGAGGCGGTACGCGGCGAGGGCGGCCGTCTGCTGCTGCCTGACGGCGAAGCCTTCATGCCGCGTTTCGATGACCGCGGCGACCTGGCGCCGCGCGATATCGTGGCACGCGCCATTGACCACGAAATGAAGCGCCTGGGCCTGGAGCATGTGCTGCTAGACATCAGCCACAAACCGGCGCCGTTCATCCGTGAACATTTCCCGACCGTGTACGCCCGCTGCCGTGAACTCGGCATCGACATGACGCTGGGGCCGGTCCCGGTGGTGCCCGCTGCACACTACACCTGCGGTGGCGTGATCACCGACCTCAACGGCAGGACCGACCTGCCCGGTCTGTACGCCATCGGCGAAGTGGCCTGCACCGGCATGCACGGCGCCAACCGCATGGCCAGCAACTCACTGCTGGAGTGCCTGGTATTCGCGGCCGCGGCCAGTGAAGACATCGCTGCGCGTATCGATGGGATCATGCGGCCGCCGCCCCTGCCGGAATGGGATGAATCCCGGGTGCGGGACTCCGATGAAGAGGTCGTGGTCAGCCACAACTGGGACGAACTGCGCCGCTGCATGTGGAACTACGTGGGTATCGTGCGCACCAACAAGCGCCTGCAACGCGCCGCCCGGCGGGTGGAACTGCTGCAGCAGGAGATCCAGGAGTATTACAGCAACTTCAGGGTGTCCAACGACCTGCTGGAACTGCGCAACCTCGCGCAGGTCGCCGAACTGATCATTCGCTCGGCCCAGCTGCGCAAGGAAAGCCGCGGCCTGCACTACAACCTGGACTACCCGGAGACCTACACCGGCCGGCCGCCGGCCGAGACCATCCTCACCCCGCCTTCATCGGCAGACAGCGCTGACCGCAAGGTCTCCTAGTAAGCCACCTTCCTGAGGCGTGAACGCCGGAAAATAAAGGGACATTCTGCTTTTTTTGCGCTCGGGAGTGCCCGCCGGCTGAACTCATCCAGAAAAGCAGCATGCCCCACTTTTCCGGTCGCTAGGCGGTCGAAAAGTCCGGCGGCACGGTGACATCCACGTCCTCGCACTGCACGTCGCTGACTACGGCATGGGCCGGGCCGGCGCCCAGCCAGGACTGCAGGGATTGCAGGGCAACCGCATCACCGCAGGCCAGCACCTCGACACGCCCATCGGGCAGATTGCGGGCCTGGCCGGTCAACCCCAGTGCCAGGGCCTGCTGACGCGTCGAGGCGCGGAAGAACACCCCCTGGACATGACCGGATACAAGAAAGCGTCGACACGCCATGGCGTCGCGTGGAAGGGCTAGTTGCTTGCGGCGACCTTGTCCGGGGCAGGATCCAGCCGAACACCGTTATTCTGCCCCTTCTTGCGTTCCAGGAAGGCCTCGATGGCCGCACCGGTCACCGGCCCCTCCTGGCGCGCGATGCGTTCACCCTGGGGCGAGATGATATAGGTCGTGGGCAGTCCCATCACCGGCCCGAGCGGTGTCACCGGGACCGGTTCCATCGGCAGCACGGGGTAGGTCATGAAATGGGTCTCCACGAACTCCTGTAAATATTCCCTGTTGACCTCTTCGTAGTTGACGCCCAGCACCACGGCATCATGGTCCTTGTGTTTCTCGTGGAAGTCCACCAGGTCGGGGATCTCGTCCAGGCAAGGCGGGCACCAGGTCGCCCAGTAATTCACAATGACCCACTTGCCACGAAACTCGGACAAGGAACGCTGCTTGCCGTCAAGGTCGGTGAGAATGAAATCCACGTCCTCGGCAACCACCGCCAGCGACATCAGCAAACCCGCAAGAAATACAAAAAATCGCATCATCTTCCCCTCTATCATCATCTGCTTATTATACCCCATTCATAGACAAGCCAGCCGCCATTCGGTTCAGGCACGCTGTTAACCCCGTCGCTATGGGGCTAGAATCCAGTCTGGGCACACCGGCGGCTTGTCATGACAACCATTAAGAAACAGGACCTTATCGACAGCATCCGCGACGCGCTGCAATACATCTCCTATTACCACCCACCCGATTTCATCCGCGCCCTGGATGCGGCCTACCGGGCCGAGGAGTCGCCCGCGGCGCGCGATGCCATGGCACAGATCCTGATCAACTCAAGGATGTGCGCCGAGGGTCACCGGCCAATCTGCCAGGACACCGGCATCGTCAACGTGTTCCTCGAAATCGGCATGGACCTGCGCTGGGACACGGACACGGGCATCGACGAAATGGTCAACAGCGCCGTGCATGACGCCTATACCGACCCCGATAATCCGCTGCGCGGCTCCATTGTCGCCGACCCGGCCGGAGAACGGCGCAATACCGGCGACAATACCCCTGCCGTGATTCACAAGAACGTCGTGCCCGGTGACACCCTCGGGGTCACCGTGGCCGCCAAGGGCGGCGGCTCCGAAAACAAGTCGCGCTTCACTATCCTCAACCCCAGTGATGACATCGTCGCCTGGGTGCTGGAACAGGTACCCACGATGGGGGCCGGCTGGTGCCCGCCCGGGCTGCTCGGCATCGGCATCGGCGGCACCGCCGAGAAGGCCATGCTGCTGGCCAAGGAGTCCCTGCTGCAGCCCATCGATATCCAGACCCTGCGGGAACGCGGGCCGTCCAATCGCCTGGAGGAGCTGCGCCTGGAGATCCTCGACAAGGTCAATGCCCTGGGCATCGGCGCCCAGGGGCTGGGCGGCCTGACCACGGTTCTGGATGTCAAGATCCTCGACTACCCGACCCATGCGGCCTCCAAGCCGGTCGCCATGATCCCGAACTGCGCGGCCACCCGCCATGTGCATTTCGCCCTCGACGGCAGCGGCCCGGCCCGGCTGGAGCCGCCACGGCTGGAGGACTGGCCGGTGATCAGCCGCGATACCGGCACGACAGCACGCCGGGTACGGCTGGACACGCTGGACCACGAGGCCATCGGCCAGTGGCAGCCGGGCGAGACCCTGCTGCTCAGCGGCAAACTGCTCACCGGCCGCGATGCCGCCCACAAACGCATTATTGAGCTGCTCGAAGCCGGCGAACCATTGCCGGTCGGGCTGGATTTCAACGGGCGTTTTATTTACTACGTCGGCCCGGTCGACCCGGTGGGCGACGAGGTGGTCGGCCCGGCCGGCCCGACCACCGCCACGCGCATGGACAAATTCACCGATCAAATGCTGGAAAAGACCGGCCTGCTCGGGATGATCGGCAAGGCCGAGCGCGGTCCAGAGGCCGTGCAGTCAATTGCCCGCCACGGTTCCGTGTACCTGATCGCGACCGGCGGCGCCGCCTACCTGGTCTCGAAGGCAGTCTGCGCCGCGCGCGTGGTCGCCTTCCCGGAAATGGGCATGGAGGCGGTCTATGAATTCGAGGTCGAGGACATGCCGGTCACGGTGGCCGTCGATGCGCACGGCAATTCCGTCCACGAGAGCGGTCCCAGGGAGTGGCGCATGCGCATCGGCAAGATCCCGGTCATCAAGGCCTGACATCCGCCCCGCATGGACGCCCCGCGTCCGTTTCTGAGAGAATATTCGTATAGCTCCGTAGCACCGACCGGCAGGAACCATGACAGACGATATCACCATCTACCACAACCCGCGCTGCAGCAAGTCCCGCGCCACCCTGGAACTGCTGCGTGCGCAGGGGTATGAGCCGCACATCATCGATTATCTCAAGGAACCGCCCGGCGAAAAAGAACTGGCGGCGATACTCAAGCTGCTCGGGCTGCAGCCGCGCGAACTGATGCGCCGAAAAGAGACCGAGTACCGGCAGGAAGACCTGGATAATCCTGGGCTGAAAGACAGGGACCTGATCAGGGCCATGCACCGGCACCCGCGCCTGATTGAGCGCCCCATCGTACTGGCCAATGGCAAGGCTGCCCTGGGCCGCCCCCCGGAAGCCGTGCTGAAGATCCTTTGAACAGTATATTTACCGCAGAGACGCCGAGAACGCCGAGTAGAGCAATAATTCTCATTATCAATACAAATATGCCAAACCATACAGGTTCACCTTGCCTGTCAGGAAAGTGCATTCTTTGAATCAGATATTATATTTTCCCAGGGGACTCTGCGTCTCTGCGGTGAAATTATTTCCTTCGATAAAGATGACACATAACCATGAATGAGATACTGGTCCTGTATTACAGCCGCTACGGTGCCACCGCCGATATGGCCCAACGGATTGCACGCGGCGTCGAGGAGATACCCGGCTGCCAGGCACGCCTGCGCACCGTACCGCCGGTCTCTACCGTGTGCGAGGCGACGGAAAGTGACATCCCGGGGTCCGGCCCGCCCTATGTCGGCCTCGATGACCTGCGCGAATGCGCCGGTCTGGCGCTGGGCAGCCCGACGCGCTTCGGCAACATGGCGGCGCCGCTCAAGTACTTCATCGATTCGACCAGCAGCCTGTGGTTGTCCGGCGCGCTGGCCGGCAAGCCCGCAGCCGTGTTCACCTCGACCTCCAGCCTGCACGGTGGCCAGGAAACCACCCTGCTGTCCATGATGCTGCCCTTGCTGCATCACGGTATGCTGCTGCTGGGACTGCCCTACAGTGAAACCG
The DNA here is from genome assembly GCA_947258615.1 of uncultured Ectothiorhodospiraceae bacterium. Classification (GTDB taxonomy): domain Bacteria; phylum Pseudomonadota; class Gammaproteobacteria; order UBA9214; family UBA9214; genus CAMYJZ01. The sequence continues at coordinate 64,986 of CAMYIX010000043.1, read as the reverse complement.
AGCTACTGACCACGCAAAGCGGCGGGACACCCTACGGTCCCAGCCACACCGCCGGCACCGACAGCAAACTGCCCCTGACGGATGAGGAAAAGCACCTGTGCCGGGCCCTGGGGAAACGCCTGGCGGAGACCGCGGCGAGACTGGGGGCTGCATAGCCCGTAGCGCAAGGACGATGGGCCGGTTGAGCCGATTTCCGCTTGCCGCCGCCGGACTGCCAAACCGATCGACATGACCATGACCCAGCCCGGCCACCGTTTTCTTTATGCCCTGACACTGGCCGGACACCTCGGCACCCTGACGCTGCTGGTCGCCTGGTACACCTGGCTGGCGCCTTCCGAACACTTCCCCGTCTCGCTGGTACTGCTGGTGCTGGTGCTGCCCTTGTTCGCCCCGCTGCGCGGTCTGCTTCACAGACGTCGCTACACCATCGCGTGGAGCTGCTTTCTTGCCGCGTTCTACTTCGCCCATGGTGTGGTCGAGGCCTATGTCTCGGAAACCGCGCGCCACCTGGGCCTGCTCGAGGTGCTGTTTTCCTCGCTCTGGTTCCTGGCGGGCATGACCTATGTGCGCGTGACAGCCGGTAAGTCCGGAGATGCGCTGGATTCACACAGCGGATGACATGGCGTAGACTCCGGTTGACATAGATCAATAACAGTCCGCTTTCCTGACCATGAAACACAAGCTTGTATTCGGACTCTGCATCACCGTTTTTATGCTCACGGGCGCCGTCATTGCCTCGGTCGCGCTGATGCTGTTCGAGCGCCAGGATATCGCCCTGCTGCAGCAACGCATCACCGACCTCTCCGATGAAAATTCCACCCTCCGACTCAGGCTGGAGGAGACGAAAAGCGCAAGTTTTGGCCAGCCGGAGGCAGAATAAACAGCAAAGAATCACCGCTGAGACGCCGAGATCGCAGAGTAAGGATTACATCTGTGAAAAACCTGAACCGGCAATCCATAGCTACTTCATTGAGATGTTTATTACGGGCGTAGCGTGGCGGAGACCCGGAGTCCAAAAATTGGGAATCAGGCAGTTACTGGATTCCGGCCTTCCCTAATGGCGTCTTCCCCTGATTGAGTGGGTAACACATCAATTCAGACGAGACGCATTTCTTCTGATGGCGAGGTTGTTGGTCGAATGAATTCGTTCCTGCTGTAGGGTCGAATTCATTCGACCAACGGTGTTTTCGACCAACGGTGTTTCATCGTCATCTGTTATCCAGATGCAATCCCAATGGAGTTAATCTCCAATATCCCGGACCAGACCCGCTCGCAACGGGTTGGCAACGCTATATCGGGCAATCTGGCGAACATCCTCATCCTTCAGACTCCCGTGTTCATGCAGGTGTCGGAGTTCACGAACCAGCAGGCGTGCTGTGGTGATATCCGTGAACAAGGGATGGCGATTACGGGTAACCGTGGTGATGCAACAGACCTGATGCTGCAGAATGATGCCCCCTGCGCAATGCGTCGCAGGATAGGGTGACCTCCTTGTCTCCAATGGTAAGGATAGCTGTTGGCCGAATGAATTCGGCCCTACAGCGGTAATCTACCCACTCGATTTGGGGAAGAGCACCCTAATATTTATTGTTTTCTCTGCGCCCTTTGCGTCTCTGCGGTAGATCTTTCTTATATCTTTCGGATCACACAGCCTTGTCCTGCTCACTGCACCTGATCGAGCACGGACTTCACGAAGGGGATGGTGAGGCGGCGCTGCTCGATCATGGAAGCCTCGTCGAGGCGATCGAGCAGATTGAAGACCGACGGCAGATCACGCGGGATGCGTTTCAGGAGAAAACCCGCGGTCTCCTCCGGCAGTTCCAGCCCGCGACCCCGGGCGCGATACGCCAGGGCAGCGAGCACCTCGTCATCAGCCAGCGGCTTCAGGGTATAGGTCACGCCCCAACCCAGCCTGGAGACCAGGTCCGGCAGTTCAAATCCGGCCCGGCCCGGTAGCCGTTCAGCGGCAACCAACAGCGCGCTGCCCGTGTCCCGCAAACGGTTGAACAGGTCGAACAGGCCCTGCTCCCACTCACCCAGGCAGGCCAGGGCCTGCGCATCATCCAGGCAGACCAGGTCCAGCTGTTCCAGGCCCTGGAATATCTCTGCTGAAAGATTCCGCAATTCCTGCATGGGCAGGTAGGCAGTGCTGCGCCCGTGTTCCGCCGCCAGGTGACAGGCGGCCTGCAGCAGGTGTGTCTTGCCCATACCGGCGGGACCGGCAAGGTAAACCAGCGATTCACCCCGCCCTGTCGCGGCCGACAGCAACGTCTGCACGGCCTCCTGGTTCTGTCCGGGGAAGAAACTCTCGAAACGGGCACTCTCTTTCAGCGCCAGGCCCAGCGGCAATTGGGGGTGCTTCACCGTAATGCCCTGGCTAGTGGCCGCGCCTGGACCAGGCCTTGCGGCTCCAGATCCAGACATAGTCGAAGCCACTCCATACGGTGGTGACCAGAACACTGTACAACAACGCCTCCAGCCAAAGTTCCGGCAACTCCCCGAACACCTGGGTGAACATGACGGCCAGTACCAGCACAATCTGGGTAAAGGTATTCAGCTTGCTGATCAGACTCGGTTCCGCATCCAGCTGCTCAATGCGCATGTGATACACCACCGCGCCCGTCACGATGACCAGGTCGCGCAGGATCACCAGCCCTACCAGCCACAGCGGAATCAGTCCGAGCCAGCCCAGGGTCACAAAAGTGGACACCAGCAGGAGCTTGTCCGCCAGCGGGTCCATCAGGGCACCCAGGCGGCTGGTCCAGTGGTAGTGCTTGGCGAGATAGCCGTCGAGGGCATCGGAAAAACCGGCCACGGCGAAGATCAGCAAGGCACTTTCGAAGCGGCCTTTCAACAGCAGCATGACGACCGGCGGCACCAGCAGAAAACGGAAAACCGTTATCAGGTTGGGCAGGTCACTGGATTTCACTGGCGTAACCGGTAACTGCCCGGCGCTCCCCCGGGCGACGGTTCCAGCACCGTGCCGATGATGATGGTCTGCGCCAGGCCCTGGAGAGTACCGTTGAGTTGCACGGCATAGTTCACCCTGGATCCGGCAACCTGTTCGACCTGGAACTGCCTGATGGCAGTCAGCGAGGACAGGTAGTCAGTGACGCGAGCATAGGCGGCAAGTGTGCTGATGTCATCCACCGTAATGGTAATCGCTCCGGTACTGACACCGGGACCGCTGACCGCAAGGCGCGATGCCTGCCGATCGGCGGCACTGTCGAGGCCCGCCTGGAGGAGACTGTCCAGCTGCTGATTGTTGTCCGACCAGGACGAGGACGCGCCGGCGACCTGCATATCCCAGCGTGCGACCCAGCCGCCGGAGGGTGCCCGGTTCAGGCGGCCGATCAGGATGGCGCTGGGATTATAGCGCTCGGAGGCCGCCAGGACGCGCTCGAAGAACCCGCCCCAGAGATCGCTGAACCGCGCGCTCGACTGGTCCTCGAGGTCCATCAGGGGAAATATCAGGGGCACGCCGCGCTGCTGCGCGGCGGCCTGGATCTTCCGGTAAACCGCGCGACTGTCCTGCGCCGGGACGATGTAGCGCTCGCCCCGGTCCTCGACGGCCAGCCACACCAGTGTATCCGGCCGTTCCGAACCGCCCCAGTAGGACACGCCCTGCTGGCGCAATGCCGTGCGCACTGCATTGCCATCAAAGCGCACCCGCAGCTTCAGTTCCGCCGGCCGGGAGTCGGGTACCGTGTAGTAACGGTATTGCTGTACGTAGCGGGCAGGATCGTCCAGCATCGACTTCGCCGGTTCCTTCCCCAGCAGTTCACGCTGCCCGGACACCCTGACCAGTACCTCGGCCAGGGCCTGTTTCATTGCCGCCTTGCGTTCATCCGGCTGCTGGCTGGTGACAGTGACCTCGGACTCGAACAGGTCCTGCCCGGTAACGGCGCCGGCAAACGCCGGCAGCAGACCCGGAATGCAGGCGATGATGACCAGGAGCCGCTTCCATCGACGCGTTTTATCCATACACCGTACCCAAGTAAACACCAGAAAAAGGAAGCCCAAGCATACGGGTATCAACGGATTTTGGCCATAATGGAACGTAGCCGACGGGGCCGGTGCAGCGGATACCCTGCCCGGTCGGGTTTACACCACTCGCGGCCGACCGCTACCATTGGCGCTGCTAGCAACGGGAGCCCCAACGTGAGTTCGCAGGACAACAGCACGGCCGCAGAACAACCATCCGGTTCACTGAGTTATCGTGATGCCGGCGTCGATATCGACGCGGGCAACCGGCTTATCGACCGCATCAAGCCCGCCGTGGCACGCACCACGCGGCCCGGTGTCCTGGCCGGACTGGGCGGCTTCGGCGCGCTGTTCGAGTTGCCGCTGGACCGCTACCGCAAGCCGGTACTGGTCTCCGGCACCGACGGTGTCGGCACCAAGCTCAAACTGGCGATCGATACCGGCCTGCACGACACCATCGGCATCGACCTGGTGGGCATGTGCGTGAACGACATTATCGTGCAGGGCGCCGAACCCCTGTTCTTCCTCGATTATTACGCTACCGGAAAGCTGGATATCGAGGTCGCGACCAGCGTCATCAGCGGCATCGCGCGCGGTTGCGAGCTGGCCGGTGCCGCACTGGTCGGCGGCGAGACCGCGGAGATGCCCGGCATGTACGCTGCGAATGATTATGACCTTGCCGGGTTCGGTGTCGGCGTGGTCGAGAAGGACGCGATTATCGACGGCAGCGACGTCCGGACCGGCGACAGCCTGATCGGATTGGCCTCTTCCGGCCCCCATTCCAATGGTTACTCGCTGATCCGCAAGATCATCGAGGTCAGTCACAGCAAGCTGGACGACGAACTCGACGGCCAGTCACTGGCCCACTGGCTGCTCGCACCGACACGCATCTACGTCAAGCCGCTGCTGTCCCTGTTCGATACGGTCGACGTCCATGCCCTGGCCCACATTACCGGCGGCGGCCTGACCGAGAACCTGCCCCGGGTCATGCCGGAGGGTACCCGGGCACAGATCGACACCCGCAGCTGGGAACGCCCGGCCATATTCGACTGGCTGCAGGACAAGGGCAAGGTCAGCAGCGAAGAGATGTACCGCACCTTCAACTGCGGCATCGGCATGGTGGTGTGTATCGACCAGGCCGATGCACACCTGGCCCTCGAGCACCTGCGCTCACAGGGAGAGCAGGCCTGGATCATTGGCCATGTGACCCCCGGGAAAGGCGCACCCGGCGTCACCCTGGAAAAATAACCCCACCCTCCCCGGCCCTCCTGACCTGGCTATGGCAGCTGCCGTAAACACTCCCTTGCCCATCGTGGTCCTGATATCGGGCCGGGGCAGCAATCTCCAGTCGATCATCGACGCCATTGCCGCAGGCGAACTGCCGGTCGAGATACGTGCGGTAATCAGCAACAGGCCGGATGCCCAGGGGCTGCAGCGTGCCGCGCGTGCCAGTATCGCCACCCGGGTGGTCGACCACCGCCAGTACCCGGAACGCATGGCCTTCGATGCGGCGCTGCAGGCCGCCATCGACGACTACCGGCCGCAGCTGGTGGTACTGGCCGGCTTCATGCGCATCCTGACACCGGCATTGGTACAGCATTACCGGGGACGGATGATCAATATCCATCCTTCACTACTACCCGAGTTTCCCGGGCTGAACACCCACCAGCGGGTACTCGATGCGGGCAGGAAGGAGACCGGCGCTACCATCCACTTCGTCACCGAGGAGACGGACGGCGGGCCGGCCATTCTTCAGGCGCGCGTGGCGGTGCTGACCGGCGACGATGCCGACAGCCTGGCGGCACGAGTGCTGGAGCAGGAACACCGGGTGTATCCTGTTGTCATACGCTGGTACGCCGAGGGCCGCGTGCAGCTGGACCCGCAAGGACAGGTCCGGTTCGACCATGATGTACTGGAACGCCCCCTGCGGCTGTCTTCCGAATCGGGTGCGCCATGCTGAAAAACAGGTACCGGACACACAACCTTGCCATTGTCGGCCTGCTGCTGGCCTGCACGGTCTTCGTGTCGGCGCCCCGGGCGGCACCTTTGCCGGAGTTCGATGCCAGCTTCAAGCTGTCACGCGGCAGCCTGCGCATCGGCACCTCGACGGTCACACTGAGCCTGGACAAGGACGGCCACTACCGCTACGAGACCCGCAGCACACCCAGCCGCTGGATATCCTGGCTGCTGAAAGACAAGCTGCACGAACTCAGCCGCGGATACCTCGACGCCACCGGGCTACGCCCGGTCTACTACCACTACAAGCGCTCCGGAGGCGTCCGCGAGCGTGAGGCCGAGTTGCACTTCGACTGGGACCAGCACAGTGTCGAGAACCATGTCGATGACAGCGTCTGGAAGATGGACATCCCCGACGGCACCCTGGACCGGCTGGCCTCGCAACTCGGGGTGATGCTGGCGCTGCAGGACAACAAAACGGAAATGGCCTTCAACATCGCCGATGGCGGCAAACTCCGGGAATACAACTTCAGGGTGGTGGCCAGGGAAACGCTGGAATTGCCCGCAGGTACCTTCGAAACCGTCAAGTTGGTCAAGGTGCGTCGCCACACCAAGCGCGAGACCTACATCTGGTGCGCCCCCGAGCTCGGCTATTTGCCAGTGCGGATCTGGCAGCGCGAGAAGGACGACGATGAATACCAGAGCGACCTGGAAAGCTTCAGCGAATCACTGCGGGTGAAACAGTAAACCGTACATAAGCGGGATGCGATCTACCGGTAATACCGTCCTAACCGCAAAGGCGCAAAGAACACAAACAAATTTCCTCACCGCAGAGACGCAGAGTGCGCAGAGAAAACAAATCAAAAATAAATTATTTTAAAAAACCCAAGCCTCTATAAATTACACGAGAACGTCTTTTGATGTAATACCTTCTGAATCCTTACTCCGCGTTCTCTGCGTCTCTGCGGTAATAACAGATTTTTTCTTTGCGTCCTTTGCGCCTTTGCGGTGAACAGGCCGTTCAGGTCTTCGGCAACGTGACGCCCTTCTGGCGCCGCCGCGGTCCTTGTAGGAGGTCTCGCAGACCTCGTCCGACTCCAGGAACAGCACCTGGGCCACACCCTCGTTGGCATAGATCTTGGCCGGCAGCGGTGTGGTGTTGGAGAACTCCAGGGTGACATGCCCTTCCCACTCGGGCTCGAACGGCGTCACATTGACGATGATGCCGCAACGCGCATAGGTCGACTTGCCAAGGCAGATGGTCAGGACATTGCGCGGGATGCGGAAATACTCGACCGTCCGCGCCAGGGCGAAGGAGTTAGGCGGGATAATGCAGACATCGGCCTTGACGTCCACGAAGCTGTTGGCGTCGAAGTTCTTGGGATCGACGATTGCCGAGTTGATATTGGTGAAGATCTTGAATTCGTCGGAACAGCGGATGTCATAGCCATAGCTCGAGGTGCCGTAGGAAACCAGGCGCGAGCCGTCTTCACTGTGCCTCACCTGCCCCGCCTCGAACGGCTCGATCATGGCATGTTCCTGGGCCATGCGCCGGATCCACTTGTCAGACTTGATCGACATATCAGCTATTCCATGGAAACGCCGGATTTCGGTCCGGCTGGTTTGTTAAAGCGGGTCATTCACCGCGGAGACGCAGAGAGCGCAGAGAAAATCTTTATTGATTCAAAATTGTTCTCTTACAGGGCCACCAATTATCGAGGCATTCTGAATGCCACCGGTCTTCGTGCCGTTGTTTCTAATTAACATTTCTCCCTGTTATATGTCTTTCTCTGCGTCCTCGGCGTCTCTGCGGTGAAATTTTATTGATCAGTCGTTCTGAATGACGATCTGCGGGAAGCGCGCCGCGTAGTCCTTGGTCTTCAGGGACAGCTTGGCGGCCGTGCGGCGTGCGATTTCGCGGTAGATCTGCGAGATGCGACTGTCCGGCTCGGCCACCACGGTGGGCTTGCCGGAGTCCGTTTCCTCGCGAATGCGTTTGTCCAGCGGCAGCGCGCCGAGGAAGTCGACGTTGTGCTGCTCGGACATGAGCTCACCGCCGCCCTCGCCAAAGATGTGTTCCTCGTGGCCGCATTCACTGCAGATATGGATACTCATGTTCTCGATAATACCCAGTACCGGCACCTCGACCTTCTCGAACATCTTCAGGCCCTTGCGTGCATCCAGCAGGGCGATGTCCTGGGGGGTGGTGACGATGACCGCACCGCTGACCGGCACCTGCTGGGCCAGTGTCAGCTGGATATCACCGGTGCCCGGCGGCAGGTCGACCACCAGGTAATCCAGGTCCGTCCAGTTGGTGTCATTCAGCAGCTGCTGCAAGGCCTGGGTGACCATCGGTCCACGCCAGATCATCGGGGTCTCTTCGTCGACCAGAAAGCCGATGGACATGGCCTGCAGGTGATAGCTGGTCATGGGCTCCAGGCTCTTGCCATCCTTGGATTCCGGCTTGCCATGAACACCCAGCATGCGCGGCTGGCTGGGGCCATAGATATCGGCATCGAGAACGCCGACACTGGCGCCCTCGGCGGACAGGGCCAGGGCCAGGTTGACCGCCGTGGTGGACTTGCCCACGCCACCCTTGCCGGAGGCAACGGCGATGATGTTCTTGATGTTGTCTATGTGCTTGACGCCCTTCTGCACGGCGTGCGCGGCGATCTTGCTGGAGACATCGACGCTCGCGCTGCTGATGCCATCAATGGATTCGACCAGCTGTTTCAGCGAGTTCGCCAGCTGTTCCCGATAGCCGGCAGCGGGAAACCCGAGTACCACATCGACCTTGGCGGTGTCGCCATCGACGGCGATGCTTTTCACGCATTTGGCAGAGACCAGATCCCGCTCGAGATAGGGATCGACATAGGATGACAGCTTTTCTTCAATCAGGGATTCGGTTACATCAGCCATTGATTTACTCCTGGGAGGGCGCTTTACCGGACAACACCCTCAATGGATCGGGTCAAAATTGACCGCGCATTGTACACGAACTTCAACCTAGCGTCCCGCTGCGCTGGCGGCCTGGTACCACACTGGCGGCGGGTCTATGGCATACTTAGCCCCTTGAATATTCATACATGTTTCATGGTTTTAACCAGAAAAAAGCCCGATGAGCCAGAATAAACGCACCCTGCTGGTCACCAGTGCCCTGCCCTATGCCAACGGCCCCATCCACCTGGGGCACCTGGTGGAATACATCCAGACGGATATCTGGGTACGTTTCCAGAAACTGCGTGGCCACGACTGCGTCTATGTCTGCGCCGATGATGCACATGGCACGCCCATCATGTTGCGTGCGGAACAGGAGGGCATCACGCCGGAGCAACTGATTGCCACGGTCGGGGAGGAACACCAGGCCGATTTCAGGGACTTCCACATCGTCTTCGACAACTACTACAGCACCCACTCGCCGGAGAACCGCGAGCTGGCGGAACTGGTCTACCGGCGCCACCTGGACGCCGGCCACATCACCAGCCGCACCATCACCCAGGCCTATGACCCGGTAAAGGAGATGTTCCTGCCGGACCGCTTCATCAAGGGCGAGTGCCCGCGCTGCGGCGCCAGCGACCAGCACGGTGACAGCTGCGAGACCTGCGGCGCCACCTACACGCCCACGGAGTTGAAGAACCCGGTGTCGGTCGTGTCCGGGACTACCCCGGTCGAGCGCGAATCACTGCATTATTTTTTCAAGCTGGCGGATTTCGAACCGCTGCTGCGCGACTGGACCTCGGCAGACCATGTGCAGGACGAAGTCACCAACAAGCTCAATGAGTGGTTCGAACAGGGGCTGCGCGAGTGGGACATCTCCCGGGATGCGCCCTACTTCGGCTTCCGCATCCCGGACACCACGGACAAGTACTTCTATGTCTGGCTGGACGCACCCATCGGCTACATGGCCAGCTTCAAAAACCTGTGCGAGCGCAGCGGCCGTGACTTCGATGCCTACTGGGCCCGGGACAGCGAGGCCGAGCTGTACCATTTCATCGGCAAGGACATCATCTACTTCCATACCCTGTTCTGGCCCGCCATGCTGGCCGGCGCCGGCATGCGTACGCCGAGCGCGGTGTTTGCCCACGGCTTCCTGACCATCGACGGCCAGAAGATGTCCAAGTCGCGCGGCACCTTCATCAAGGCGCGCACTTACCTCGATCACCTGAATCCCGAATACCTGCGCTATTATTTCGCAGCCAAGCTGGGCAGCGGCATCGACGACCTGGACCTGAACCTAGAGGACTTCGTGCAGCGGGTGAACAGCGACCTGGTGGGCAAGGTCGTCAACATCGCCAGCCGCTGCGCGGGCTTCATCAACAAGCGTTTCGGCGGGGAACTGTCAGGCACCTGCGCCGAACCGGAACTGTATGTGGAATTTGCCGACGCCGGCGCGGCAATCGCCGCAGACTACGAGGCGCGCGAGTACGGCCATGCCGTCCGCAAGATCATGGCACTGGCCGACAGGGCCAATCAGTACATCGACGCCAACAAGCCGTGGGTGCTGGCCAAGCAGGAAGGCCAGGAACAGACGGTGCAGCAGGTCTGCAGCGTCGGGCTCAACCTGTTCCGGGTACTGGCCACCTACCTGGCGCCTGTGCTGCCGGTGATGACGCGCCAGGTAGAGACCTTTCTCAATATCCCGGCGATGCGCTGGGATGACGTGGCGACCCCGCTGACAGGCCACATCATCAAACCGTTCAAACCTCTGCTGACACGTGTGGAACAGGACAAGGTAGACGCCATGATGGAAGATTCAAAACACAGCCTCGGAAACAACGACAGTGGGACCCGGTCCGCCAGCGGCCCCCTGCAGGACGACCCGATTGCGGAGACCATCAACTTTGACGACTTCGCCAGGGTTGACCTGCGCATTGCCCGCATCGCGAAAGCCGAACACGTCGAGGGTGCCGACAAGCTGCTGCGCCTGACCCTGGACCTCGGCGGCGAGACCCGCAACGTATTTGCCGGCATCAAGTCCGCCTATGCACCGGAAGCACTCGAGGGCCGCCTGACGGTCATGGTCGCCAACCTGGAACCCCGCAAGATGCGCTTCGGTGTTTCCGAGGGCATGGTGCTGGCCGCTGGCCCCGGGGGCGAAGACCTGTGGATACTCAACCCCGATGACGGCGCCCAGCCGGGGATGCGGGTCAAGTAATGTTCACCTGAAAACGTCAAAACTTAACCGCAAAGGCGCAAAGAAAAACACAGACTTTTCACCGCGGAGACGCGGAGGACACAGAGAAAACAGTAAATAATGGAACAGACAAAACATCCATCAAAAAACAGTATAAATTATTCGGGTTTTCACACTGGAATTCTTGCTCTGCGTTCTCCGCGTCTCCGCGGTAATGACTATTTTGTCTTTGCGTCCTTTGCGTCTTTGCGGTGAATCCATGCTTGTTATTTTCGATCACTGACTATGAAACCGCAGCATGACTGAACTTGCCCTGATCCTGGTCAGCACCGTGCTGGTGAACAACTTCGTCCTGGTCAAGTTCCTGGGCCTGTGCCCCTTCATGGGGGTCTCGCGCAGCGTGGACACGGCCACGGGCATGGCGCTGGCCACGACCTTTGTGCTGACGCTGTCGTCCATCTGCAGCCACCTTGCCAATGAATACCTGCTGCAACCCCTGGGACTGGAGTACCTGCGCACCATCACCTTCATCCTGGTCATCGCCGCCGTCGTGCAGTTCACCGAAATGGTGGTCCACAAGACGAGCCCTCTGCTCTACAAGGTGCTGGGCATCTTCCTCCCCCTGATCACCACCAACTGCGCCGTCCTGGGTGTGGCGCTGCTCAATACCCAGCTGAAACATAATTTCGTGGAATCCGCGATCTATGGCTTCGGTGCCGCCGCCGGGTTTTCCATGGTGCTGATCCTGTTCTCGGCCATCCGCGAACGCGTCGCCGCCGCCGATGTCCCGGTCCCATTCCGCGGCTCCGCGATTGCCCTGGTGACCGCCGGCCTGATGTCGCTCGCCTTCATGGGCTTTTCCGGGCTGGTGAAGGGCTAGCCCGGTCCAGCCGGCAGTGTCCCGCAGATCATGTTGACCGCATTGCTGACACTCGGGGCGCTGGCCGCATTGATTGGCCTGGTACTGGGCTATGCGGCCGTGCGTTTCCGCGTGGAGAGCGATCCGGTGATCGACCAGATCGACAAACTGCTGCCGCAGACCCAGTGTGGCCAGTGCACCTACCCCGGCTGCCGGCCCTACGCCGAGGCCATCGCGACCGGTACGGCCGATATCAACCAGTGCCCGCCAGGTGGCGAGAGTACCATCCAGGCGCTGGCGGACCTGCTTGGTAAGGACCCCAAACCGCTGAACCCCGAGCACGGGGAGCACTCGGAAAAGACCGTTGTCGTCATCGACGAACAGACCTGCATCGGCTGCACGCTCTGCATCCAGGCCTGCCCGGTCGACGCGATCCTCGGTGCGGCCAAGCAGATGCATACCGTCATCGCGGCCGAGTGCACCGGTTGCGATTTGTGCATACCACCCTGCCCTGTCGAGTGTATCGAGGTCGTCACGGTCAGACAGACCATCAGCAACTGGATCTGGCCGTTGCCGGGAGATGAATCGACCGGCCGGGCCGAACCTGCCCGGACACAGGCCGCCGCGCGCTGATGGACCCCGTGACCGACCTCGAATCGGGCGACCGGGGCACGACCGGCCGTTTTGAACGCCTCTACCGTTTCCACGGCGGGCTGGTGCTTCCGGGGCAGCACGAGATATCCACGGTGCTGCCGATCAAGGCCGCGGGCATCCCACCGCACCTGGTCATCCCGCTGCTGCAGCATATCGGCGAAACCTCGGAGTGCCTGGTAAAAGTAGGGGACCCTGTTCACAAGGGCCAGATAATCGCCGCACCCAGAGGCAATGTGAGTGTACCGGTGCACGCCTCCAGCTCCGGCACGGTCGTTGCGCTGGAAGAGCGTCCCTTCCCGCACCCCTCGGGGCTCAGTTTCCCCAGCGTGGTCATCGAGACCGATGGCAGGGACGAATGGGGCGGGCACCCACATAGCCTGCCAGACTACCGCCAGCTGTCCCCGGTCAGGCTGCTGGACCACATCCGCGCGGCGGGGATTGTCGGACTTGGGGGCGCGGGATTTCCGACCCAGGTAAAACTGGCCAGTGGCACCGATGACCGTGTCGACCTGCTGTTGATCAACGGCGTCGAGTGCGAGCCTTATATTTCCTGTGACAACCAGTTGCTGCAGGAAAGGACCGGGGAATTGCTCGAAGGTACCAGGATCCTGCGGCATATCCTGCAACCGCGTGACTGCGTCATCGCCGTCGAGGCCGACATGCAGGAGGCCGAGAGGGCCTTGCGCGAGGCGCTGAGAGCCTCCGCGGATACCGGCATCCAGGTCGTCAGCGTGCCGCAACGCTACCCCAGCGGTGGCGAGCGCCAGCTGATCAAGGTACTGACGGGGCGCGAGGTGCCCAGCCAGGGCTTCCCGTCCGATATCGGCATCATTTGCCAGAACGTCGGCACCGCCGCCGCCGTCTACCGCGCCGTGGCGCGCAACCATCCCCTGATTTCCAGGATCGTGACCGTCACCGGGGCCGGCGTGAACCAGCCGCGCAACCTCGAGGTGCTTATCGGCACCCCGTTCAGTCACGCGATCGCGGCCAGCGGCGGTTACAGCGACGACGTTGACCGCCTGCTGATGGGGGGGCCGATGATGGGTTTTGCCGTCAGTACGGACGCGGTCCCGGTCATCAAGGCCACCAACTGCATCCTGGCCGTCACCCGTGAAGAGATGCCGCCGCCCGCAGCCGCGCTGCCCTGTATCCGCTGCGGCAAATGCACCGAGGCCTGCCCGGCCGACCTGCTGCCCCAGCAACTTTACTGGTATGCGCGCAGCGGTAACCTGGACGCGGCCCAGGACTACAATCTGTTTGACTGCATCGAATGCGGCTGCTGCGCCTATGTATGCCCAAGCCATATACCGCTGGTGCAGTACTATCGCCACGCCAAGACCGAAATCTGGAACGACGAAAAGCAGAAACAGGCCGCGGACATCGCCCGTGACCGTCACCAGGCGCACCAGGAGCGCCTGGAGCGCATCAAGCGCGAGCGGGCCGAGCGGTTGGCACGCAGGAAAAAGGCGGTCTCCGGCAGTGACAGTGCCCGCCTGGATGCCAAGCAGGCCGCGATCCAGGCAGCGCTGGAGCGGGTGAAAAAGAAAAAGGAGCGCAAAGGCATTGTCCAGAAAAACGTGGATAATCTCACCGCCGAACAGGCTGAGAAGGTCAGGGAAGTCGACAGGCGTCGCCGGCACAAGTCACCACCCGGGGAACACTGAGCATTCATGAAATTCAACACCTACAGCTCGCCGCATCTGCCGGTTTCCGAAGATGTCGCGGCCATGATGCAGAAGGTCCTGCTGGCACTGCTGCCCGGGGCCGCCTGCGCCGCGTGGTTGTTCGGCTGGGGCATACTCATCAATGTCCTGCTCGCCGCGCTCACAGCCATTGCCGCGGAGGCCCTGATGCTCAGGTTGCGCCGGCGTCCCGTCCTAGTGACCCTGCTGGACGGCAGCGCCCTGCTGACCGCCGTCCTGCTGGCCCTGGCGCTGCCGCCACTGACCCCCTGGTGGATCCCCGTGGTCGGCACGCTGTTCGCTATCGTGGTTGCGAAACAGCTCTACGGCGGCCTGGGCTACAACCCCTTCAATCCCGCCATGGCCGGTTACGTGGTCCTGCTGATCTCGTTCCCGCTGGAACTCACCCAGTGGTCGGCGCCCGGCAATTACCCCGGCCTGCTGGACACCCTGGCACTGGCGTTCACCGAGACCGCGCGCGCCGGCGCCGGCCTGGATGCACTGTCAATGGCAACACCCATGGACACTATCAAGACACGCCTCGGGCTTAACGAGACCCTGGGCGAAATCCACAGCACGGTTTTGTTCGGTTACTTCGGTGGCCGGGCGTGGGAGTGGGTCAATCTCGGCTTCCTGCTAGGTGGACTCTGGCTGCTGCAGGCCAGGGTGATCCAGTGGCAGATACCCGCCGGCATGCTCGGCGGGCTGTTTGCGACGGCACTGGTGTTCCACCTGTTCAACCCGGACAGCTTTACCTCACCGGTCTTTCACCTGTTCAGCGGCGCCGCCATGCTGGGCGCCTTTTTCATCGCCACCGACCCCGTCTCCGCCAGCACCACCCCGCGTGGACGGCTGATCTACGGTGCCGGTATCGGCATACTCACCTACCTGATTCGCACCTGGGGCGGCTACCCCGACGGCGTGGCCTTTGCCGTGCTGCTGATGAACATGGCGGCCCCGACCATCGACCACTACACCCGCCCCCGGGTGTTCGGACAACCGTAGGCCAGCGTGAATTACCGCAGCAGCGCGATCACCGCAGTCATTCTGTTCCTGTTCGCTGTTGTCGGGACCGGACTGGTCGCCGTTACCTATGACGGTACCCGCGAGCAGATCGCCGCCAATGAACGCGAAAGACTGCTGCGCAAGCTGCATGTCCTGGCACCCCCCGCACAGCATGACAATGACCTGTTCGCGGATACCCTGGAGGTGCGGGACGAAATCCTGCTGGGCACGCCCGAACCGGTGATGGTCTATCGCGCGCGCCGCGGCAGCCGGCCGGTTGCCCTGGTCATGGCGCCGGTCGCCCCTGACGGTTACAGCGGCTCCATCCGGCTGCTGGTCGGCATCAACTACGACGGCACCCTCACCGGGGTCCGGGTTGTCACGCACCGGGAGACACCCGGCCTCGGTGATGCCATCGAGGAAGAACGTTCCGACTGGATCTACGGCTTCGACGGGAAATCGCTGGAAAACCCGCCGACGGCCCGCTGGGAGGTCAGCAAGGACGGCGGCGACTTCGACCAGCTGACCGGCGCGACCATCACGCCGCGCGCCATTGTCGGGGCAGTCAGGAAATCGCTGCTATACTACCGGGATCATCGCGAGGCCTTGTTCTCCCTGGACACCGAAAATGAAAAAGGGCACTCACCGCAAAGTCGCAAAGAAAAACACAACAGTATTCACCGCGGAGACACCGAGAACGCAGAGAAAAAATAAATAATGAAACAGATAAAACATCCATCTAAATAGAGAATTCATTGTTAGGGTTTTTACCATGGAATTCTTACTCTGCGTCCTCGGCGTCTCCGCGGTGAGAAATATTATTTCTTTGCGATCGTTGCGCCTTTGCGGTGCTTTTCACAGGTCAGAAACACAATGACTGAACCGGGTTATACACACATCATCAGGGAAGGCCTCTGGAACAACAACCCGGGACTGGTACAGCTGTTGGGCCTGTGCCCGCTGCTGGCAATCACCAATTCACTGGTCAACGGCCTGGGCCTGGGCCTGGCCACGACCCTCACTCTGGTCACCACCAACGTCATCGTATCGAGTATTCGCAACCTGGTGCGTCCCGAGGTCCGGATCCCGGTTTATGTGCTGGTGATCGCCTCCGTGGTCACCGTGATCGAACTGGCCATGAATGCCTGGTTCCATGACCTCTACCTGATACTCGGCATCTTCATCCCGCTGATCGTCACCAAC
Organism: uncultured Ectothiorhodospiraceae bacterium; assembly: GCA_947258615.1. GTDB lineage: Bacteria > Pseudomonadota > Gammaproteobacteria > UBA9214 > UBA9214 > CAMYJZ01. The sequence goes on along the minus strand of CAMYIX010000043.1, from coordinate 48,509 downwards.
TGTGCCATTATCGGGCGCGCCGAGTCGTTTGCCTCGAAGCAGAGTGTTGACCGCGCCTGCATCGACGGCCTGGCCATGGGTGTAGGGTTCACGCTGGTGCTGGTGGCCCTGGGCGGAATGCGCGAACTGATCGGGCAGGGCACCCTGTTCTCACAGGCCCACCTGATGTTCGGCGAATCGGGCCGGGCACTGGCGATGACACTGATCGATGACTATCGCGGCTTCCTGCTGGCAATACTGCCTCCGGGCGCCTTCATCGGCCTCGGATTGCTGATCGCCCTGATGAATGTCATCAATGCCCGGCGCGAGGAACGCGCGCTTGCCCGGGACCTGGACGCGGCACGGGCCTCCCAGGCCTGAGCACCATCACGTCTCCACTGTGAACCGCGACAAACGCCAGCAAATCTTCGAACGCCTGCGCGCGGCCAACCCGAAACCGACCACGGAACTCGAATACGGCAACCCTTTCCAGTTGCTGATCGCGGTCATCCTCTCGGCCCAGTCCACCGATGTCGGTGTCAACAAGGCCACCCGGGGCCTGTTCAAAAAGGTCAGGACACCCAGGGCCATGCTCGATCTGGGCGAGGACGGACTCAAGGAACACATCAAGACCATTGGCCTGTTCAATACCAAGGCACGCAATATCATCAAGGCCTGCACCCTGCTGGAGGAGCGGCATAACGGCAAGGTCCCCGCGGACCGCAAGTCGCTGGAGGCCCTGCCCGGCGTCGGCCGCAAGACCGCCAACGTCGTCCTCAACACGGCCTTCGGACAACCGACCATTGCGGTGGATACCCACATCTTCCGGGTCGCCAACCGCACCGGCATCGCCCCCGGCAAGAATGTCACCGAGGTCGAACAGCGGCTGCTGCGCCTGGTACCCGGCGAATTCCTGCACGATGCGCATCACTGGCTGATCCTGCACGGTCGCTACACCTGCATTGCGCGCAAGCCGCGTTGCCAGTCATGCGTGATTTCGGACCTGTGCGAGTACCGGCACAAGCTGATGGAGTAGTCGTGGCACCCCAATTTACACTATAACCAGTTGATTAATAAATATATTATCTAGAAGCCCGGGGATTTGAGAAATCCGTGAGGCCGAGAAACTTTTCAATCAAGTCAATGTCGTAAACTCCATCAATCACCGCATTGATGCAAAAGACAATCATTACAACCGGGGCAATGACCCCATTTCCTAAAAACCTGTGTGGAGAGATCTAATGTCAGATAAAACTGTAATCAAACCCCTGGCGATCGCTGTGAGTACGGCCATCGTGACCTCGCTGGCGAGCATCAACACGGCCACCGCCGCTGAGAATCCGTTCGCCATGACCGAGCTTTCCAGCGGCTACATGGTCGCCGGTATGGCGGAGGGCAAGTGCGGTGAAGGTAAATGCGGTGGTGCAACCAAGGCCACCAAGGAAGGCAAGTGCGGTGAAGGCAAGTGCGGTGAAGGCAAGTGCGGCGGCACGGCCAAGGCCACCATGGAAGGCAAGTGTGGCGAGGGCAAATGCGGCATGAAGAGCATGGACGCCGATGGCGATGGCAAGGTCACCAAGGACGAGTTCATGTCAGCCCACGAGTCCATGTTCAGCAAGAAGGACAAGAATGCGGATGGCGTAATCGATGCCAGCGAAATGAAAATGAAGGAAGGCAAGTGCGGTGAAGGCAAATGCGGCGGCGCCAAGGCGGTCGACAAGGCCAAGGGCATGATGGAAGGCAAGTGCGGCGAAGGCAAGTGCGGCGCTAACAAGTAAGCGTCGCCCCTAGCAACCGTGACTGCAACACACTACCCGGTCGCCGGGGCGGGACTTGGACTGCGGCGGACCCTGATGGGTCCGCTGCGGGACAACCCGCCGGATGCGGTCGATTTCTTCGAGGTGGCCCCGGAAAACTGGATCGGCGTCGGCGGCAAGCCGGGCAAGGACTTCAGCTGGTTTACCGAACGCTACCCGTTTGTGGCGCACGGACTGTCCCTGTCCATCGGCAGCCCCGCCCCCCTGGACGAGACCTTCCTGTTCAGGGTCAAGCGCTTTCTCGATGAACACAATATCCGCTTTTACACCGAACACCTGAGTTACTGCAGCGACGATGGTCATCTCTACGATCTGCTGCCCATCCCGTTTACCGAAGAGGCCGTCCATTATGTCGCCGGCCGCATCCGGCGCGTTCAGGACATCCTGGAACGGCGCATCGCCATGGAGAATGTTTCCTACTACGCGGCCCCGGGCAAGGAGATGGACGAGATCGACTTCATCAACGCCGTCCTGTCCGAGGCCGACTGTGACCTGCTGCTGGACGTGAACAACATCTACGTCAACAGCATCAACCATCGCTATGACGCAGAACGGTTTCTCAAGGCATTACCCGCCGGGCGCGTCGTCTATTTTCACATGGCCGGACACTACGACGAGGCCGACGACCTCAAGGTGGACACCCACGGCGCCCCGGTCATCGACCCGGTCTGGGACCTGCTGGAAACCGCCTACGAACATTTCGGCGTGGTTCCCACCCTGCTGGAACGCGACTTCAATATCCCGCCGCTCCCGGAACTGCTCGCCGAGATGAGTCACATCAAGGCATTGCAGAACAAATGGAAGGCGGCCTGTGGCCATGGCATCGCACTCCAGAACTGAACTCCCGGATTTTGTCCGCAGGCAGTATGAATTCGCTGCCCATATACGCGATCCGGAGCACCGGTCCGCACCGGCAGATATCGAAGACCGGCGCATGGGCATCTATCGTGAGCTGTTCTACAACAATGTCGAGGGCTTCATGTCCGGCACCTTCCCGGTCCTGCGCAGGATCCTGGATGATGCAGCCTGGCATGCCCTGATCAGGGACTACTTCAACCGGCACCGCGCACATACACCGCTGTTCCTGGAGATGCCGCGCGAATTCCTCAACTACCTGGAGCATGAGCGCAGCGAACACCCGGAGGACCCGCCCTTCCTGCAGGAGCTGGCACACTACGAGTGGGTGGAACTGGCCCTCTCCGTGGCGGATGAACGGCTCGACCCGGAACAGTTCGACCCCGAGGGTGATCTGATGACGGGTAGCCCGATGCTGTCTCCGCTGGCTTGGCATCTCGCCTACCGCTATCCCGTCCATCGCATCGGCCCCGACTTCCGGCCGGACGCGCCGGGGGATACCCCGACCTACCTGGTCGTGTACCGCGACCGCCGGGACGAGGTCGGCTTTATCGAGATCAACCCGGTCACCCGTCGGTTGCTGGAACTGGTCGAATCGGAGCCCGGGGCCACGGGCGAAGAACTGTTGCTGATCATTGCCCGGGAGCTATCGCATCCGCAACCCGAAGTCGTCGTCGAGGGTGGCCGGGCAATCTTCAGGGGCTTGCATGAGAAGGACATCATCCCCGGCACCAGACGGCATTGATCCGGCTACCGGACGCTGCACCAACAAAAAACCACAACCGGGAGAACAGCCATGATCGGATTCATGAACTGCCTGCAGAGCCTGCTGGAACGCGTCATCCGCCCGCTGGACTTTCTGGCCCCGCTGGCACTGCGATTATTCCTGGCCCCGATCTTTATTCTGGCGGGCAGTAACAAGCTGAAACATGCGGAACACCTCGGCCCCTATTTCGAGTCGCTGGGCATCCCGGCACCGGAGCTCATGGTCTATGTTGCCGCCCTGACAGAGCTACTGGGCGGTATTGCACTGCTGGCCGGACTGGCAGTCCGCTGGGCGGTCATCCCCCTGATGTTTACCATGCTAGTCGCCGCCACGACCGCACACTGGGATAACGGCTGGCATGTCCTGCCCGAGACCGACCTCACTGTCCCCTGGGAATGGCGAACCGACCTCATCGAGGAGGCCAACACGCGCCGGGAGGCTGCCAGGAGTCTGCTCAGGGAACATGGTAACTACAGCTGGTTGACCGAGACCGGGGGCATCACCATTCTGAAAAACGGTATCGAATTTGCCGCCACCTATTTCATCATGCTGCTGGCGCTACTCTACCTTGGTGCCGGCAGGTACTTCAGTGCCGACTACTGGATCGCACGGCGCTGGCGCAACCAGGAGCGCTGCTGAAAAGCCGGTTATTGTCCAGGTATGATCGGATGAATTCGCCATCGCGAGGAGCACGATCTACAAGGGAAAGGTGAGACAGGGAACCGGTCGAGAGGCTGGCCTGGGTCATACCGGGAGCGGCCGGCGACGAAGCAATCTGTAACTCGTTGACCCTGATTGCAAGAGATGGCTTCGCTACGCTCGCAATGACGTTATACATCAATTAATCAGGGATTCCCTTAAGGGGGCGTCGCATGGAGTTCATGTCCGGGGAAACGGCTTCCTACATCCAGGCCGCGCTCAATATCATGGCGACCCTGTTTGTCTTTGTGGTCGGCCTGGGTGTCCTGGCCGTCATCGTCGTCTTCATCCTCGACGTCACCCAGACCAAACATGCCATCCGTCGCAATTACCCGGTCATCGGACGCCTTCGCAACTTCTTCGAGCGCCTGGGGGAATTCTTCCGGCAGTATTTCTTTGCCATGGACCGGGAGGAACTGCCTTTTAACCGCGCCCAGCGTTCCTGGGTCTACCGGGCCGCCAAGAACATCGATAACACCGTCGGCTTCGGCTCGACCCGCGATCTGCGTCCGGCCGGCACCGTGCTGTTCGTCAACTGCCCCTACCCTACCCTGGGCGAGGACGCCGTCCCCACCCAGCCCATCACCATCGGGCCGTATTGCCGGGAACCCTACACCACCGATTCCCTGTTCAATATCTCCGGCATGAGTTACGGCGCCATCTCGAAACCCGCGGTACTGGCACTGTCGCGCGGCGCCAAAATGGCGGGCTGCTGGCTGAACACCGGCGAGGGCGGGCTGTCGCCCTGGCACCTCGACGGGGGCTGCGACCTGGTCTTCCAGATCGGCACGGCCAAGAACGGGGTGCGCGACCTGGCCGGCAACCTGAATGACGACAAGCTCCGGGAGGCTGCCGCACACGCGCAAGTCCGGATGTTCGAGATCAAGCTCAGCCAGGGCGCCAAGCCCGGCAAGGGCGGCATCTTGCCGGGCGCCAAGGTCACTCAGGAGATCGCACACATACGCGGCATTCAACCGGGACATGATGCCATCAGTCCCAACCGCCATCCGGATATCAATTCGAACAGTGACCTCCTCGACATGATCCGGCGGATCCGCGAAGTGACCGGAAAACCGGTCGGCTTCAAGGCCGTAATCGGCGCCTATGGCTGGCTGGACGGGCTGTTCGGGGAAATCAATGAGCGCGGCAACGAAAGCGCGCCGGATTTCATCACCGTGGACAGTGCCGATGGCGGCACCGGGGCTGCGCCCATGCCGCTGATCGATGACGTCGGCCTGCCGTTACGCGAGAGTCTGCCCCTGCTGCTCGACAAGCTCAACGAGTACGGCCTGCGGGAGCGTATCAAGGTAATCGCCTCCGGAAAGCTGATCACACCCGCCGATGTCGCCTGGGCACTGTGCCTGGGTGCGGACTTCATCACCTCGGCACGCGGTTTCATGTTTTCGCTAGGTTGCATCCAGGCGCTGCAGTGCAACAAGAACACCTGCCCGACCGGGATCACCACCCACGACAAGGGTCTGCAAAAGGGCCTCGACCCGAAACACAAAGCCGTGCGGGTGGCCAGCTACGCCCGCAACATCGTCTATGAAGTGGGGATCATTGCGCATTCCTGCGGTGTCCGGGAGCCCCGCCAGCTGTCCCGCATGCATGCCCGCGTGGTCACCGGAAACGGCCTGTCCATTCCACTGAACGAGTTGCACCCGGACATCAGCGTGCCGACGGACACACCGCCGGCCAAGACTGGCTGAGCGGCTGGCACCCTATGGACACCGGGCACGTCATCCTGTTACTCGCGGGACTGTTGCTGCTCGCGCTGCTCATCCAGCCGCTGGCCCGGCGCCTGCACCTGCCGTTCACCGCGACCCTGGTGATTGCGGGCTTTGTGGCCTCCGAGGTCCTGGTGGGGGCCGGTATCGACACCGGTGTCCGTGCCGGCAATTTCCACGACCTGGTGTTCTTCGTGTTCCTGCCGGTGCTGATCTTCGAGTCGGCCTATACCATCGATGTGCGCCTGCTGCTGAAGAACCTGGTGCCGATCCTGTTCCTCGCCATCCCGCTGATGCTGCTGTCGACCCTGATTACGGCCGTGCTGGTGTATGCGGGTATCGCCCATCCTACGGGCTTCCCCTGGATTGCGGCCTTGCTGACCGGAGCCCTGCTGTCGGCCACCGATCCGGTCGCGGTGGTGGCCCTGTTCAGGCAAATGGGCGCACCGGAACGCCTGACGGTGCTGCTGGAAGGCGAGAGCCTGTTCAATGATGCCACCGCCATTGTCGTGTTCGGGGTCATTATCGCACTGGCCACAAGCTCCGGCGGGGCCATGACCCTTGCGGACGCCGGCCTGCGGTTCTGCGCAGTCTTTTTCGGCGGGGCGCTGGTCGGTGCGCTCATCGGCCTGGCCTTCGTCGGCATCACCCGGCTGCTCGGGGATGAAATCACCCGGGCGCTGGCAACGGTCATCGCGGCCTACCTCGGCTTCGTACTGGCAGAGTACTGGCTCCATGTCTCCGGGGTGATGGCGGTACTGGTGACCGGCCTCATCCTGGGCCGTTCATCCACCGGCAACGGCGCCCGGGATGACGGCTTCGTGCGGACCCTTTGGGCCTTCAATGCCTACGTGGCCAATGCGCTGGTATTCCTGCTGATGGGCGTCACCGTCACCCTGGACATGTTCAGTGAACGCTGGCTGGCCATGCTGATCGGTATCGCCGGGGTGCTCGTGGCACGCGCGATCGGCATCTTCGGGCTGGTCCCGCTGATCTCCAGACTCCCCGCAATCGAGCCGATTCCCCGACCCTACCAGGTCGTCATGTTCTGGGGCGGGCTGCGCGGCGCGGTCACCCTGGCGCTGGCGCTGGCGCTGCCGACCAGCCTGGACTACTGGTGGACCATCCAGTCGATTGCCTTCGGCGTGGTGCTGTTCACCCTGTTCGCCCAGGCCACCACAACCGGGGCGCTATTGCGGCACTACCGGCTCGATCATCCATAAATGATCAATTGGCCCCCAGGCTATTAACGGAACAACCGCCGCCCACGCGTCTGTCTACGAGAAACAGCACGACAGGCGCTGTCCTGCGCTCGGATTGATTGATTTGAGTATCCGGCAGTGGGTTTTCAGCTACTAGCTGGATGCCGCATTGCGGATGATCTCGAGGTCCAGATCGAGCAGTTCCTGGATGGCGACGGCCGCCATCGGCTTTCCAAAAAAGAATCCCTGCCCATAATGGCAATCATGGCTGACAAGAAAATCGACCATGTCCGCGGTCTCGACGCCCTCCGCGATCACATCAAGTCGCAGCGACTGGCCCAGGGCGATAATGGCCTGGGTAATGGCCTCATCGTCGACGTCTCCCGGAATATCCCTGATAAAAGACCGGTCGATCTTGAGCCTGTCGATCGGCAGGCGCTTGAGATAGGCAAGTGATGAATAACCTGTCCCGAAATCGTCGATGGCGATGCGAATACCGTGGTCACGAAGCTCCTGAAAGATGCCAATGGTGTTTTCCGGATCGGACATGGCGAATGTCTCGGTCATTTCAAGTTCCAGACGCTCCGCCGGGAGCCCTGTACGGTCCAGGATCTGGTGCACCAGGCCGACAATGTCGCTGCGGGTGATCTGCTCTCCTGCGACATTGACGGCCATGTTGCAATCCGTCCAACCCATATCCAACCAGTCCCTTGCCTGCCTGCAAGCCGTCTCGAGGACCCACTCACCCACCGGCACGATCAATCCGCTATCCTCAAGCAGGGGGATAAAGCGGTCGGGGCCAACCAGACCGTACTCGGGGCTCTCCCAACGCAGCAATGCCTCGACACCAATGAGTTTCCCCGAGGGCATCTCTACTTGCGGCTGGTATACTAAACGGAATTCATTGCGCTCAAGCGCGCGCCGCAGCTGGGCCTCCATCGAGACCTGCTCCAGGGCATTGACAGTCAGCTCGTTGGTATAGAACTGATAATTGTCACGGCCAGCAGCTTTTGCCTTGTACATGGCTGCATCCGCATTACGGACCAGGGTGTCGACATCCTCGCCATCCTCAGGGAAAAGGCTGATACCCACGCTGCCAGACAGGTAGATCTCCCTGTCCCCGAATTCAACTGGCTGTTTAAGGGCGTGGATACATTTCTCGGCAATCTTTGCAGCGCCCCGGGATGAGACATCCTCCAGAAGGAAAGTGAATTCGTCACCCCCCATCCTGGAGACGGTATCCTCTTTTCTGACCACTGAAGTCAACCGGGTGGCCACCTGCTGCAACAGTGAATCACCGGCCGCATGCCCAAGGCTGTCATTGACAATCTTGAAGCGATCCAGATCAAGAAACATCACCGCCAGGAACTCGCCACTTCGATGGGCGTGATGAATAGCATGCTCCAGGCGCGATTCGAACAGAAGCCGGTTGGGCAGATCGGTGAGGACGTCATGACGCGCCAGATGTTCAAGCTCGTCCTGCGATCGCCTCATTTCTGTAATATCCGAGAAGATCGCCACGTAGTTACAGAGCTTTCCGGATGAATCCGGGACACTGTTGATGCTGAGCCAGGCAGGGAATGACTCACCGCCCTTGCGCCGGCTCCAGATCTCCCCCTGCCAGTGACTCTGTTCGTCGAGCTGGCTCCACATCGATTTGGAGAATTCGGAATCATGACGCCCTGAATCCAGTATTCCGGAGCCTTTCCCCAGGACCTCATCGGCCCCGTAACCGGTAATATCCGTGAATGCACGATTGACGCTCACAACAATGCCTTTACCGTCTGCAATAAATATACCTTCCACCGTATTTTCATAGACAATGGCGGCCTGCTGCAATTGTTGATCCGCGCGCAGCCTATCGGAAATATCCCGTACCAGGGCGATTATCTCGTCTGTTTCACCGAGACAAACCAGTCGCGCCTCGTACGGGGTGGTCACCTGGTTGACCATGAGTTCATACTCAAAGGCAGCGGTCTCCCCCGGCCCGCCTATCAAGCCCATGTGTTCCATGAACAGTTGGCCTACATCCGCAGGCAACACATCCTGCATCCGCTTACCAATGAAGCATTCCGGTTCGACATACAGGTCCGAGTCGTTTTTCGCCTGGTAATCGAGAATGGTCCCGTCTTTTCCCATGCGGAAAAAAATGTCCGGGAGAGAATTGAAAATGGTTTCCATTGCCATCTTGCGCTGTCTGACTTCATTCTCGGCCCGGATACGTGCAGTCACATCGGTCAGGGTCCCTATGTAACCGATGACATTACCTGCGGCATCCTTCTCCGGCCTTGCCTGGCATATCACCCACACGGGATTACCATTTTCACGAATAAAGGCGTACTCATCCGACAAGGAATGACATCCATCGATCATATGCAGCCAGGATGCCTCGGCAGCACCCATATAATCGGCGCGCAGTTGCCGCTTCCAGCCCTGCCCCAGGCAGGCATCTCGCGAAAGTCCGATCAATTCGGAACATTGCTCGTTAACGTAAATCCATGCACCGTCCATCCTGCTACGGAAAATACCGACAGGTGCGGAGCTGGCCAATGACCTGAAACGATTCTCACTCTGACGCAATTCCGTTTCGCTCCGCTGCTCCCGGTCTACCATGATCCTGTACTGCGCTAATATCTTTCTTACTATCGGGAAACCAAGTACCAGCATGAAAAAAGCAATAACAGACAAGTTCCTGAGACTCTGAATACGCTGCCTCTCCGACAGCACATACATATCTTTATGGTCAATCGAGTGCAGTCGCCTGAGTTGCTCCATGCTGAGCGCAAAGGCCGACAGGCTGCTCATTGAGTGGCCCATCGTGTCCGCCGCGAGCAGCCCTTGACTAATACGCTCCAGCTGCCCCTCTCCTTTGACAAGGATGGGCATATAGGAATCCTGTTCGACATGCACGAAACGGAACATCTCGTACAATCGCATTATCTCGGCAAAGTTTATTTGAAGTCGATATATTGTCTGATTGTAGTATCCATCATCCACGGGATGGCCTCCCGTAGCCTGATCGCGAGTTCTGTGTTTGGCATAGTGCGCTTCAATGCCATGCAGATCTTCCTTGACCCTGGTGGCCAATAAAACCGTCTCCAGGTGATAATGATTGGAAATATATTCCTTTTCCTTGTACAGATGGTGCTGCCAGCTCATATAGGCGACTATGGAAAGCACCATTAAACTGATCACGGTAACAAGTGCGTACAGATAGTGACGTATCGAGAGGGTAGTGAGGCAGAAAAAGATACCAGGCATGCTCATTCGCCAGCCTCCATACTAATAGCGATTTTCTTCAAATCGATAAAATCCTGTTCGCTGGCTGGAAGGAAACCACCGGCATCGATGTTATGCAGGATGACTGCGTGTGACGGATTGTCGACAGAGAGTTTCATAAAGGCCTGCCTGATCTTATCCCTGTCTTTTCGTGTGACTCCCGCTTGCACCGCCCAGACATAATCGGAATAGGGCGGAGTTTCCCAGATAATCCGTATGTCCTGCGGCCTCAACCGCCCGTCCTGTAGCATCTTTCGAATGATTCGGCCATTGGCCACCCCCAGATCCACCTCCCCGTCGCGCACCCAGTAGGCGGTTTGATCATGAAGACCTGAGTAACGCACGCTGCTGAAGTGTTTCTCCGGGTCAATATTCTTTTCCGAAATCATGAAGTGCCGTGGCATCAGATGTCCAGAGGTCGAGAGTCTTGAGCCGAAAGCAAAGCGCTTTCCCACTGTTTCCGTGAAGTCCTTCACCTGGCTGTTGCCATTTGCAATCAGGACGCTGGTGAAATTGATGTCCACGTCACGCATAACCAGGGGCACGGCGCCATGGTCGATATTGGCTTTTACGAAGGTATAACCGCCAAAATACGCCAGATCCACCGACCCGCCCGAGAACAGTTCTACAAGTTCATCATAGGAATCCGGAATGGTGAGCTCAATGGGTATCCCGGTTTCCTTCTCGAGAAACTCGAACAGAGGTGTATATCGCCTGTAAAGCTCCGCTTCACTTTCGTCCGGCAAGAGGCCGATACGCAACGTGGCAAGCTGCCCGCCCTCATCTATGGATGAGCAGGCAACAAGTAACAGGGTCAGGCAGACGCTGATCAGGCTGTAAAGTAATCTGTCAATGATTGACTTCCAGGTCATTGGTATAAGGTTGGTTTCATTTTTCACCCGAATTTGCACACCCGGCTCGAGGCATATCCCCATGCTGTTCTGATCGGCCTTGCAGGCTTAAATCTTTAGATTTGAAGGAAAAATAATACCCATACCGGTTGCAGCAAGGACCCCGGTTATCAATGGCCATCGCCGGCATGGCAGACCTGTCCTGAGGTCCAACTCCAGACAGGGTAATGCATTGATAATGCTGATACTTGTCAGCCGATGCCTGCAATCGGAATAACAGGCATTGTGTTCCTTTGGAAATCACCGCTGCTGACCGGGACAAGCTGCCGAAGGGGCGTGACAAGGGAATCGTGACCTGGGTCGCAGTGCCGCCGCAGCGATTGTCGGACACTGGATACCAGGCAATAACCAAGAGAGGAACACAGACAAGGACTGAAACCTGAAACCCGCTATAGTCTAATGACCGCAAGGGGGCCGGATTACCTGATCCACTCTGACATTGCACACTCCCCTTGACACAGTGATCCGGAACCCGGTCTCCTTGCGTCATTCCTGCAACGCGCGCAGCGCTTCCAGCAAGCGCTCGTCGTCCCACTCGCGTCCGCCGATGGCACGGTAGGCGATGCGACCTTGCGGATCCACGATATAAGTGGTCGGCAGCCCCTTCACGGGCCACTGCCCGATCACCTCCCCGTCTCGATCAAGCAGCAGGGGGAAATCGGCCGGGTAATCGGCGGTAAAGACAAAGATGGTGTCCTCGTCCTCGCCCACGTTGATGGCCAACATGGCAATACCCTCTTCCGCAATCCTGGCCCAGGCGCGGTTCATGGAGGGAATCTCCTCGCGGCAGGGTGGACACCAGGTGGCCCAGAAATTGATTAACACCGGCCGACCGCGATAATCCGAGAGGCGGTGCTGATTTCCGTCAGTATCCTGCAAGGTGAAGTCAGGCGCGAGTGGCCTGCCCGGCACCGGCGACAGAGTCTGATCCGCAGCAACTGCGCTGCCGAGGCTGAACAGGCACCCCCACAACAGGCACAATGTCCTCAAGACCCTCATTTCAGCCGATCCACATCGGGTGGACATTCGATACCGCGTATCCAGCCGGCCTTTGTCTGATCGTCCTGCTGCCAGACCAGGTTCAGGTCAAATACGGCGCCCGGCGGCAGTCCATAGGCCGTCATGCCCCAGTTATAGTCCCCCGGCAGAAACTCCTGCGTGGTCGGCAAGGTCGCCCAGCGGAATGCGAGCCTGGATGCCTGGCTGACCCTGTCTTCCGGCCATGAAGCCATCCAGTCCTCCTTGAGGCGGATAGGACGGCGGGTACCGGCATGGACGATGCGCCATTCACCAAGATCAATCGTGACCGGTTTGCCGTCAGGCGACTCGCTGCGGTTGCGTACAATCGTCTGGAACACGCAACGGGTGGCGATTTCATTGGCCACCGCGCTGGAGAATCCGCGCGCCAGGAAGAAGCCGCGCGTCTGGTCCGGCAGCCGCTGAATCAGTTCTATCTCCAGATCACCTGCTGTGAAGTGCCACTTCACCAGGCCGGTCTCCTCGTCCGCACTGCGCACCACAGCCGCTATCGCCAGTGAGGGCAATAACACGAAACACATCATGAACCTTAGCATCACATCCGTTACCGGGTAGTGTTTACACATCGCCCTGCCCCTTGGCAAATACCTTATACAGGCATTTTAGCGCCAGTTCACGCAAAAGGCCCGCTCCATCCGGAACGAGCCTTTTGCGTAATGAGCAGCTTGTTACACTGCAGGGTCACATATAGATCGTCGATTCCTCCTCGGCGGAATCCCCCTCGAAATTGTAATCCAGGTCCTTGCTCGGTATCTGGGCAAAATTGCCCTGGACAAACTCGACACCGTACTGCCAGAGCATCCCGAGATCATGGGCCTCTTCCACGCGTTCAGCTGTACACTTGATATCGTGGCTGTTGGCAGCCTCGATGATGCGCTTCACGATGACCTGATTTTCCTTGTTGGTGCTCAGATTCTCGATCAGGCTTCCATCGATCTTGAGGACATCCACGGACAGGTGCTTGAGCAGCTGCGGCTGGTTAGCGCGACCATAGTGTTCCAGCGCCACCTTGCAGCCCAGTTTGTTCATGGCATTGACGAAGTGCATGGTGTTTCTGAGGTCCTTGAGCGCAACCGCCTCGGTAATCTCGAAAACGATATTCCCCGTCTTGACCTGGCATTCGCTGATCTTTTCATGGATCCACAGAGGCAGTTCGCTGTCGGCCAGTGTTTTACCGGATATCTTCACAAAAAACGTTGTGTCCCTCCCCTCACGGTGCAGCTCTGCCAGTGTCGTAATAGCGGTATCAATGACCCAACGATCGATTTCATGGGTCAGTCCGATCTTGTCTGCGATCGACAGGAACTGGCTTGGCAGAACCACCTGCCCCTCATCGTCGACGATCCTGAGCAGCACCTCGTAACGCTCACTGACATCGCCGTTGAGACTGACGATGGGTTGGTAGACAAGGTAAAAGCGCTCTTCATCAAGCGTATTCCTTATCATCACATCCCACTCGCCCTCATGGTCCTGGCTCATCTGCTCGTCAACAGTCACGTCGTGGGAATGAATTCTTGACCCCTCGGACGAGCTGGCAACCTCACACGCCAGATCGGCACGTGTAATCACATCCTGCGCGGTACTGGTATGCTCACTGACAGGGCACAAACCGATACTGAGTTTAACCATCACTGAGCTTCCTTCAGCATCGAAGACATGGTGCTCGATAGCATGCAACATTTTTTCGGAAAGCTCCCGGGTCTCACTCAGATGTTCGCCACGATGCAACACCACAAAGACAGTGTCGCTGAAACGGGCGATTAGATCCTGTTCACCACAATTGGAGGCGATCTGCGCAGCAGTTTCACGCAGAACCAGATCACTGCCGTTAATCCCGATTTCATCGCGGACTGACTTGAAGTTTTCCAGCAATATATAGATCAACACCTGGTCGCCGTTTCTCGCGTTGTCCTGGGCCAGGCTTTCTTCCAGTAGCTGCATGAAATGCTGCCGATTGAACAGACCCGTCAATGGGTCCTGCTTGCTGATCTCCATCAACTTCTCTTCCTCTACAGAATTGACAGCGATATCCTGCTCATCCATCTGATTCTGGGTTACAGCCGCCAGCCCTCCGGAAAGGGATTCCTTGTCTTGCAGGACCACAGCCATCTCCTGGAGCTTGCCCTTGAGTTCAGTCACTTCGTGCTCCCTGGCCTCAAGCAGTTGTTCCCGTTCAGTGCTGTCTTGCAGTGCCGCCTCCAGTTCCCTGGCCCTTTCCTCCAGACGTGAAATCTCCTGCTCCCTGGCTTCAAGTTGCTGCGCACGCTCCTGACTGCCCTGCAGCTCGACAGATAATTCCTCGAGTTCCCCTGTCAGCCGGCTGACTTCCTGCTGCTTGACTTCCAGCAGCTGCGCATGGTCGCCACCCTCGGCGGCAGCCGATTCCAGCTCCTGCAGCCGGGCGGTGAGTTCGCCGAGTTCCTGTTCCTTCGCCTGCAGCTGCTGTGCCTGCGCGTTGCCCGCCTCGACCGCGGCTTCCAGCTCTCGCAGCCGGGCAGTGACTTCCCCGAGCTCCTGCTCCTTCGCCTGCAGCGCCTGTGCCTGTGCATTGCCGGCCTCGACGGTGGCTTCCAGCTCCTGCAGCTGGGTGGTGAGTTCGCCAACTTCCTGCTCCTTCGCCTGCAGCTGCTGTGCCTGCGCATTGCCGGCCTCGACCGCGGCTTCCAGCTCCCGCAGGCGGGCGGTGAGTTCGCCAACTTCCTGCTCCTTCGCCTGCAGCACCTGCGCCTGCACATTGCCGGCCTCGACCGCGGCTTCCAGCTCCTGCAGCCGGGCGGTGAGTTCGCCGAGCTCCTGCTCCTTCGCCTGCAGCGCCTGTGCCTGTGAATTGCCGGCCTCGACGGCGGCTTCCAGCTCCCGCAGCCGGGTGGTGAGCTCGCCAACTTCCTGCTCCTTCGCCTGCAGCTGCTGAGCACGTTCATGACTCTCATGCAGCTGACTTTCCAGTTCCTCTACCCGGTTAAGCAGCTCGTTGGCTTCACGTTCCCTGATTTCCATCTGCTGCGCCTGATCGGTAGCGGCTTGTGCTGACTCACTCATCTCTTCAAGCCGCACCTGCATCCGGGCCATCTCCTCCCGGCTCAGTTCAAGTTCATCCTTGCCTTCCTCCAGCCTCCTGACCTCACCTTTCAGTTGCTCGATCAGGTGTTCCCTTTCCTCGAGTACCTGGACACGGTCCGCGCTCTTACGCACAGCTGTTCCCAGCCTCTGTACCTGGGAATGCAGTCGGGCGATTTGCTGGTCCTTCTCTTCAATGCAACGGGCCATGGCTTCGCTTTGCTGCGCCGCCGCATCCAGGTCCTGGATTTGACCGTGCATCTTGGCGATCTCATGACCCTTTGCCTCGACTTCCATGCCGAGCTGCGCAATCTGCTGGTCTCTTGCATCCAGCTGCCGGGCATACTCTTCCTTTTCACTGACTGCAGCTTCCAGCTCCTTCAGCCGGGCAGTCAGGTCACTGAGCTCCTGCTCCTTCGCCAGCAGCTGCTGTGCCTGCGCATTGCCCGCCTCAACGTCGGCTTCCAACTCCCTGAGCCGTTGATTCAGGCGCAGGATTTCCTCGCGCCTGGCATCTGCCTCCTTTGCGTCTGCCGTGGTATCGCGCAGGGTGATGGCCAGGTCATGCATCTTCCCTTTGATTTCGTTGATCTGCTCATCCTTCTCACTCACAGCCATCTGCAAACTGGCAGTTTCCTGCTCCCAGGCCTGCAGCTGCCTGACCTGCTCCTGCAGCCGTGCAGTCAGTTCGCCGACCTCCTGCTCCCTCGATTGCAGTACCTGCGCCTGCGCATTGCCGACCTCGACCGCGGCTTCCAGCTCCCGGAGCCGGGCAGTCAATTCGCCGAGTTCCTGCTCCTTCACCTCCAGCTGTTGGGCCTGCGCATTACCGGCCTCGACCGCGGCTTCCAGCTCCTGCAATCGTGCGGTGAGCCCGCCGACCTCCTGCTCCTTCACCTCCAGCTGTTGGGCCTGCGCATTACCAGCCTCGACCGCGGCTTCCAGCTCCTGCAATCGTGCGGTGAGCCCGCCGAGCTCCTGCTCCTTCGCCTGCAACGCCTGCGCCTGCGCATTGCCGGCCTCGACCGCGGCTTCCAGCTCCCGCAGCCGGGCGGTGAGCTCACCGACCTCCTGCTCCTTCGCCTGCAGCACCTGCGCCTGCTCATTGCCAGCCTCGACCGCGGCTTCCAGCTCCCGGAGCCGGGCAGTCAATTCGCCGAGTTCTTGCTCCTTCGCCTGTAGCACCTGCGCCTGCTCATTGCCAGCCTCGACCGCGGCTTCCAGCTCCCGGAGTCGTGCATTCAAGCGAGCGATTTCCTCGCTCCTGGCATCAGCTTCTTTCGCGCGGCCCTGACTTTCCTGCAGCGCAACTGACAGATCCTGCAGCCTGGCATTCAGCTCGCTGACTTCCTGCTGTTTGATCTCGAGTAGCTGTGCATGCTTGCCAGCCTCAGATAGGGCAGATTCAAGCTCCTCTACCCGGTTATTCAGTTGCCTGACTTCCTCATTCCTGCCCTCGAGTTGCTGCGCCTGCCCGGAGAGCTTGTGGGTTTGTTCAACAAGCCGCGCAATCTCCTGATCCCTGATCTGCAGCAACTGACCATGCTCATTGCCATCCCGTACCACTTCATCCAGCTTCTGGACCTGCTGCTCCAGTGCCACGATATGATTGGTCTTCTTCTGCAGCGTCTCATTGAGGCGCGCAATCTCCTGCTCCCCGGCCTCCAGTTGCCCTGCGCGCTGCTGAGTAATATGCAGCTCGGATTCCAGTTCCTTTATCCGGTCGGTCATCTCCTCAATCTCAACACCCTTGCCCTCAAGGTTTTGAGCCTGCTCACTCAGACGCACAATTTCCTGCTCTATGGCCTCGAGCTGATGGGTGCGCTCCTGGCTGTCATGCAGTTCGGATTCCAGCTTCTTTACCTGGACATTAAGTGCATTGATCTCATGCTCCCTGATCTCGAGTAGCTGCACCTGCTCGTCGAGTCGCGCGATTTCCTGGTCCCGGGCCTCCAGTAACTGACTATAGTCATGGCCCTCCTGGAGGGCCGCATCCAGCGCCTGGACCCGCTGCTCCAATGCCTCGAGATGATCGGTCTTCTGCTGCAATACCTCATTGAGGCGTGCAAGCTCCTGCACCCGGGCCGTCAGCGAGTTTACCTCCTGTTCCTTGCCTTCCAGTTGCAGGGTACGTTCATGGCTGTCTTGCAGTATTGCTTCCAGTTCCTGCACCCGGTTATGCAGCTCAATAACCTCGCGCGCCCTGGACTCAAGCAGGGCGTCGCGCTCGTTCCCTTCCTGAATGGCGGCATCCTGTAACTCAAGCCGGTCTTCGAGGCTGGAAATATGATCGGCCTTCTGCTGCACCACGGTATTGAGGTGTTCGATCTCCTGATCTTTCTTCTCCAGTTGCTCTACGCGCTCCCGGCTGTCAGTCAGCGCAGATTCCAGCTCAACCACCCGGGTACCCAGCCGTGCCACCTCATGCTCGCTGGTTTCGAGTTGCTGGGAGCGTTCGGCACTGTGATGCAGGGCTGCATCGAGTTCATGGACCTGACCTTGCAGTCGGCTGATGTGACGTTCCTTCTCTTCCAGCAGGACCGCGCGCTCTTCGGCCTCATTCGCTGCCAGGTCCATTTGATGGATCTTGCCCTGCAGACCCACGATTTCCTGCTCCTTGACTTCGATAGTCTCTCCAAGCTGCCTGAGTTCCTGCATATTGAAATCAAGTTGCTGCCTGGCCAGATTCTCTCTCTCGAGGTGTACGGTTTTCGTCTGCTGGAACCGCTCCTGGAGCTCCCTGATTTCCCGGTTTTTTTCCTCAAGCTGCTGGCCCGCACATTGCCCGCTTTCCTGCAATGCGGCGCTGAGTTCTTCTATTTTTGATGTCAGTTCATCGGTTTCCCGTTCCTTGTTTTCCTGGCGTTCGGACTCGCGGGCACGCAATTCTTCCAGCACTTGCAGCTTTTCCCTCAGTTCGACGAGTTCATCGTCACGCTGCTTGATCTTTATCTCCAGCTGATCGCTTGCCTGCTTCTTGAGGTCCGCTGGGGTCGCACCTTCCTGGCTGATGACTACTGTGGAACCAGGATCATCGGTTGTTCCGCACGACTGGTTTATTTCATGCCTGCGCTCATCGACCACGCCATCCAGCTGGCCGATTTCCTTCAGTCTGGCCTCGAGCAGCTCGGCACGACCCTCACTTTCCCGGTAGGCGCTGTCCAGGTAATGAACCTTGTCCTGCAGCTGACTGATCTCCTGCTCAATATCCGCGAACAGCGGCAGTGTCTGCTGCGCGTCAGCTGCCCCGGGCGCGCTCTGGTCGACACCCGTATTCCGGCTGCCGAATTGCCCGGCAACCGTCCCCGGCTCCCCCATCGCCTGGGAATACGCCTTCAGCCGCTCTGCGCCCCTCTGCCAGAACTCGGGCTTAGCCATTGATTTTAAAGCAGATATGATGGCGGCAACGAGGCCGGCCAGCATAATAAACACTCCGATCAAGATACGCATGATTGTCCCTTACACAGCACGATTTTTTTGTCCTATACATTAACGACTAAAGTCCTGGAAACCTGAATTGGACCAGCGCACTTGTTCAAACATGAGACAAGGGCGTCAGGGGACCTGAACCGGGGCATGCCAGCCGTTGGCAGAAAAACAGAAAATCGGAAATTGAGCGCGCTGTTCCGCAGGACAAACGGGGAAAGCGGAGGGATTGTGAGACTGGCTGTGGACTGCCGGGAGATGGCCCGGCACATGCAGGCCGGGCCGTTTAACAGAAACGGGATCGGGCGATCAGGACTTGTACCGGGTCGCCTCGACGCTCATGCAAAGCCTGACATTGTCGCTGACCAGCGAGGTGAGCGAGGTCATGCCAAAATCCGTGCGGTTGAGGATGGTGGTCGCTTTGACCAGTATCTTTTTATCTGCGTCTTTACTGGCCTGGGTAATTTCGGTCAAGGTCACATCAAAGACCACGGGGCGGGTCACGCCTCGCAGGGTGATATCCCCTTCCAGCTTGGCCGTAGTGGCGCTGGTCCATTCAAAGCCCGTACTGACGAACAGGATTTCCGGGTTGTTCTCGACATCGAAGAAGCTGTCACCCTTGAGCAGCTGCTTGATCAAGGTAGCGTCCGTATCCACGCTGTCGGTCCTGATGACGACCATGGCCTGTCCATCGCTGCTTGTACCGGAATCAAGCGCGAGGCCGCCGCGGAAGTCGCGGAACGACCCCTCGACGCGTGACAGCTGGCTGTCCACGCAGAATCCGACCTGTGAGCTCTCCTGATTGATGCGATAGAGTTGGCCATTCTCGGCAGCTGTCAGCATCGAGGCCATCAGGGACGCATCGACCTTGCTGTTCAGGAAGGGTTCGCACAGGTCCTCTTCTTCGGCAGCCACCAGCGCCGCCGAGCCCTGCAACAAAAACATGGCCAGTGCCAGGCGCCGCAATAATCGGATCGCGTTCATAGATCTACTCCTGTAAAAAAACGCATTAGAATTTTATTATTTACCAATATGCCAACAAGTCAAGCCTCGCCAGCGAACGAATATCGAATCACCCGGGCAAGAACGAAAAAAATATTAATATAACCTATTACTTCAGTAACTTATTAATCCATAGTCCAAGGTGGGAATATGGGCCGATAGAAAATTTTAAACAGCAGCAGCGCCGGGAATGGAGGATTTAACCGCGCACTGATTGTGAATTATTCTCATTTGGACACGGAATCCTGCCCAGAGATCTTCCCGCGGCGGCCTGGCCAGGGACACTTCCTTAAAGCTATATGCACGGGCGACCGATACACCTGATAATCTTCCCGGCGAATGTATGTTTTTGCTGCAACAAGGATCAAGGGATCACCATGGAAACACTGAATCTTCTGGCATCGCTGTTCGGAGTGGTCGCATTTATCGCCCTGATCTGGCTTCTCGTCAGGGCATTCAAGCGCAGCATCCTCTGGGGTCTGGCGGTACTGCTGCTCTCCCCGATCACGGCCACCATTTACGGCATCATCTACTGGCGGGAAGACAAGCAGCCCTTCCTTGCCTATATCACCTCGTTCATCGCAGCTGTCGGGCTGGGCCTGTATGTCTTCACCGCCTGGGGTGGCTGGGAGATGGTGCGCACAGGACTGGTCGTCAACCAGGGTATACATGACAAGAGCCTGACCCAGGAACAGGCACTGGCCTACATGAATAGCGGGCTTGATTTCATCGAGAACTCCAATCCGGGCGAAGATGATGTGAAAAAACTCGAGTTGATGCGCCGCTTCATCAACCAGAATGAGACCACCATGTCCGATGCAGACCGGCAAAAACTGCAGAAGGAGATTCTTGATCTCATGGAGAAAGAAGACCTCAGCGCTGAGGACCGGGAGGCCCTGGAGAAAATGCGCACTCAGATCACGTCAACTGCGACACTCGACACTGCAAGCCCGAAGCCCAGATCCACCAGGCCCCGGAAATTCAATCTGGTCTATGTGCCGATCGAGCTTTCCGAGGCCAAGGACTACATCGGCAAGGTCGTCAAGGTGAAACGCAAGAACAGTACAGAGCAGCAGGTCCTGCTGACCCGCGTGTCATCGGCAGGGATGCATTTCGAACGCCGCAAGTACGGTGGCACCTTCGCGTTCTCTTACCGGAACCAGGACATCGAGGAGATCAAGGTTCCCCAGCAGCAGGCCTATTGATTCGGTATCAGGCGCGGGACCGCGCCCTTATTCCTTCAGTTCAATTTGCAGGCTGCCGTCCGCGATGCGGATATCCTGCACCCCGTCCGAGAACGACTTCCAGAACCCGGCATCGGTACCGTACTGTTCCACCAGGTCGATGTTCTTGAGGCCGCCCAGCCAGGCATTCGGGATCGGTACCCCCATAATGCTTACCCCTTTCAGGATCACCACGGCCCGTTCATCCTGGTAGGCAAGTTCGACACCGGCCCTCACCTTGAGTATCTGGCCGCCCATGATCGGGAAATCCTCGTCAACCGGCACCAGCAGCTTCGCGCTGACCAGGTCATCAGAGAGATCGATGGCCAGCTTTCTGGCAAGGTCGGTATTCTTCGCCAGCAAGGCGTTGAGCTCGCGCTCGCTCAGGGTGATGACCCGGTCGGCGCCTTCCTCGCTGTAAGCTTCCGGTTTGAGCATCTCCGGTTCAGCGGGAACGGCAGGCTCGGCCGGGTCCTGGCTACCCGCCCGTTCTTCCCGGCGCTGCTTGCGACTCGCGTATTGCATCGAGTCCAGCCGCTCGAGCTTGTCGTTGAGTACCTGCTCCTCCTGGGTCGATAATTCAACCGGCCGGAACTCCGAGGGAAACAGGAAATATTTAACGGCCCAGAGCGTGATACCCGCCGTGACCAGCATGGTGACCAGAACGATGAGGAAGATCCTGAACCCGCTGCGGCGGCGTCCGGATTCGGTATTGACGGGTATCTCGGTATTCATGAATCAATAGTGACGCAAAAGTTATTACCGGTAAACCGGAACCCGCCTTGAAGGCCGCAGATATTGCGTTTCTTGACAAACAGGGCCCGGTTGCCGCGATGCGCCTGGCAAATCCCCTATAATCAGGCGCTTTCCCCTATCCGGCAGGACAGAGCCATGACAACCATAGGCACCCCCTTATCCCCTTCCGCAACCCGCGTGCTGCTCTGCGGGGGTGGCGAACTCGGCAAAGAGGTCGTCATCGAACTGCAGCGACTCGGCGTTGAAACGATCGTGGTCGACCGCTATGCGAACGCGCCCGCCATGCAGGTGGCGCATCGCAGCCACACTCTGTCCATGCTGGACGGTGCCGCCTTGCGGGCAGTGATCGAACAGGAACAACCGCACTACATCGTCCCGGAGATCGAGGCTATCGCCACCGACACCCTGGTCGAGCTGGAAGCAGAGGGCTACACCGTCATCCCGACCGCGCGTGCCACCCGCCTGACCATGAACCGCGAGGGGATACGCCGGCTGGCCGCCGAGGAACTGGGCATCCGCACCTCAGCCTACCGCTTCGCCGCGACCCGCGCGGAATTCGACCAGGCCGTTGCGGACATCGGCCTGCCCTGCGTGGTCAAGCCCATCATGAGTTCCTCCGGCAAGGGCCAGAGCACCCTCAGGCAGGCCGCCGATATCGACCCGGCCTGGATGTATGCCCAGGGCGGTGGCCGCACCGGTGCCGGCAAGGTCATCGTCGAGGGCTTCGTGGACTTCGATTACGAAATCACCCAGTTGACCCTGCGCCACGCGACCGGGACCAGTTACTGCGAGCCCATCGGCCATGTACAGGTCGACGGCGACTACCGCCAGTCCTGGCAACCCCAGCCGATGAGCCCGGCGGCCCAGGCCGCGGCCCGCGCTATCGCCGGCAAGATCACCGCGGCTCTGGGAGGCCGCGGCATCTTTGGCGTGGAATTGTTCATCAAGGGCGACGAGGTAATCTTCAGCGAGGTCTCGCCACGACCCCATGATACAGGCATGGTCACCATGATCTCCCAGGACCTGTCGCAATTCGCCCTGCATGCGCGCGCCATCCTGGGCCTGCCCGTACCCAATATCCGCCTGCATGGGCCATCCGCCTCCAGTGTCATCCTGGTGGATGGCGGGTCACGGCGGGTGGGTTTCGGCGACCTAGGGCAGGTACTCGCCGAAACCGACACTCAGCTACGCCTGTTCGGCAAACCCGAAGTCAGCGGCCAGCGCCGTATGGGCGTGGTGCTGGCGCGAGGTGACAGTATCGAGGCCGCGCTGCACAAGGCACGCCAGGCCTCGGCATCTGTCTCCATTGATCTCTAGGGGCGGCGCCACCCCGCCATTGGTGTGGTATTGACAGGAATGTTTTGCATCCCGGACACGGGCGGCGCATGATCCGGTTGCTGCCGGGGAAAACGAAACCCGGCTTATCCACAGTTGCATTCCTTACATCGGCCGGCAACTGCCGCAGGGGAAAAAACCTAATAACAGGGGAGAATCCACCTTGAAACCATTGAGCACCAGCATTCTGACAGCCCTCGCCATAAGCGGGACCTTGTATTTCAACGCGGTTGAGGCCGGCATGGGCATGGGCAGCGGCAGTAAACGCCCGGACAGCAGCTACGGCCCGGGCTACGGCCCGGGCTACGTACGTGGCCCGGCGGACGGCAGCGGGTCCGGCTTCGGCATGGGCAACCGCAGCGAGCGCGGTTACGGACCGGGCTACGGACGCGGCCCCGGTGGCGGCGATTACGGGCGCGGCCCGGCGGACGGCAGCGGGTCCGGCTTCGGCATGGGCAACCGCGGCGAGCCCGGCTATGGTCCCGGCTACGGGCGCGGCCCGCGTGACGGCAGCGGCTCCGGCTTCGGCATGGGCAATCCCGGCGAGCGCGGTTATGGCCCGGGTTACGGCCGCGGCCCGCGTGACGGCAGTGGCTACGGGCGCGGCCCGCGTCACGGCAGCGGTTCCGGCTTCGGTATGGGCAACTGAGCTGATCGCAGCCAGGGTCCCTGCAACCGTTTCACTTCGGGCACTGAGCAGTAGCGGCTCAACGCGCCCTCACTCGTGATGCGAGCGAGGGCGCGCCCCCGCATCCTGCTATACCCTGCTCACAGCGAAACACTCACAGCAAGTTGCGCAGACCCAGTTCGTCAGGATAGGGCCACAAATACCATTGCAGTCCGATGTAGTCGTCCGGATGGCAGCGGAAATGGTGTCTTAGCAGCGTAACCGGCACCACCAGCGGCACCTCACCACAGCGATAGGCATCGATCACGGACACCAGCTCGGCCTTGTCATCCGGCCCGATACGGCGCTTCAGGTAACCCGTGATGTGATGCAGGACATTGGCGTGACGTCCCGGACTGACACGACGCGCCAGGGCCGGCATGAACTCGTCCAGGTAGCTTTGGGCCACCACATCGATGTCGACGCCCCGGAGTTGCGACAGCAGCCGTCCCAGCCGCTGGTAGGCAGCCTGTGAATGTGCCATCACCAGGTACTTGTGCCGCGCGTGGAAGTCCAGCAGGCTTTCCGCGGTCAGTCCGGCCTCGCGCAGCGCCAGCCAGCGCTGCCAGGCATACAGGCGGCTGACAAAGTTTTCCCTTAACAGCGCGTCGTTCAGGCGGCCCTCCTCCTCGACGGGCAGATGCGGACAGGCCTCGAGTATCGCAGCCGCGTAGACCCCGCGCCCCTTGCGCACCACACCAGTTGGTGTACGCACCTTGACCCGGAACAGGCCGCAGCTGGGCGAACGATTTTTGAAGACATAGCCGGCGACCCTGTCGAGTGACCCGGCCACCTTCTGCCCCTGTGACCGCAGGGCATCGGTTACATCGAGATCGGGTTCGACCACACCCTGCACGCGCGGCTGTAGCGGATCACCGGTCAGCTGGACCGGGTTGCGCGGCACCCCGAGGCCGATGGCCACCTCCGGGCACAGGGGAACGAAATCGACGAACCGGCCAAGCGTATCTACCAGCCAGTTGTAGCGGGTGTGATTGCCGTCATAGCGCACCGGATTGCCGAGCAGGCAGCTGCTCACGGCCACCTGTGGCCGGGCATCCGCACGGGTCATGGCCCGGTGCCCTGTCGGCCTACCAGAACACTCGCAGGGTATCGCCCTCGAGCTTGTGTTCGAACTCGGTCAGCGGCCGGTTGCCGACCTCGACACACTCACCGGTGGTCACGTCGAACGCCCACTTGTGTTTGGGACAGGTCAGGCGAGTCCCTTCGAGGGCCAGGTGCGGGATGTTAGTGACCTGGTGGGGACAGCGGCTGTCATAGACACGCAGTACATCGGCATCCCGGTAGATATACAGGCTGCGCCCATCGCAGTCCCGGTAAGTGATCTCGCCGCTCGGCAGATCGGAAAGCTTACCGACGGTGTGCCAGGAGGGCTCAGCAAACAGGTTCTCCGGGCGGAACTCCGGGATGTCCATGTCCAGCAGAATGTCCACGGCCCAGACGATCTTTGCCAGTCCCAGCGTGGGGAACGCCATCAACAGGGCGTCGATGACCTCGTTGGGACTGGCACCGTTGCGCAGGGCCCGGGTCAGGTACTGGCGGAACCCGCCTTCGGTCTGGGCATCGACCTTGGTAATTACCGATATCAGGTCCCGGGTGCGTATATCCAGGTTCTTGCCGGCCTCCTTCAGAAACTTGAAGTACGGCGTAATGGCATCGGGCCGGGCGGCAATCAGGTAATTCAGTGCATCACTCATCTGTCTCTCCAGTCTGTGGTGTCCTTGCGTCGACAATACTAAAGATTCCAGGGGCTCAATGCCACGCTCACCCCCGGCGCACCAGGAGGTACAATGGCCATGCCCGGCATCTGCAGGGCCCCAATACCGACAACCCCGACACCAGCAGCGGACCATGACCGACACCGAACTGACTTCCCGAATCGAGGCACTGGAAACCCGGCTCATGCACCAGGAGGCCGCGCTTGATGAGCTGACGGACACCCTGCTCAAGCAGGAACGACTGGTGGCAGAGCAGGCTGAAACCATCAAGCGGCTCGAGACCATAATCAGGACACGATTGCCAGCCAACCTGGCACAGCCCGAAGAGGAAACACCGCCACCCCATTACTGATCTGGACCGGCATATATAACGCTCCCCGGCTTGCAAGCTGAATGATTTGACGTCTTGTCCCTCAAGTGCGATAAGGGTAATCAATATCCATTCGCGTCCTCATGACGGGGACCGTCTCGTTCGCCCGCAGCGGCATCGCCCATTTATCTGAGGAGCTAGACCATGCGCTATCCAGCACACACAATCAGTGGACTTCTTATGGCAACCGGTTTGCTACTCGCCAACCCGGCCGCTGCCTTCGACTTCGGCAACATGATGAACCCCTCTGAATGGATGGGTGGCAACAAGGATGACGATTACTACGATGGCCCACCACCGGGTTATGGTTACGGTGGCGAACCCGGCTATGGCTACGGCGGAGCACCGGGATACGGCGGCGAACCCGGCTATGGCTACGGCGGGGCACCGGGATACGGTTACGGTGGTGCCCCGGGTGGTTACGGCGGCGCCCCGGGCGGCTACGGCGCCCCGGGCGGCTACGGCGCCCCGGGCGGCTATGGCGATCCGGGTGGCTACGGCGCACCGGGTGGCTACGGCGCACCGGGCGGCTACGCTGCCCCTGGCGGTTACGGCGCTCCGGGCGGCTACGCTGCCCCGGGTGGCTACGGTGCTCCGGGCGGCTACGCTGCCCCGGGTGGCTACGGCGCCGCCCCGGCTTATTCCGCCCCCCAGGCCGATCCCGATGCCGCTGAAATCGAGCGCCTGAAACAACGCATCAAGAAACTCGAAGAGGCAAGCAAAGCGTCACCAGCCCCGGCGACCGGCGGCTCCCCCTATCCGGCGCCCCCCGCGACCGGCGGTTCTACCTATCCGGCGCCCGCCACCCCGTATGCCGGCCAGCGCGAGTACCTGTTCAAGTAGCTGAAGAAACCGACGCTTCCTCCCGGGGCGCATGCGCCCCGGGGAAGCCGTAACGGCACCGCCACATGCGACCCGCACCTCGTGCCCTGCTGCTATTGCTGCTGTGTCTGCCGCTGCCGGCCCGGGCACTCCCCCCGCTCGCCGACATCCATGTGCATTTCAAGTGGAACCAGGAGGAGGTCACCCCTGCCGGGGAGGCCATACGGATACTCCTGGCCAATAACATAGCCCTGGCACTGGTTATCGGTACACCGGCCGAACACGCCCTGAAACTCCAGCAGCTTGCCCCACAGCGCATACTCCCGATATGGAGCCCCTACCGTGAACCGGGTGACTGGTCGACCTGGGCATTCGACAAGTCCGTCCTGGAGCGCGCGCGCCATGCACTGGCCAGTGGCCGTTGGTATGGCATAGGCGAACTGCACCTGATCAGCGGATTTACCCCGGCCTGGGAGACACCGGTCATCAGTGGCCTGATAGAACTCGCCATCGAACACGCCGTCCCGGTGCTGCTGCACACGGAATACAGCGAGACACGGCACCTGGGCGCACTGTGCCGTTCGCACCCTGAATTGAAAATCATCTGGGCACATGCCGGTGCCGTCCTGACGCCCGGGCAGGTCGCCGAGGTCATGGGGTCCTGCCCGGGCGTCTGGACCGAACTGTCGGCTCGCGATCCCTGGCGTTATGTGAACAATCCCATTACCGGCGGGGACGGCCGACTCCTGCCGGAGTGGCGCCAGTTGTTGGAAAGCTACCCGGATCGCTTTCTGGTCGGCTCAGACCCGGTTTGGCCCGTGGAGCGCCTCGACAGCTGGGATCAGGCCGACACCGGCTGGCAGCAGTACGGACGCTTCGTAGGCTTTCACCGCGCCTGGCTCAAGGCCCTCCCGCCCGAAATGGAAGAAAAACTCCGACTGACCAATGCCTTGCGACTGTTCGGGAAAGAGGCCATCACGCAGCAGTGACAGGGCCCTGGTAATTTGTCAACAACCGGCTTATACAGTAATCTGGTGTCGTTCCAGGTCGCGCACGACGATCAGAAAATTTTTTACGGGGGGATACACGGGCATGTTTTCTTATGAACGCCACTTGCTGGTGATCAGCGTGATTGCGGTGGTCATCATCGTCGCCGCCGTCGGGGCGATTTTTCTCGGAATTCCGCTGCCCTTCATGGGCGAGAACTGAACAGCAAACACAGCGCTGCCCGTCCTGTTTCAGGGGGCACAGTGGCCACCTAGTGTTTCTTGCCGATCAGTTCGATCGGGTAGCCGTCCGGATCCTCGATAAACGCGATAATGGTGGTGCCGGCGTTCATCGGTCCGGCATCGCGGATCACCTTGCCGCCGCGTGACTGCAGCTCCCTGACCGCCTCGTAGACGTCATCGACCTCGATGGCGATGTGTCCATAGCCCTCACCCAGATCGTAGCGGTCGGTATCCCAGTTATGGGTCAGCTCGATGACGCTGTTGTCGGCCTCGTCGCCATACCCGACGAAGGCCAGGGTGAATTTTCCATCCGGATAGTCCTTCTGGCGCAGCAGCTTCATGCCCAGCACCTGGGTATAGAAATCGATGGAGCGTTCCAGGTTGCCAACGCGCAGCATGGTATGTAGCAGTCGCATTATTTATTCCCCGTTTAGCCCCCGCACGTGAGGGCAGTCAGTGAATGAATTCCTTCCGGCGGGAGGCACGGCCCTCGCTGACGACGGCCCTGATCGGGAGGTCGCCCTCCGGCGGCGACCGCTCGCCTCTACTTGTTGCGCCGCGACGCGATGCGCATGCGCAGGGCGTTGAGCTTGATGAAGCCCTCGGCGTCTTTCTGGTTATAGGCACCTTCGTCTTCCTCGAAGGTGGCGATGCGCTCGTCGAACAGGCTGTCGCTCGCCGAGCGGCGCCCGACCAGGATGACATTGCCCTTGTAGAGCTTGAGCCGCACCTCGCCGTTCACGTGTTCCTGCGAGGCATCGATCATCTGCTGCAGCAGTGTGCGCTCCGGGCTCCACCAGTAACCGTTGTAGACCAGGCTGGCATAACGCGGCATGAGTTCGTCTTTCAGGTGGGCGGCCTCACGGTCCAGGGTCAGCGACTCCATGGCGCGGTGTGCCTTCAGCAGGATGGTGCCGGCCGGGGTCTCGTAACAACCGCGCGACTTCATGCCGACGTAGCGGTTCTCGACGATATCGGTGCGGCCGATGCCGTTGGCACCGCCCAGCCGGTTGAGCGTTTCCATCACCCGCGCCGGGCTCATGGACTCCCCGTCGATGGCCACGACGTCGCCGCGTTCGAAACCCAGTTCGATATAGGTCGGCTCATCCGGCGCCTTTTCCGGGGACACCGTCCACAGCCACATGTCTTCCTCGGGCTCGGCCCAGGGGTCCTCGAGGACGCCACCTTCATATGAGATGTGCAGCAGGTTGGCATCCATGGAGTACGGCGATTTCTTGCCCTGCTTGTGTTCGACCGGGATGCCGTGCTGGTCCGCATAGGCCAGCAGGGTCTCGCGCGAACCCAGTTCCCACTCGCGCCAGGGTGCGATGATCCTGATGTCCGGATTGAGCGCATAGGCACCCAGTTCGAAGCGCACCTGGTCGTTGCCCTTGCCGGTGGCGCCGTGAGCAATGGCATCGGCGCCGGTCTCGCGCGCGATCTCCACCAGGCGCTTGCTGATCAGCGGACGGGCGATCGAGGTACCCAGCAGGTATTCACCCTCGTAGAGGGTATTGGCGCGGAACATCGGGAACACGTAGTCGCGCGCGAATTCCTCGGTGAGATCCTCGATATAGATCTCACTGACACCCATCGCGGATGCCTTGGCCCGCGCCGGCTCGATCTCCTCGCCCTGGCCGATATCCGCGGTGAAGGTCACCACCTCGCAGTCGTAGGTCTCCTCCAGCCACTTGAGAATGACCGAGGTGTCGAGCCCGCCCGAATAGGCCAGCACCACTTTCTTGATATCAGACATAGTCAGGGTCCATTAGGAGAATAAATTTCACCGCAGAGACGCAGAGAGCGCAAAGTAAAAACATTTAGAAATAAGAAAAACAATAATTGATTCCTGCTTGTATCGGCTGCCAGGCATCCTGAACACATCATAAGCAATCATTTATTTGATGTTCTTTGCGCTCTCTGCGTCTCTGCGGTGAATAATCTGTTTCAGGCCTTCGCCTTTTTCCGGCTGCGGCGCAGGCGTGACAGCAGGCGGCGCGCCATGTCGCCGAACAGTTCGGTCTGGGTCGGGTGCGGGTGGATCGCCTCGGCGACCTGTTCCAGCGTCAGGTTGCCGGAGACCATCATCACCGCCTCACCGATCAGGGTGTCGGCGTGGTCAGCGAGGAAATGCACCCCCAGGATCCGGTGCGTGGCCTTGTCCGCCACGATCTTGATCATGCCGTGGGTCTCGTTGTTGATCATCGCCTTGGCATCGATATTCATGGGCACCTTCACCTCCACGGCATCGATCCCCTGCGCCTTCGCCTGCGCGACCGACAGGCCCACGAAGGCCGCCTGGGGCCGGCTGAAGATGACGCCGCAGTCCCTGTCCTGGTCGTACTTCATGTTCTCGCCCAGGATGGTGGCGGCCGATACCCGCCCCTGGTGTCCGGCCGTGTGCGCCAGCATCAGGCCGCCGATGACATCACCCAGGGCAAAGATGTGCGGCACATTGGTACGGCAGCGGGCATCGGCCGTGACAATGCCGGCCTCGCTGGCCACGCCTGCCGCCTCCAGGCCCAGGCCGTCCAGGACCGGGCGCTTGCCGGTGGCCATGATGACATGGTCCACGGTAAGGGTGCGCTTCTTGCCCTGCACATCGGTATAGGCGAGTTTCATGGCGCCGGGTTCGCCGGAGATCCGGTTCACTGCGGCAGAGGTATGCACGTCCAGGCGCGGCTCGTCGGCGAGGATGGCCGCCAGGCTGTTTGCGATCTCGGGCTCGACCTCGGCCAGGATACGCTCCTGCGCCTCCAGCAGGGTGACCCTGCTGCCGAAGTCCTGGAAGATCTGCGCCATTTCCACGCCGATGGCGCCGGCGCCGATCACGGCGAGCCGCTTCGGCGGGCTCTCCAGAGCCCACACGGTGTCCGAGGTCAGCACGCCGTTATTTTCAAGTCCTTCCCTGGCCCCGGGGATCGGCGGCACGAAGGGCGGCGCACCGGTGGCAATCACGGCGCAGCCGAAGCTGATGGTCTTCTCCGGATCGGCCGTCGGTATGGCCGCGCGGGTATGCGGATCATCCTGGTTGGTGGAGGTATGGATGGCCAGGTGATGGTCGTCGACAAACTGCCCGAAACCGTGAATATAGTTGATCCTGACGCCCTTGTCGGTCTTCAATGCCATGCCGCCGCGGGTCTCGAGGACACCGCGCCGGGTCTTCTCGAGCTCCTTCCAGACCAGCCGGGCCTTGTTGGTCCCGGTCACACCGAGGTGGGCATCCTCGGCGCGGTCGCGCATGCGATCGGCCGCCGCCCGCCAGGCCTTGGAGGGGATGCAGCCACGCCACAGGCATTCGCCCCCCGGGAAGGCTGAGTCGTTGACCAGCGCGACCTTCAGGCCATGGCCGACCAGGTCGCGGGCACAGTCTTCCCCACCGGGTCCGCCGCCGATTACCACCACGTCGTAGTCCCAGTCGCCCTCGGGAATGGCCGGGCCACCCGGCCCCATCCAGTCGAAGGGCTGTTCAACCAGCCCCTTCAGGGAATAGAGATATTTCGCCACGTCCGCCCCGTTGATGACCCGGTGGTCCGCCGTGATGGTGAAGGCGCTGCCCTTATCCGTATTGGAGGAAATGGCCAGGATCGCCGCCAGCCCCGGTGTGGCAATCGCATCGAAGTAGCTGACGTCGAACATGCCCATGTTGGATATCTGGAAGGTGGCCCCGGTGAACTCCTCCGGGTTCAAGTGGCGGGTGCGTGCTCGCGCCACCAGGTCCTTCCAGTCGTTGTTCAGTTCACCAAGGTCGCGCGACTCGACATTGCGCAGGATGGGCACGACCAGTCCGCCATCGTCGGCGGCCACCGCCATGCCGATATCGACCTGCTCACGCTCGATCAGCCTGTCATCCGGCTGATAACACCAGTTGATCTTGGGGTGCTCCTTCATGGCCAGCGCACAGGCGCGCGCGATCGCCACGGTCACCGAGACGCCGTGCTGCTTGGCGGCGGCCATCAGGGTCTGCAGGTGGATGTGGGAACTCACCCGGAAGGTCGGCATGGTCAGCGAGGTGGTCATGGCGCGCGCGATGGCCTTTTCCATCGACTTCATGGGCCGTCCGTTGCCCGGCACCTCGACCTCATAGGCGGCCGGGGCATGCTGGATATCGCCTGCCGTGATCACACCACCCGGGCCAGTGCCACTCAGGCGATCAAGATCGGCGTTGACCTGACCGGCCAGCCTGCGCGCCAGCGGGGTGGCCTTGCCACCCTGCGGACGCGGCGCCGGTGCCGTGCTGCCTGCAGCAGGTGGAATGGCCTGGGGAGTGACCGGTGCCGAGACTGCCCCGGCCGGCGCAGCGGCCGCTGCCGTTTCGGGCTTCGGCGTGGCGGCCTGTTCCGCCTCGCCCTGCACCACGTCATCGGCGGATTCGACCAGGTAGCCCATAGCGTGGGTCACCGGGACCACGGCGTCCACCGGTGCAATCGGGCCGGACAGAAATCCGTCGCGGAACACCTCTACATCCATGACGGCCTTGTCGGTCTCTACCGTTGCGACAATGTCGCCACGCTTGACTTGATCGCCGATATTCTTTTCCCAGCTGACGACAACACCTTCCGTCATGGTGTCGGAGAGCTGGGGCATCTTGATTACATAGGGTTCAGACATGAAATGCCGTTCCTTAATGGGAATTCGAATCTCACCGCAGAGACGCAAAGGACGCAGAGATCAAGAATTTAAAAAACACAGACAAATGTTGATGCTCGGGTTAATGCTTTGGCTGGTAATTCTTAGTCTTTGTGTGCTCTGCGTCCTCTGCGTCTCTGCGGTGAAGATGTAGTAACAATATAGCTTCAGACGCCGAACATTGTCCGCACGACCTCGACCACGTCGTTGGCATCCGGCAAGGCCGTCTTCTCCAGTGCGTGGTTGTAGGGAATCGGCACGTTCAGTGCCGAAACCCGGACCGGCGCGGCATCCAGTTCGAAGAAGCATTCTTCATTGATGATCGCCATCACCTCCGCGCCCACGCCCACCATCGGCTCGGCCTCTTCGACAATGACTGCGCGATGGGTGCGCGTAACCGAGTCGCGGATGCCCGCACGATCCAGTGGACTCAGGGCATACAGGTCGATGACCTCGGCCTCGATACCGTGATGTTTGGATAGCAGATCCGCGGCCTGCAGACACCAGTGCACGGAGATGTTGTAGCCGAACAGGGTCACATCGCGCCCCGGCCTGACGATCTCGGAACCCTCCAGCGGGTGAAAGTATTCCTCTTCCGGCATCTCGCCCTTCATGTTGTACATGAGTTCGTGTTCATTGATGAACACCGGGTCATTGCAGCGCACCGCCGACTTCAGCAGGCCATAGGCCTGGCGCGGATTTGACGGTGTGACTACACGCAGACCGGCGATCCCCATGAACACCTTCTCCATGCGTGCCGAGTGCTGCGAACCGAGCTGGTGCGCGGTGCCGCCCGGCGAACGTATCACCACCGGCGCCTCCAGCTGGCCACCCGACATGTAGCGCACCTTGGCCGCGGTGTTGAATATCTGGTCCATCGCCAGCCAGGCGAAGTTCACCGACATGATCTCGATGATGGGACGCGCACCCAGGAAGGAGGCGCCGATACCCAGGCCGGTAAAACCGTTTTCGGAAATCGGCGTATCGATGACCCGCTCTTCGCCGTACTTGTCGTAGAGTCCCAGCGTTGCCTTGTAGGTGCCGCCGACCACGCCGACATCCTCGCCCATGACCAGCACCATCGGGTCATTGGCCAGCTCTTCATCATGGGCGCGCAGCACTGCCTCCCAGAACATGATTTCAGCCATTTACTGCACCCCGCCCCTGACCCATGGGTCATTCTCTGCAAGAACATAGCGTTCGACTTCCGATACCTGCGGTTCGGGCGACTCGCTGGCGAAGGCAATCACCTCGTTTTCGATCTCGTCCAGGATTTCGGTATCCATGTCCGTGTATTCTTCCTTGGTCAGATGACCGTCCCCGACCAGGCGATCACGCAGCATGATGATGGGGTCACGCTTGCTCCACATACGTTCCTCCGCCCTGGCGCGGTAGGCATTGGAGTCCGACATCGAGTGGCCGCGGTAGCGGTAGGTCATCAGTTCGAGAAAATAGGGGCCCTTGCCGGAGCGTACATGCTTGATGGCCTTGGTTGCCGCCTTGTAGACCTTTTCGACATCCTGGCCATCTTCCTGGGCCGACGGGATGTTATAGGCCGACACCCGTTTGTACTGCTCCACCACGGCCGTGGAACGGTCGATGCGGGTACCGATGCCATAGAGATTGTTTTCACACACATAGAGGACCGGCAGGTTCCAGAGCTTGGCCATGTTCAATGATTCATGGAAGGTGCCCTGGTTGTTGGCGGCATCGCCGAGAAAACAGATGCAGATTTCCTTGCCCTGCTTCATCTGGATGGCCTTGGCGATGCCGGCAGCCAGCGGGAACGGCCCGCCGACCAGGGCGTATCCACCCATGAAGCGGTTGTTGACATCGAAGATATGCATGGAGCCGCCGCGCCCCTTGCTGACGCCGGTCTCCTTGGCATACAGCTCAGCCATGACTTCCCTGGGGTCGGCTCCCCACTTGATGGCATGGACGTGATCGCGGTAACTGGTGATGACGTAGTCGCCGTCCATCTCCGCCGCTTCCAGTACCCCATGGGCACAGGCCTCCTCGCCAGGGTAGAGATGCAGGAAACCGCCGATGTTGCGTTCGACGTAGGCCTCGTAACAGCGTTCCTCGAAACGCCGGGCAAACAGCATCTCGCGTAACAAGCGTTTTTTATCAGCAACCTTCATAGTGTCCGTTTCATGCCTTCGTCACATACATGACGTATTTTTGAGATTTTGCGTAGGGCCAACTCGCCGGGATGGACCCGCGTGCGCCTGGAATTGCCGTGAAGGGCGTGCATCTTGCTGAATACAAAGGAAACAGCAGTACCCGAAACACAATAAGCGCGATATGATCAGTGTTTTGCGTTAACAGGTCAAGGCAAAAAG
Organism: uncultured Ectothiorhodospiraceae bacterium; assembly: GCA_947258615.1. Classification (GTDB taxonomy): domain Bacteria; phylum Pseudomonadota; class Gammaproteobacteria; order UBA9214; family UBA9214; genus CAMYJZ01. Next base: position 13,642 of record CAMYIX010000043.1, on the reverse strand, counting down.
TATGGAAATCCCCTACCGACACAGTGAAAATATCAAGATAAATCAACACACAAAGGACCCCGACGGCAGGCGCATCGACGACTTCCGGGTGGCCGTGGTGGTGGTGCCGGATGCGCCGCGCAAGCCACATTGGGAACGACTGGCCTACGCCGATGTCCTCAAGTCCCGCTACCAGCGCCGCAAGCGCCGGGACAAGCACACCCGTCAGCTGCTGACCGACCTGCCCAATGCAACGGGTACCCGTGTCATCCTGCAGACCGCTGAACCCGATAGCAGCAGCTTCGAACTCCTGAGCAGTGCGCGCAAGATCGCCACCGAATTGCGTGCGCAGGACCCCGCTGCCGTGCTGCTGCATATCGTCGGATTTGACCGGCCGACGGCGACCCGGCTCACCGAGACCCTGACGGCGGCGATCCTGGCGGCGGTGTGCCCGATGCCCAGCTACAAGTCGGAGACCGATAAACCCGCCGCACTGAAGCGCATCGAGATCTACGGTCTGGAACAACCGGCAGACCTGGCCCAGGTGCAGGCCGAGAGTATCGGCAATCACCTCACGCGCTGGCTGTCCGCCCTGCCCGCCAACGAACTGACCCCTGCGATCTACCGTGAATTCGTCGGCCAGCTGGCCGCTGATGAAGGCTGGAAAATGGACTTCCTGGACACCCGGGCACTGGCCCGCAGGAAGGCCGGTGCCTTCCTCGCGGTCGCACAGGCCAGCCCGGTCGACGACGCCGGCATTGTGCACCTGCGCTACCGCCCGGGTGGTCGCGGCGGCAAGCGCCTGGCACTGGTCGGCAAGGGCATCTGCTTTGATACCGGCGGCGTGAACGTCAAGCCGGCCCGCTACATGAACGGCATGCACGAGGATATGCAGGGCAGCGCCGTGGCCCTGGGGACCCTGCTGGCACTGACCCGTCTGGGGATCGAGCATCCGGTTGACTGCTGGCTGGCACTGGCGCAGAACCATATCGGCAGCAAGGCCTACAAGCCCAATGACGTGATCAAGGCCAGCAATGGCACCAGCATCGAGGTGATTCACACCGATGCCGAGGGTCGCATGGTGCTTGCCGACACCCTGGCCCTGGCCTGCAAGGAAAAACCCAAGTTGCTGATCGACTACGCCACCCTGACCGGCGCCTGCATCTATTCACTGTCCTCGCGCTACAGCGGTGTGTTCAGCAACCGGGACGCACTGCATGTGCCCCTGACCACGGCCGGCCGGGACAGCGGCGAACGGGTCTGGCCGTTTCCCCTGGACAAGGATTTCGATGATGACCTCAAGTCGACCCTCGCCGACACCAAACAGTGCACCCTGGACGGCGAGGCCGACCACATACTGGCCGCGCGTTTCCTCAACCGTTTTGTCGACGACCACATTAACTGGGTCCACGTGGACCTGGCGGCCAGCAATCGCAAGGGCGGCCTGGGGCACATCCCGACGGATACCACCGGCTTCGGGGTACGCTACACCCTGAACCTGCTGCTGCAGCAGGGCGTCCTGGAGCAGTCATGGAACTGACACTGGTACGCCCCGACGACTGGCACCTCCACGTCCGCGACGCCGCGGTATTGCAGGATGTCGTCCCGCACACGGCGCGCCAGTTCAAACGCGCCATCATCATGCCGAACCTGAAGCCGCCGGTCACCACCACGGAACAGGCGCTCGCCTACCGGGAACGCATACTGGCGGCCTCACCGCCAGGCTCCGATTTCACGCCCCTGATGACCCTGTACCTGACCGACAACACCCCGGCTGCGGAGATACGGCGGGCAAAACAGAGCGGCCACATCTATGCCGTCAAGCTCTACCCGGCAGGGGCGACCACCCACTCCGATGCGGGGGTCACCCGGATCAGCAACACCTATGCGGCCCTCGAGGCCATGGCTGAGGTCGGCCTGCCCCTGCTGGTTCACGCCGAGGTCACCGACAGCGACGTCGACGTCTTTGACCGCGAGGCAGTGTTTATCGAACGTCATCTGCAGCCACTGGCGGACCGCTACCCGCAGCTGCGGATCGTGCTGGAACACGTGACCACCCGGGACGGGATCGCATTCGTCCAGTCGGCGCCGTCCACGGTTGCCGCGACCATCACCGCACACCACCTGCTGCTGAACCGGAATGACATGTTCATAGGCGGCATCCGGCCGCACGCCTACTGCCTGCCGGTACTCAAGCGCGAGGCCCACCGCGAGGCCCTGCTGGAAGTGGCCACCAGCGGCAGCCCGAAATTCTTCCTCGGCACCGACAGCGCACCACATGCCCGCGAACACAAGGAATCGGCCTGTGGCTGCGCCGGGATCTATACCGCCCATGCCGCCCTGGAACTCTATGCACAGGCCTTCGATGAGGCCAATGCCCTGGACCGGCTGGAAGGCTTCGCCAGCCGGCATGGCCCGGCATTCTATGGTCTGGCACCGAACACCAACACCCTCACCCTGGAAAAGGCCGATTGGCAAGTGCCGGAGCGCTATCCACTGGGGGATTCCAGCGTCATCCCGCTGTATGCGGGGGAGACGCTGCACTGGCGCATCAGGGAATAGAGCGGGCTTGTATGCCCGCACTGTAATGGTGTCAGGTTTCGCCTGACGGCGAGGTACTTTTCTTTGCGCCGCCAAAGAAAAGTACCCAAAAGAAAAGCGGCCCGGAGGCTTGCCCGCTGACGCGGGTTCGCCGAACTCGCGATCTCGCTTACGCTCGATACGCTCAAACAGGCGGCTCGCTCGGTCCGCTTTTCACTGCGATGCTCGGCGGCGCCTACGGTGATCGGACCGCCATCCGTGCAGATCCTGATTCAGGACTCGGCATGATGGGTAAGGTACATTTACTAGCTTGAACAGGGTGCGCGCCCTTGTCCCGGATTGCCTGCGGTACTCGGTGAGGGCAACGGGGCATCGGGCGGCCGCCCCGTTACCGTAGGCGCCGCCGAGCATCGCAGCAGCAATCGGGAAAAGCGAGTCGCCTGTCTGAGCAATCGCGCAATGCGCGATTGCGAGTTCGACGAGCGCCGATTGAGGCGAGAAGCGCAGGGGAATCGCGCAGCGATCAAGCCTCCGGGCGCCTTTTCTTTTTGTCCCTTTTCTTTGGGCGAGCAAAGAAAAGGGGCCCGCAGTGCGAGCGCGGAAGCTCGCTTAAAATGAAGAACCTCGCACGTTAGTGCGAAACCTGATCCCCATGCTGTGCAGGCGCAAAAGCCTGCCCCAAAAACCCTAGTAAACCACCCTGACCGAATAACCACGCTGCTCGAGCAACTCGAGCAACCCCTCCTCACCCGGGAGGTGCAGGGCGCCTACGGCAATGAAGGCGCCCCCTGCCTCCAGGTGTTCCTGCATGCGCTCGGCCATACGCCGGTTGCGGTCGAGGATCAGGCGCTGCTGGAAATCCCGGGCCAGGCGCTGGTCGCCGGTTTTAAGGGATGCCTCGTTGAGCGCCTCCAGGGCGGCCAGGTCGCGTTGCTGGTAGGCAGCCAGCAACTCCGCGTGCAGGGCATCAATGTCGGGGAACTGTTCCACGGCGTCCTTCAACAGGGCAACCTGGTCGTTCAGCGACATCCCCTCGAACACATCCAGTTGTTCACGGATCGTCTCCAGCCCGTAGACCGGCTTGTTGGTTTCCCGGGCATACTGGTACAGCGTCAGGTCCAGCACTTCGCCCGTCACTGCGGGCGGCATGGCCAGAGTAATGGCGACTGCCCATGGCTTCATGCGCTCCACGACCAGCTCGGGGATACCGCGCGTCTGCATGGCGGCTACCGCCTGCACAAACAGGTCCCCGCCCAGGATGGCCGACAACAGGCGCCCATCGGTCATCAACATGGCCGTGCTGGTGTAGACCATGGCGTCCCTGTCCATCTGCACTTCCAGCACAACACGACTGGCGTCCTCCAGTGCCCGCTGGACCGTCCTGTCGAGGCGCAGCACCGCCGGATCTTCGGAATGTATGGTCCCGAACAGGTGGCCTGGCAGCTTACCCGGCTTGCTGATTTCCCACAGCAACCCGCGCTGCCTCGGGGTATTTCCATCCCCGTATACGGCCTGTGCCCAACACAGCAGGGCCGCCAGCAGCAGGCCGGCCACACGCCCTGCCTGGTTAATTCGTCGGATCATGCAGCGCGTCCTCGTTCACAGCTTAATAGAAATACTAGCGGAGGGGTTTCTGACAATAACCCTGTCGAGCTTACTACAATCCGTGCGCGCAGGGCCTGAACACGACGTCACCTTCGCAAAACAACGGATGATTGGGTATGCTTGCGGGATGTCTGACCTGAATGACAAATCACCCATGGCGCGGCGTTTCCGCGGCTTTCTGCCGGTTGTGGTCGATGTCGAAACCGCCGGCTTCAATGCCAAACGCGATGCCCTGCTGGAAATCGCCGCCGTCACGCTGGCCATCGACGAGCAGGGATACATCCAGCGGAGAGAGACCCACGCCTGCCATGTCGAACCGTTCCCGGGCGCCAACCTTGACCAGGAATCGCTGGAATTCACCGGCATCGACCCCTATCACCCCTTCCGTTTTGCAAAACAGGAACTGGAGGCACTCGAGACCATTTTCAAACCGGTACGCCGGGCCATCAGGGCGAGTGGCTGCAACCGGGCCATCCTGGTGGGCCACAACTCTGCCTTCGATCTAGGCTTCCTGAACGCAGCGGTGAACCGCACCGGGATCAAGCGCAACCCCTTTCATCCGTTCAGCACCTTCGACACCGTGACGCTGGCCGGGCTGGCCTATGGCCAGACCGTGCTCGCGCGGGCCGCCCGGGCCGCGGGTATCGAGTGGGACAGCGACCAGGCACACTCCGCGGTATACGACACGGAACGGACCGCCGACCTGTTCTGCACCATCATCAACCGCTGGCATGAATACAGTGGCGGTGTTATGACACCATTGCCAGCTGAAACCGACTATGACGAGGCCAATTCACGATGAGCAACATGCCCGAACATGACGAGCAGATACTCCAATCCCATGCCGGACTGATACACCGCGTGGTGATGCACTGCAACAATCCCGGCTCGGTACCCGACCTGGAACAGGTCCTGCAACAGGCCGAACAAAATGACTGGAAGCTGCTGGTTATGGCCATCCGCGACATCATGTCCGGCAAACGCGAGGAGAGCCACCTGCTGGGACTCGATGACGAGGACCGGGTGATTGTCGAATCCATCCTGCGCGGCCTGCAGGACCCGAGCACGCTACCCGACCTGCAAGCCGACTTCGATTCCAGTATGGCCGCACCCGGAATCGCCGGCCTGGTGCATGCCTCGCGCACGGGCAATGCCCAGGCACTGCAGATCATCGCCAACATGGCCAAGCAGATGCTGGCAGCCGGCGGTGACATGGGTATCCTGGCAGGCCGCATTCGCCCCCTGGTGGAAGGCGAACGTGATGCCGACAAGCTGACCGAGAATATGACCGAAAAGGGTCAGAAGCTGATGGTGGACATCCTGGAAAGCTGGCCTGGGCCATGTACAAGTGCCGTGGGAGGCAGGAGAAGGTGAGACCGGGAACCGGTCGAGAGGCTGGCCTGGGCCAAGCCGGGAACGGCCAGCGCGGCAATCTCAGGATTCATAATCAATCGTTTGGAGATTGCTTCGTCACTTTGTTCCTCGCAATGACGGATTAATCAGAGTTTCCTTAAAGACTGCTTCGTCGCAATGACGGATTAATCACGCCTTCACAGGATTGTTTTTTGCCGGGGCGGAATGCGCTGCCCGCACCCCGCCCCTCCGGCAAGCCATTTCAGGCAGCGTCCCCGGCCTTTGCGTCCTTGACCATCTTCTGCAATTCGCCCTTCTGGTAGAGTTCGAGGGTGATATCGCAACCCCCGATCAGTTCACCGTTGATATAGATCTGCGGGAAGGTCGGCCAGTTGGCGTAACGCGGCAGATTCTCGAACACCTCCGGATCGGCCAGCACGTTGACATGCGCGAACTCCTCGCCGCAGGCCATCAGCGCCTGTGCTGCACGACTGGAATAACCGCACTGCGGTATCTGGGGAGAACCCTTCATGAAGATGATGACGGGGTTGTCTTTTACCGCCTTGTCGATGCGTTCCATAATTTCAATAACGGATACATCTGCTTTTCCCCGCTTGTCCGGACTCCCGGCGGTCAACAAGCGTCTCAAGGTATATAAAAATTCTACTTGGGTCGGGTCTCCGCTAAAAGACACTAATCACAGGGATATAGCATCCACGTTGCGCTGCAGCCAGAACTCCAGCAGGGCCAGGTGCCAGAGCTTGTTGCCCAGGATCGGCGTATGGTGCTGCTCGGGACTGTCCAGCAATGTGTCGACGTATTCAAGCCGGAACAGCCCGCGCTCCCTGCAGGCCCGGGCGCACAGCACCTCGCGCACGAATTCCAGCACCTCGCCGCGCACGTATTTCAAGGCGGGTACCGGGAAGTAGCCCTTGGGACGGTCGATCACCTGATCCGGCAGCAGACCGCGTGAAATCACCTTGAGCGGGTGCTTGCCACCCGACTTGAGCTTGATCTCGGGCGGCATGCGAATGGCAAGCTCGACCAGTTCGTGATCGAGAAACGGTACGCGCGCCTCCAGCCCCCACGCCATGGTCATGTTGTCGACCCGCTTGACCGGGTCATCCACGATCAGGGTGGTGACGTCAAAGGCCAGTACCCGGTTCAGGAAGCGCCCGGCCGCGCTGCGTCTCAGCCCCTGTTCGACCCGTGGCGAGGTGTAGTCGATGCCCTGATGGCGGGCATCGATCGTCTCCAGCAGTTCCTCGTGGCTGCGGTCGAAATAGCGCGGCCGGAAACGTTCCAGGTCGCTGCCCCGCGCCGCCTGCATCTGCTCGTACCAGAAATAGCCGGCGAATACCTCATCGGCACCCTGTCCGCTCTGCACCACCTTGACCTCCCGGGAGACGCGTTCACCCAGCAGGTAGAAGGCCACGGCATCCTGCCCGACCATGGGCTCGGACATGTGCTCGACCGCTTCAGGCAGGCGCGCCAGCACCTCATCGTTGGGAATCGAGAAGCGCTGGTGTTTGGTCTGGTAGAGGTCCGCCACCAGGTCCGAGTATTCGAATTCGTGCCCGCGTTCTTCCGGCTGGTCCTCGAAGCCCACGGAAAAGGTAAACAGCTCCCCGCCACCCACCTCTGCCAGCAGGGCGACCAGCATGCTGGAATCCAGCCCCCCCGACAGCAGGATACCGACCGGCACGTCGGCAATGGTACGGCGCCGCTCGACCGCCTTTTTGAGTGCCTCGTGGATCGCCTCGATCCACTCCCACTCGCTCAGTTCCGGGGAGCGCGGCTGCGTATCCAGCTGCCAGTAGCGCCGCAGTTGCTTGCGGCCGTCCTGCTGAAAGCTGAGACTGTGCCCCGGTGCCAGTTTGCGTAGCCCGCGCAGCAGGGTGCGCGGTGCCGGCACCACGGCGTGCAGACTGAGGTGGTGATGCAGGGCCACGGGATCGATGTCGGTGTCGACATCGCCGGCCTGCAGCAGCGCACTGCTGGTCGAGGCAAAACGCAGACCGCGCGGGGTGATGCTGTAATACAAGGGCTTGATGCCGAAGCGGTCACGGGCAAGAAACAGGCCCTGCTTGCGGACATCCCAGATCGCAAAGGCAAACATGCCATGCAGATGCTGCGGGCAGTCCACGCCCCACTCGGCATAGGCCTTCAGGATCACCTCGCTGTCACCGCTGGTGAAAAACCGGTAGCCCTTCGCGCGCAGCCGGTCCCTGAGTTCCGGATAGTTGTAGATGGTACCGTTGAACACCAGCACCAGCCCCAGGTCCCGGTCGACCAGGGGCTGGTTGGAGCGGTCGGAGAGGTCGATGATCGACAGCCGCCGGTGCCCCAGTGCCACCGGGCCATCGGCGTAGTCGCCCGCGGCATCCGGCCCGCGGCGTTCCAGCCGGGACATCATCTTCAACAGGGTCTGCCGGTCCGGACGCGAACCGTCAAAACGCAATTCACCGCAGAGGCCGCACATAAATTACCGGTCCATAAAAATGAAACAGTGAGGCTGTCAGGGCGCGACCGACAGCCTGGAAATCACGCGCCTGACCCCGCTGGTGGTGCGTGCCAGTTCAACCGCGCGGGCCGCGACCGCGGCGCTGTCGACCGAGCCGTACAGGCTTACCACGCCGTTGTAGGTACTGACCCGGATATCCAGCGCCCTGACCTGGCTGTCCTTCACAAGGCGGGTGTTGACCCGGGAGGTAATGGCCGCATCGGTACTGGTCTGGGCGCCGCTGTAGCTGCCGCCGCCTGGCGAGGCGCCCCCGACGATCAGCGAACCGCAGCCCTGCAGCAGACCGGCAAGCAGTAACACCACCACGCTATAACCGGATATCTTCATAGCCCCTGTCAACTGATGCCCCATAAACCCCCTCGCCCATCGGGAGGGTGGATAGAATAATGTTATCTGTCTGATTTTATATCCCCTCATCCCGGCCTTCTCGGCAAATGCTCCACGCTTTGCTCTACCACCTGCATCCCTGCAGGCGTCCCGAAGGGAGAAGAAATTGTTCTTTTTGCATCGCTGGTGACTTTCATGTCTCTAATCCTTCTGGAAAAAAATTCTACCTGTCATGGAGGAGTTAGCTGACATCATGATCAGTATTATCCGGGAGAGAGTGAGAATCTATAACCACCTTGTTCTTACTCATTGCGTATCTTAATCCTATCCTGCTTCACCCCAGCCACCACCACCGGGCGTGCACAGCGTCAGGCGCTCCCCGGCCCCTATCCGGAAGCTGGTCTTGGCGGGCAGACGTTGATTGCCGCGCCAGTTTTCACCGCTGGCGCCGTCCTCGCCGCCCGCCAGCCCCCAGGGACCGGTGCGACGTCGCTCTGTCAGCAGGGTGACCGTGGCCGGCTCGAGAAACTCGTACTCGCGCAGCAGGCCGTCCCCGCCCCGGTGCCTGCCATCGCCACCGGAACCGTCACGTAACTGGTAGCGCTGCAGGCGCAGCGGAAAATTCATCTCCAGCACCTCGATCGGCGTGTTGAGCGTGTTCGTCATATGTGACTGGATTGCGCTCAGGCCGTCATGCAGACCGCCGGCACCCATGCCCCCGCCCAGGGTCTCGTAGTAATCCCAGGCACGCCCCCCGTCACGGGAACCCATGGCCAGGTTGTTCATCGTGCCCTGGCTGGCCGCCGGGACCCGGTCCGGGATCGCCTGGGCCAGTGCGCCCATCACCACGTCCACCACCCGGCTGCTGGTCTCCACGTTACCGGCCGCTACAGCCGCCGGTCGCCGCGCATTGAGCAGGCAGCCTTCCGGTGCCGTCAGGCTGATGCAACGAAAACTGCCGGCACAGGCCGGGGTATGTTCCGGCATGAGACAGCGGAACACATAATACACGCCCGCCGCCGCAACCGAGAGCGGACAGTTGATATTGCCCTGTACCTGTGCGGCGGTCCCGGTGAAGTCGACATCGACCCGGCCCTGTTTAACGCGGATGCTTACCGCAATCCGGATGTCGACGCCGCCCGCACCGTCATCCTCCATCACGTCCTCGAATTCGTAATGGCCGTCCGGAATGCGACCCAGCGCCTGCGCGGCCAGCCGTCCTGCGTAATCATTCACCGCATCCAGCCCGACCAGGTAGCGGTCCGTCCCCATGGACCCGGCCAGCTGCAGCAGACGCTGTACACCGGTGCGGTTGGCGCTGATCTGTGCGGCCATGTCACCGTCCATCTGCACGGGATTGGCGGTGGCCGTGGTGATCGTTTCCAGGCAAGCGATCTCCACCCGGTCCCCGCGCAGCAGGTGCCGGGGCGAGATGATCAGGCCCTCTTCCGTGAGGGAACGCGACACCGGCATCGATCCCGGGCTGTGCGCGCCGATATCGGCATGGTGGGCGCGGTTGGCCACAAAGCCGATGAGCCTTTTCTGCAGGTAAACCGGGGCGATCAGGGTCACATCGGGCAGATGGGTGCCACCCAGGTAGGGGTCGTTGACGACCACCATGTCGCCCGGCGCCCACTGCATACACGCAACCAGGTCCTGCATGGCATAGGCCATGCTGCCGAGGTGGACCGGGATATGTGCCGCCTGGGCACACAGGCGTCCCCGTGGATCGAACACGGCGCAGGAATAATCCAGCCGGTCCTTGATATTGGTCGAGAACGCCGCGCGCCGCAGCACCGCCCCCATTTCGTCACAGGTGGCCGCCAAGCGGCTGGAATATACGCTGAGTTCAATTGCATCCATTTTCACTGGCCGATTGGGCACTGTCACGGGAATGGGTCGTGCACCTGTAAGTCAATGCTTTTACAAGAAGATTCAGACGGTTTGCGTATTGCATTATGCATGGCCCTGCCTTATCCTTCCAATCCCGACTAATTTAGTCAGCTTTTATTGAACCCTTTTCAAGAACAAACGCTACCGCTCAAAAGGAGCCTGCAAACATGAACCCGTTAACCTCGATACTGGGCACAATCATTTCCGGTTTTGTGCTGTCGATTATCATCGTACTCGTCCTCGGCACAAGCGGCATCAACCTCTGGGAACTCGAAGTATGGGCCCATGTCCTGGTCGGCATCACCTGGATCGGCCTGCTGTATTACTTCAACTTCGTTCAGGTCCCGGCCGTGGGTGAGGCGCTGGGTGACGAGGGTGGCCCCGGACCGGCCGCTATCAACAAGTACGTGGCGCCGCGTGCCCTGTTGTGGTTTCGTTGGTCCGCTGTTGCCACCTGGCTGACCGGTGCGGCCGCACTCGAGACCATGGGTATCGGTATCGTGAACGCCTTCACCCTGCAGTCCGGTGCCGCCGTGATCGGTATTGGTGCCTGGCTGGGCACCATCATGCTGTTCAATGTGTGGGTGCTGATCTGGCCTAACCAGAAAAAGATACTGGGCATGGTCGAAGCCAGTGCAGAGCAGATCGCCTCGGCGAAAAAGGTCGCCCTGATGGCCTCGCGCACCAACACCCTGCTGTCCATCCCCATGCTGATGTGCATGACCGGACACGCGCACGGTCTGCCGTTCTAGACCCGGAGAACAACAGCACGACACCGGTCTGAACACGCCGTAACAGGGCACGCAAACCCGGCATAATGCCGGGTTTGCGCTTTTCAGGACGTTTGCCAGTAGGCGATTCAGGCTATAAAATCAGTGTTAATTCGAGGATGGCAGTCTGTGAGGGACTGCCTTTTCTTTTTGGACTTTGGAAAATATGAAAGATCATCTCATGTCGACCTATGCCCGACTACCGGTGCAGTTTGAACGCGGCGAGGGTGTCTGGTTGTGGGACACCGAGGGCAGGCAGTACCTGGACGCACTCAGCGGCATCGCGGTGTGCGGACTGGGACATGCACATCCGGCCGTAGCCGAGGCCATCTCGACACAGGCCGGCCGTCTGCTCCATACCTCCAACCTCTACGGCATCCCGCTGCAGGCAGAACTGGCGGAACGCCTGAGCCTGTTGTCGGCCATGCAACGGGTGTTTTTCTGCAACTCGGGCGCCGAGGCCAACGAAGCGGCCATCAAGATCGCACGGCTTCACGGACACGGCAGGGACATCGAATCCCCGGCCATCATTGTCATGGATAACAGTTTCCACGGCCGCACCCTGGCAACCCTGACGGCCACCGGCAACCGCCGCGTCCAGGCCGGGTTCGAGCCGCTGGTGCAGGGCTTCATCCGGGTTCCCTACAACGACCTGGACGCGATCCGTACCGTGGCCGGGAACAGCAACGCCGTGGCGGCCATCCTGGTGGAACCCGTCCAGGGTGAAGGCGGGATCAATGTGCCGGACCCGGGGTATCTGAAAGGCATCCGCGAAATCTGCGATCAGCGCAACTGGCTGATGATGCTCGATGAAATCCAGACCGGGATTGGCCGCACCGGCCAGTGGTTTGCCTACCAGCACGAGAAGCTGCTGCCGGATGTCGTCACCGTCGCCAAGGCACTGGGCAACGGCGTGCCCATCGGGGCCTGCCTGGCCCGCGGAAACGCCGCGGAACTGCTGCAACCCGGTAGCCACGGCACCACCTTTGGCGGCAACCCGCTGGCCTCGCGTGCCGCCATGGCGGTACTGGATGTCATCGAGGCTGAGCAGCTGGTCGCGCATGCCGCCGGTCTTGGCGCGCAACTGCTCGCGGGATTTACCGAACAACTCTCCGGGCTCGACGGCGTCAGGGAGGTCCGCGGCAGCGGCCTGATGATCGGCATCGAACTCGACCGCCCCTGCGGCGAGCTGGTGCAGACGGCAATGAATCGCGGCCTGTTGATCAATGTGACGGCGGAACGCGTGCTGCGTCTGCTGCCACCGCTGATCACCAGCGAGAAGCAGGCGGCAATGATCGTGGACAAGGTCAGTGACCTGGTCCGGGATTTCCTCAGGGGATAGCGCAATCATGACCAGGCATTTTCTCACCCTGCTGGACCTGTCAACGGACGAACTCCGGGGGCTGATCGCACGTGCCGCCGAACTGAAGGCGATCCATGCCTCCGGCAAGCTGCATGAATCACTCAAGGGCCGCATCCTGGCCATGGTGTTCGAGAAATCCTCCACCCGGACCCGCATGTCATTCGAGGCCGGCATGGCGCAGCTTGGCGGTCACGCCATCTTCCTTTCGCCGCGCGATACCCAGCTGGGTCGCGGCGAACCCATCGAGGACACGGCCCGGGTGCTCTCGCGCATGGCGGACATCATCATGATCAGGACCTACGAGCATGAAAAGATCGAGCGCTTCACCGAATACTCCCAGGTGCCCGTGATCAACGCGCTCACTGACATGTACCACCCCTGCCAGCTGCTGGCCGATATCCAGACCTATTTCGAGCGCCGCGGTGACATCCGGGGCAAGGCCGTGGCCTGGATCGGTGACGGCAACAACATGTGTCATTCCTACATGAACGCCGCACGCCGCTTCGGCTTCGAACTGCGGATTGCCGCACCCGAGGGCTACCTCCCGGATGCCGGGCTACTGGCGGATGCCGGGGATCATGTCAGGCTGACGAACAACCCCGTTGATGCGGCACGCGGCGCCGACCTGGTAGTGACCGATGTCTGGGCCAGCATGGGCCAGGAGGAAGAACAGGCCAAACGCGCCAGGGCCTTTGCCGATTACCAGGTCAATGCCGACATCATGGCGGCCGCAGACCCGCAGGCCTTGTTCATGCACTGCCTGCCGGCACACCGCGGCGAAGAGGTCGCAGCGGATGTCATCGACGGCCCGCAGAGCGTGGTCTGGGACGAGGCGGAGAACCGCCTGCACGCCCAGAAGGCCCTGCTGGAGTTCCTGCTGCTCTGACCAATGCAGCTGAGGCCGAGCCCCGGGCCCGCAGCATTCAGCATGGTATCGCGGTCAGGGGACCGCTCCTACAAAAAACGGCTCTTCCCCGGATCGAGTGGGTAGATTACCGTTGTAGGGCCGAATTCATTCGGCCAACAACCTCGCCATCAGAAGGCATGCGTCTCGTCTGAATTGATGGGTTACCCACTCAATCAGGGGAAGACCCCAAAATACCTGATTGAACCGCTGCAGGATCGCCAACCTCCGGCGCTAACATTGGTGTGTGGTATCGCGGTCAGGGGACTGCTTTTACAACTAACGCCTCACCTTGCGTTTTGCGCTGACGCGGGCCGGGCCAGCAGCAACGAGTAATAGCGATTGTCTGGCTGATAGTGGCGGTCCAGCATGTAACCGGCCTC
>CAMYIX010000042.1 GCA_947258615.1 uncultured Ectothiorhodospiraceae bacterium | reverse complement strand
TTATATTTAAGTTGAATAAAGTGGTTTAGAAGTCTTTGCAATGACGGGGACTATAATATTAGCAATCTCTTAAATTAGCAAGCCCTAATTTAATGAATTAGTGAAATTCTTAGAAATAGATTATTAGTATATATTTATCAATAGCATATATGGGATTTCGTGGTCGTCTGCGGGCCGTTTGTGGCAGGGGCTGGTCTGGAAACCACTATCCGGTGACCGGGATGCGGGTGATCGAGGCCGCCTCGCGCCGCTTCGGTCGGTATGATTGTGCAGATGGGTGAACCGGCGAGAAGACTGCTGTTATCTATAGTGGAACTCGGGGGGTATCCGAATTTCGCGCCCCTGTATGCTGCCCTGGGTTATGAGGTGGCCGTTGTGCATTCCATGCGCAAGGCCATCGGTTTCCTCAAGAAGAAACGACCCGCCGTCATTGTGGCGGAATTCAATTTCCAGTCTGACTTCCGTGACCGTACCAGCAGCCTGGAATCCTTGATGGCCGTGGTGCAGCGCCTGGCGGATGTCCGGGTGGTCGTGTTCTACGACAGGGAATACCAGCCCCAGTTTGAAAAACTTCGTGCCCGTCTGCCAGTGGCCGCGGCGCTGGCATTCCCCATCGAGGAGGCGGCCCTGCAGGCCTGTCTGCAGGCATTCGAAAAGGATCAAAACATTGACGCCTGATCCGGAACTTGTTTAGAGTGGTTAATACAAGAATCCGGACTGTTTTGCCAGCCGGAAAGCAGGGGAAGACATGATGGGTAACTCCCGCTCCACTCTGGTATTGCCTCGGCAGCATCCTGGTGCCGGCCTCAGGGGTGGCAGTGTTTTGCTGATACTGGCAGCGCTGTTCCTGTCCGTTGTCCTGGCAGCGCCGGTCTCTGCCGCTGACCTGAGGGTGCGGGTGTTCGAACGGGGCGGGCAGGCACCACTGACGGGGGTTGCCGTGTGTGTGGGTACACCGGCCAATCCCACGCAGTTTGGCGCGGTCCGCAGCGATCATGACGGCTATGCGGTTTTTCGGGATCTACCGCGTGCGCCGCTGACGGTCATCGCGTCGAAGCCGGGCTACCTGGGTCAACAGGAATCACTGGTCACCTCCCATATCGAACGACTCCTCGTGGTGTCCCTGCCCACCGGCGGTGGTGGCCCGAAATGCGAACCGGACGCCTACGATTCCGCTGGCGGGTCTTCCGCCTTGCAGGTGAGGCACCTCAAGATCAACGGCGGGGTGGCGAAGACTGCCAGCCGCTATGTGTTTCTGAACCACGAACTGGATGGAAATCCCACAGATTACCGGGCCAGCGAGGACCCGGATTTCAACGGTGCCCGCTGGCAGTCGTACCTGCCCGAGCCCGCGTTTGAACTCAGTCCGGGGCTTGGTCGAAAGGTGGTCTATTTCCAGGTGCGCCGCTATTCGAAGATGAATGGTGCCGATATCCAGACACTGTCTCCCGTGGTGCGCGATTCCATTAACGTGGGCCTTCCCTGAAGCCGGCATCAGTCCCTGGCATTCTGACTAATGGTGTCCCGCCGGCTCTTTCGGCAGCTCAGGATCCTTGCGCTGCTGTTCATCCTGCTGGTCGTGGCCGTAGACGCCTGGCTGGCAAAGGCGCGCACAACGGACTGGAATGATCCACTGTGGGTAGTGATTTATCCCATCAACGGGGATAGCCGCAGCAGCACGTCCGCTTATATCGGGAATCTGACTGACGACAGCTTCCAGCCGATCCGCGATTACATTACCCGCGAGGCCGGCCGCTACGGACTGCCGGGGAAGGGACTGGTGGATATCAGGCTGGGACCCCAGATTCATGAGATTCCACCCCTGCCGCCGGCCGGTCGAAATATATTCTCGGTTGCGCTGTGGAGCCTGCAGCTGCGTTACTGGGTTATGCGTACCGGTTGGCGCTATGACGGCCCGCCCGCGGATATCCGTATTTTTGTCAAATTCTACGATGACCGATGGCGCAGTCATTTGGCCCATTCACTGGGCCTGCAGAAGGGACTGGTGGGCGTCGTCAATGCCTTTGCCAGCCGGGCCTATGCGCAAAGGACGAACGTGGTGATTACCCATGAACTGCTGCACACACTGGGAGCGACGGACAAGTACAACCTGAACAGCAATCAGCCTGCCTATCCTGCCGGTTATGCCGAACCTGACCGCAGGCCCCTTTACCCGCAGTCAGTGGCAGAGATCATGGGTGGCAGGATACCCGAGTCCGATTCCCGCTCGGTCATGCCCGAGTCACTGCATGATACCGTCATCGGCAGTATCACGGCCCGGGAGATACGCTGGGCGGATTGAGTGGCGTGGACCCTGCCGGTCAGAGGGCCGGATCTCGGGGGTTATAGTCAAGGGTCTTCTCGGTCAGTACCTCGCCAGAGGCATCCAGCACCAGCACCGTCCAGGGGCCGGGCATCTCGGGATCCAGCGTCTTGCTGGACCAGACCCGCCAGCGTGGACCGGATACATTGAAACGCACCTCGGCCACAGTCTCGCCCCGGTATTCCCAGCTGTGTACCACGACCTGACCGGTCAGGTTTCTGAGCTCGGTAAAGAAGTAGACCTGCTCGGTATTCCCGATCAGTTCGGTCAGGTTGTCTCCGGGCTCGCGATCAAGGATCGCACTGGAAAAACTCGCGCGCTGGACGTGACCCGTGTCAGGGCCGGGTTCGGCTGCACACAGGGGCGCGGCCAGCATGACGAGTAAGGCGGCGAGCGGAATTATTCTTTGCATCAGGCACCCCGGGAATCCATATATCTCTATGGAAACGCCAAATCCAGTCGGGGTCTGTGACCGGTTTCTCAGGAAGAGGGTTTGAGGGGACGGCTGGATTTCCTGCGGCCCTGGAAGCTGACGATGGCCTGCATGATCTGGTCCAGGGGAAGACCCTGCAGGTGTTCATAACGGGCAAATGCCGCCTTGGTCAGTGAATAGATGTTGTCTACCCTGTGGTGGGGGCCGCTGTCAGGATCTATCAGCTGCTGCAGTCCCAGCAGCCCGCCAACCTGTACGCGGATTTCCTTGGCATGCGGCAGGGGCCCGTCGGCATGTGTGAGGTGCAGGGAGAATCGCGCATTGCGGCGCAGGGTATCGAGCAGCCTGGTACACATTTCATTGCCGGCTTCCGATTTGCAGGCAACGCCCTCACGGTCTGCCAGGCAAAAGCGCGCAGACTGTTTGCAGGCGCAGCGACGTGCATTGATGGCCTTCTCGAACACGCAGCGCCGTTCATTGATGGCATGGTAGGTGGCCTTGTATTCCAGCTCTTCCATGGCTAAACAGTGATCACGCAATGGTGTCGTGGCAGTTGAACGGGATTACTTTTCCCATTCCTTTACAATGGTCTCCTCGCGGTGCTCCAGCAGCCGTTCCTCGGCTTCTGCCTGGTTGTCTGCAAAGATGATCTTGTACTGATGATCGCTGTCTGCAGCTTGTTCGGACCGCATCGTCCTCACGTCCTTCTTGGCGGCCTGGTATTTTTCGTATTCCCTGACCAGTTCGAGGGACTTGGCGGTTGCCGTCTCGCCGGGGGTGATCTTGTATATATAGTAGGGCATGGTGTTGGTCCGTTGATGTAGTGGGTGATACCCGTGATGATTCCGGCATTATAACAATGCCGTTATGCCGGTTTCCAAGCCGGTTCGTATTCATGCCGGCCGGCATGTAGTCGCTTGAAATTCCTGATCATGATAATGGTTTTGCGCAGTGTTGCCGTATCGATGCGGGGCACATTCAGACCCACTTTGAGTTTGCGCATGCCGTCTGTCATTGCACCCACCTCGATGAACTGGGGCAGCGAGATTTCCGCGGTGACCTGTTGCCCTGCCGGATACCGTTCACGGTATTCACGGGCGAGGGTGACAATTACGGCATCCCATATCACTTCATTTCCCTGGAACATACCCGTAAACCGGATGTGCGCGTAGTCCGAAGCGGGAGGTTCGGCATGGCGATAGTCACGCCCGAGTTCCGTTTTAAGGCGCCGGCTAGTGTCGCTCATCGTGGCTTTCTTCGAAAATGACGCTGGTGACGCGGGTATTGTGGAGTACGACACACCCGGTCTGGCGCGAGATCCCGTTACTGCTGTAATCGAAGACATAGGTACGGCTGAGGCCGAGATCATCGATATTCCTGTAGTAGGGCCTGATGTTCTTCAGTGAAACCGTAGCGTCGAGAAACTGGAGTTCCTGGTGTGTGCATGAGTTGCGTGCGGTGCGGACGGCGATATCCCTGCACTTCAGGCCTGCCTGCCAGAACCAGATCAGGATAACAATACAGAACAGCAGGGTCAGTGAGGACATGGTTGTTGTCGTGATGAATAAGCTGGAATTATAAGGGGTTTTAGGAAGGGTAGCGGCATGCCGCCGGGGAATTTTGCGAATATCACCCAAACCGCCATGCTAGAATACCTGCAGCAATCGATTCTGATTGGCGAAATAACGGTGTTTAACTCATGTCGGGACTGACGCAGGAAGACCGGGTAGATCTGGGGCGCATGGTGGTCAACATGCTGGATGACTGGGGTATCAAGCCCTCTGACCAGGTGAACGTGCTGGCCCTGCCGGATGGAACACCCAGCCGGATGTTGCGGCGTTATCACGAGGACACACCGCTGCCGGACGATCCTGAGGTGCTGAAACGGGTCGAGCACCTGCTGGGGATTGCCGATGCCCTGCGCACCACCTTTCCGCGCAATGCCAGTATCGGCATGCTGTGGCTGAAGCAGCCCTGCAAGCGGCTCAGGCGACGTCGCCCCGTCGATATCATGATCGAGGATGGCCTGAGCGGGCTGATTTCCGTGCGCACCCATCTCGACTGTTCATTTGCCTGGCGGGAGTCTGAGCGCAAGGATTGAAGCTGTGTCAGGGGCGCAGGGTGCGTTCCACGCACCGACCGGGCCACGACAATAAGCAGCACCTGTAAGAGCGCCCTGCGGGCGCGATAAGCCACACCGCCCCCGGTAATTTGTTGCCAGGCGTCGCGAGTCGAAGCAAAGCGTGTTATGACTGCTTGCGCTTGCGACGACCGGGCAGCTTGTAGTTGACGATAGCGTCACCGAGATCTTCGCAGGGGATGGCGTCAACGGAGCCAAATCTCCCGACCGCGGTAGCAATCAGCCTGTCGATATCACCGACAACCGATCCGGGGGCGGTGGGAGTTCCCAGCATGCCCTGCAGGCCGAGCAGGCCGCCATACTGAATCTTGACCAGCACGCTGTGCGGCATCATCAGCAAATCATCCTCCACGCCGAATTCCGGCAGTGCAACATCCTTCATCCTCTGGAAAAGCTGCCTGCAGCGTCCATGCGACTGTCCCGCTGTGCAGGCGATCTCCGCGCCACCCCGGCGCACGATCGGCTTGGCATTGGGGCAGGCAAAGTCCTCCTGCACCAGCGTGGAGCTGAAGGGGCAGATAAGTTCACTCATGACGGCAACTTCCGGTTTGCATCCAGTTAATAGTACCGGTCCGGCGTGTGGATTACGGGCGGCCGGATTGCACCTCGTCGGTTATTGGGTAATCATCATATGTACTCTCAACAAGTGCAAGGTGCGGCAGCCATGAACAAGCCAGGAATCGTTACCGCGGTACCCAGGAGACGCTATAAATACGGTGAATTCAGCATGGTCATCCTCGGGGACATCGAGAGCAATGACGATAAAAACTATCGCTATATCATGGCGGTTATCAGGGGTACCGATCCGGAGCCGGGCATCTACATCACCGCCGAGCGCGACCAGCCGGCGGGGCAGGGAGGTGGTGACTATAATATGCGTATTGTCATGCAGGATGGCGCCGAGGTGATCAACTCGTCAAGTGCCTGGCATGACCTGGATGCCTTTACCAGTGAGGCCCTGGATATTGTGGGCCAGTTACTCAACCTCGGTGACGAGGAACCCTACAGGCTGATGTAGACCCGGGCATGAATCTGAAGGCGAACAAGCGGTCAACAGCATTGCTGGTTATAGTTGCCCTGATATGGCCGTCAATCGTGCAGGCCTTCTTCTGCTTCTCGGTCGGAGCGGGTGCCGGCAGCAACAAGCATCGCAACCGTCATTATGTCAGGCCGCCCCCGCCAGCAGGCTTCGATGCCGTGGCATATCCCGTGTTTCGCTACAGCCCGGTGCTGCCGGGCCTGGTCGCCCGGCCCGACAGGTTGCAGGAGATTGCCTTGCCGGCGGCGCCCGGCAAGGCGGTAAAACAGCAGATCTTCGAGTAGCGCCGGCCGGCTACTTGACGACGTTCAGTGGCGTCAGGGTGGTGCGGCTCTCGAGCATTTCCAGGATTTCCTCCTCCGGTACCGGCTCGCTGAACAGGTGTCCCTGAATGACGTGGATGCCTTGTTGCCTGAAGAAGTTCATCTGTTTGATATTCTCGACACCTTCCGCGATAAGTGACAGGTCCATGCTATTTGCCATGGCAATGATGGCCTGTGCAACTGACATATCTCCAAGGCTGTCGGGGATGTTCCTGACAAACGACTGGCCGATCTTGATGGTGTCGATTGGCAGGACATGCAGGTGACTGAGTGAGGAATAACCGATGCCGAAGTCGTCCAGCGAGATCGAGATCCCCAGTTTTTTGAGATTTTTCAGAGTCACTGTTGCACTTTCCAGGTTCTGCGTGGCGACATTTTCGGTGATTTCGAAGTCGAGCTTGTAGGGGTTGACCTGAAATTCACTGATCGCATGTTCGACAATGCTGACCAGCCCTGGACGGGACAGCTGCGTGGGCGACAGGTTGACGGCTAGCCGCATGTTCAGGTGTCCAGCATCATTCCAGCACCTGAGCCTTTCGAAGGCGGTCCTGATCACCCATTCGCCAATGGGTATGATGAGTCCGGTGTCCTCGGCAATAGGAATGAATTCTGCTGGAGGAATGACGCCCATAGTCGGATGATTCCAGAGAATCAGGGCCTCTGCGCCAAGGACCATATTCTTCCTGGTGTCCACGATGGGCTGGTAGAGGAGCGCGAGTTCCTGTTTTTCCAGTGCTTTTCTCAGGTCGGTTTCAAGTGTCAGGCGCTTGCGTGACTCCTCGTTCATCTCGGCGGTGTAGTACACGAGCCTGTTACGACCCAGGCTCTTGGCACGGTACATGCTGACATCGGCGCTCTTGATGAGTGCATCCGTTTCCTTGCCGTCGTAAGGGTAGATGCTGACCCCGATACTGGTGGTTATATTCAGTTCATAGCCATCGCAGATGACGGGCTCGCTCAGGGCGTCGATTATCCGTTTGCCGATATAACCGGCGTCCGAGGTCTTCTCGATTGACGGCAGGAGTACCATGAACTCGTCACCGCCGAGGCGTGCGACGGTGTCGTCCTCACGGATGCAGCCATTCAGGCGCTGGGCCACGACCCGCAGCAGCTGGTCGCCAATGGCATGTCCCAGCGAGTCGTTGATAAGCTTGAAGCGATCAAGATCAAGGTACAACACGCCCGCAAGTATATTCTCCCGGTGGGCATGGGAAAGGGCGATGCTTATCCTGTCAATCAGCAAGTGACGGTTGGGCAGTCCGGTCAGGGCATCGTGATGCGCGTGGTATTCCATCCTTTCCGCAATTTCCTCGGCCTCCAGCTTGGCGGCTTCCAGTTCCCTGTTTGCCAGTTCAAGATCGGACGTCCGCTTGGTAACCAGGTCTTCCAGTGATGATCGGTGTAATTCGAGTTCATTGTCACGCAGTTGTATCTGGTCAAGCATCTCGTTGAAGTCGGATATCAGATTGCCAACCTCATCCCTGCTGTCGCTCTGGAGTCGCAAAGCGTAGTTCTTTTCTGTCGTGATCTTCCTGGCGATTTCCGACAGGCTTAGCAGGGGGGCAGTGATTATCTGCTGCAGTCTTTCGCTCAACAAAAAGGAAATCAGTAATGAGCAGAAAAATACCAGCAGGGCAATGATTGCAAACCATGACAGGTGGTCCTGAATAAGCCTGAAATCAGATCTCAGGTAGACGTGACCTATGAGTTGGCCCTCGTGGCTGATGCTGTTAACAAGCTCAACGTAGTTATCCCAGAACAGGACGTTGTCATGGTCTGAATGCGGCGTCGGTACCCCGGCTTCGACTCCCGGCTTGGTGTAGGCCGCGAACAGCTCGTGTTCCGCGTCATAAATGGCTGCGGCCAGGATATGTTCCTGGTAGTGCAGGAACTCGATTGTTTCTTCTGCTGCGATATTGTCTCTGAATATAATCGCCGCCTTGCTGTTCGCTGCGATGACCTCGGCCATGGTTTTCAGATTTTTGGCTGCAAACTGGTGCGCACTGGACCGCTCGGCGACGATGAATGCGGCCAGGGCGAGACACAGCGACACCATGCTGACGAGCATGATAATCAGCGTGATCTTGCGGCGTATCGATATGTGACGGATTATATTCATCGTGCCGTCAGCCTGTCTTCCCTAACGATGGTGGCAAGTGACAGCAGTCTCGAGCTGACCTTCAGCCCGGCGCGTTCCGCTGCATCCACATTGATCTCAAACCGTATCTTGTTGCCAACGAGTTTGAAGCGAATGATGCCGCCATTCACGGCAAATTCTTCTATGTCGCTGACGGTAAGTACCGGCCTTGCCTGTATCTGACTCAGCAGTAGCGCGTAGCGCCCGGCCTCGGACTTGCTGATATAGATCAGCTTGCAGGTGTCACTTGTTTCTGCACTACTCAATCGCCTGATTGTCAGTAGCGAGCCGTGCACCGATTTCCCGGAAATCGTATCAAGGGCTTTTCCAAAAGGATCATTGCCTACCACGCATAATTCGAATTCATCATTGTGCCGCGGTGACTGTTCCGGCCAGTTGATGAAGCTTGAGAAGTTGTAGAGGAAAGCCGCCTTGATATTGTACTCACTGGTCTGACGGTCTTCGGCCTGTCCCGGGCTGTTGATGTATAGCAGCAGCGTAAACAGCAGGCCTTGCCCCAGCTGTTTCATACGTCGGTTTGCGCCTGTACCCTGCGGTCGGCTGACTTTTGCCTGTTCCCTTGGTCCGGGCATGATCAGAATTCCCAGGTGCCCTTGACGTGTATGCTGCGCTCGATTTCAGTCGGCCGGGTTGCGATGAAATCGGGCAGGAATTCGCTGTGCCGGCTGTCCAGCAGGTTCTGGCCTGTCAGCGAGATCTCTATACCGCTG
>CAMYIX010000041.1 GCA_947258615.1 uncultured Ectothiorhodospiraceae bacterium | reverse complement strand
GGGCAGTGGCAGCTACTACGGCATGCTGCTGGCGCATTTCGGTATCGCGATCTTCATCATCGGGGTGACCGTGGTCACCCTGTTCGATGTCGAGAAGGATCTGCGCATGTCGCCGGGCGAGACCGTCGAACTGGCCGGGCATTCCTTCCGCTTTGACGGGGTCGAGGCCCACCGCGGCCCCAACTACCGATCCGACCTGGGCACCGTGCGGGTCTTCAAGGGCGAACGCGAGGTCGCGGTCCTGAAACCCGAGAAGCGCACCTACCTGGTACAGACCAAACCCATGACCGAGGCCGGCATCGATGCCGGGTTCACCCGTGACATCTACGTGTCCCTGGGCGAGGCGCTCGGTGGCGGTGACTGGAGCCTGCGGCTCTACTACAAGCCCCTGGTGCGCTGGATCTGGCTGGGTGGCATATTCATCGCCCTGGGTGGCCTGCTGGCGGCCTCGGACAAGCGCTACCGCATGGCCGTCCGGCGTCGTGCCGGCGCCCTGGCCAGGGGCGACCTGGCCGCCGAGGGACGCTCCTGATGGCCCGTTACCTGCGCTACCTGGTACCGCTGGGCATCTTTGCCGTACTGGTCGCCTTCCTGTTTCGGGGACTGAGCCTGGATCCGAAACTGGTGCCGTCACCGCTGGTGGGCCAGCCCATGCCGGCCTTCTCGCTCACCCGCCTCGACGATCCGGCTGCCACCATCAGCGATACCGATATCAAGGGCAAGGTCGCCGTGCTGAATATCTGGGCCACCTGGTGTGTCTCCTGCCGTGCCGAGCACGATGTCCTGCTGCAACTGGCCCGGACCGGACAGGTGGCAATCTATGGACTCAATTACAAGGACAACCGGGCCGATGCCCAGCGCTGGCTGCGACAGCTGGGTGACCCCTACGTCGCCAATGCCTTTGACGAAGACGGCCGTGTGGGTATCGACTGGGGGGTCTACGGGGCGCCGGAGACCTTTGTCATCGATCCACAAGGTATTATTCGCCACAAGCACATCGGGCCGCTGACCACCGAGGTACTGCAGACAAAACTGCTCCCACTGATTGCCGAACTCAAATCCTGATCTACTATGAAACGACTTCTACCTGCACTGCTGTTTGTGTGGCTGCTGCTCGGCATGACGCCGGCCTCGGCCTCGTCCACTCTGGAGGCCTTCAAGTTCGCCACCGAGGCGGAAGCGCTGCATTTCAAGGACCTGATTGCAGAGATTCGCTGCCTGGTCTGCCAGAACCAGTCGCTGGCCGATTCGGATGCGGAACTGGCCCACGACCTGCGGGTCGAGGTCTACGACATGGTCCAGGAGGGCCGCAGTGATGCGGAGATCATCGACTTCCTGGTCAAGCGCTACGGCGATTTCGTGCTCTACAAGCCGCCGCTGAAACCAGAGACCTGGTTCATCTGGTTCGGCCCGTTTGTGTTGCTGGCCATTGCCGGCTTCCTGCTGGTACGCGCCCTGCGCCGCCAGCGCCAGGTGACGACGGCGGAGATCTCCGCCGAGGAACGCAAGCGTCTGGACGCGCTGCTTGGCAAGCCGGGCGCTGATGGAAAGGATAACGAGGCATGACCATATTCTGGGGACTGGCAGGCATTATGGTGATCGTGGCGCTGTTGTTCACGCTGCCCTGGATCCTGCGCGACCGCGAGCAGTCGGGTACCGATCTGGATACGGTGAATACCGAAGTCATAAAGACCCAGCTTGCCGAGCTGGAGGCCGACCTGGAAAGCGGGCGGCTCGACCAGGCCCAGTATCTTGCGGCGCGCCAGGACCTGGAGCGCGAACTGCTGGCCGACCTGTCGGCAGCGTCGGCTGCTGGCGGTGAAGCCGGGGTGCGTGGTGGACGCTGGGCGGCGCTGGTGCTGATCGTGTTGATCCCGGGTCTGACCGTCGGCCTCTATCAGACCATCGGTACCCAGGAGATTATCCCGCTGCTGGCACAGGGAGGGACTGCACCAGCCAAGGCCCCGGCCCAGGGCGCCCATTCACTCGAGGAAATGGTGGAGCGCCTGGCTGAACGCCTGCGCCAGGAGCCCGATAACGCCGAGGGCTGGGTGATGCTGGCGCGCAGCTACACGTCAATGGAGCGTTTCGGTGACGCCGCCGTGGCCTACGCCAGGGCCCACAGCCTGGTCGGTGACCAGCCCGGCCTGCTGGCCGACTACGCCGATGCCCTGGTGATGGCCAACGGCCGGGAATTCACCGACCAGGCGGGCGGTTTGCTGCTTAAGGCGCTGGAGACCGACCCCGGCAACGTCAAGGCCCTGTGGCTGACCGGTCACTGGAAGAACCAGACAGGGGACTATGCCGATGCCGTGCGCTACTGGCAGCGTGCCGCCGAGCAGCTGCCACCCGGCGGTGAAGATGCCCTGGTGATCGCCCAGCAGATCCGCCAGGCCAGGGAAAACCTGGCGCCGGGGGAGGTGGTCGAGGCGCCCACGCCCGATCAGGAGGCGACGCCAGCTGCGCCAGCGACCCCCGCTGGCAAGGCCTTAACCGTGAGCATCACCCTGGATCCCCAGGTCGCCGCCGGTGCCGCCCCTGAAGACACGGTGTTTATCTTTGCCCGCGCGGTCAGCGGGCCACGCATGCCGCTGGCGATTGTGCGCAAGCAGGTCAGCGATCTGCCGCTGACGGTCACCCTGGATGACTCCACGGCCATGGCGCCCAGCATGAAACTGTCGAATTTCGAGGAAGTCGCGGTGGGTGCGCGGATTTCGAAATCCGGTACAGCCATGCCACAGAGCGGTGATCTGCAGGGGCTGGTGGCACCCGTCGTGCCGGGGAGTGGCGAACCCATCGAACTGGCCATCGACAGCCGCATTCCCTAGGGAGTGCGCGCGACCCCTATCTAGTCATTCCGGCGCAAGCCGGGGATCCAGTAGCGCACAGGTCGAATTAGCATCAGCGTAATACGACGTCACCCACCGCAGAGACGCCGAGTGCGCTGAGAATAAATACATATGCAATAAATTCTAGATCGTAGCCCGGATGAAGGCTGCAGGTCGTGATACGGGGGCACGGACTAATTTTAATGGGTCTTCCCCTGAATGATTGTGTAACACATCAATTCAGACGAGACGCATATCTTCTGATGGCGAGGTTGTTGGCCGAATGAATTCGGCCCTACAACGGTAATCTACCCACTCGATTTGGGGAAGAGCCATTTTAATATCTGGTTTTTGTATTTTAATATCTGGTTTTTGTTTGTACTGGTTATTCTACTCCGCGTTCTCTGCGCCTCCGCGGTGATATTTTTTTAAATTTTTCTTTGCGCCCTTTCAGTAACTGCTCCCTGCGTCGCCTATAGCGCCTACGGTTGGTACTCTGCCTCCCGCATGGCCCAGGCCAGCCTCTCGACCGATTCCTGTTCTCACCTTCTCCCTGCAGCGCGTAGGTCGGATTAGCGCCAGCGTAATCCGACGTGACCTCGTCAGGTTACGGCCTGCAGCCTAACCCGACCTACTGTTTTTTTAACCGCAAAGGCGCAATGGTCGCAAAGAAAGCGTCATTGTCACAACACCGATGCGGCAATGGCAAATACACGGTGTTTAGGAACAACCGGGATCGGTTGTTGGAAGAAAAGTTTTTTTGCTTTGCGTCCTTTGCGTCTTTGCGGTGAGATAAGGTTTTCTCCCTGCGGCCCCGGTCAGTTCAGGGCGCAAACGACAGGTTGGACCGGACGTCCTGAATGGTTTCCTTGACCGCTGCATACTCGTTGTAGAGAAACACGGTGTAGGCGTCCGCGCGATTGTCCTTGTGCATGCCGATCATCAGCGCCTGGCTGTAACGGTCGGAAAACTCCGGGTTGACGTCAAACACTGCCGCCGCGGCCCAGCCCGCGTTGAACAGTTCGGCTGCCTGTGCCGGCGGGTATTCCCTGTTGGGGGTGTTGCCACCGCTGGAGAGTGCATTGATCAGGGACTCGAACAGCAACGGGAACAGGTGGTTGGGTTCGGGGGCGGCATTGTGGGGATCTTCATAATCGATCGTCAGGCGCCCCAGCGGTCGGATGATGTAGCGAATTTCGAGTTGGCCCGAGTCATGACGCAAGGCCCGTTCATAGGGCAGCACCGGGTTGGCTTCGGGCGTGAGGTCGGTAAATCCGGGGGGTGGCGTGAACTGCAGGCCGGCTTCATCCGCCAGTTGTTCGAACAGACCACGGGCCGGTTCAGTACCTCCCGTGGTCGCTGTGGCGAGTCCCGAAGTGGCGACCAAAAGCACCAGCAGCCACTGCCTGACTGAACGTGGCATCATGAGGCGTCCGGTTCCGCCGCGGCTTCCCACTGCTGCAGCAACTCCTCGGCGGTTGTTTTCCATTCCTCGGAGGGCGCGATTTCCAGGAAGCGCCTGAGATCGGCGACGGCGGATTCATGCTGGCCCATGGCCTGGTACACCGCGGCCCGGTTGAAGTAGGGGGCGGCGGAGTGCGGGTCGATGGCCACACACTGTTCGAAATCGGCCAGCGCAGTCTCGAAATCACCCTGGCTGAAACTCAGCGCCCCCCGGTTGAAGCGGGCGGAAAGCAGGTTGGCATCGATTTCGATGGCGCGATCGAGGTCCGCCATGGCCTCGTCCATGCGGTCGAACTTGCGATAGGCCTGGGCGCGGTTGGTCAGGTGCAGCGGGTTGTCCGGTGCCAGCTGGACGGCAGATTCCAGGCTTGCCAGGGCATCCGAGATCGCGCCCTGCTCCAGCAACAGGCTGCCGCGGATGCCATGCAGTTCGGCCGTATCCGGGTACTGGGCGATGGCCTGGT
This sequence comes from uncultured Ectothiorhodospiraceae bacterium, assembly GCA_947258615.1. Classification (GTDB taxonomy): domain Bacteria; phylum Pseudomonadota; class Gammaproteobacteria; order UBA9214; family UBA9214; genus CAMYJZ01. Next base: position 11,167 of record CAMYIX010000041.1, on the reverse strand, counting down.
CCAGGGTATTCATGGCCTCCACCGGGCGGCCCTCGGCCAGGTGCTGCAGGGCGACCTGGGCATGCTTGTCGGGGGTCAGGCCGGCGTGGGGGTCATGGCCGCCATGGGGCCCCGCGCGAAAGCTGTCCTTGCGGGGCTCCGGCGCGGCCTGGACGATGGGTTCGAGGTCGTCATTGCTGACGGCCATGGTGGGGGCGGGGCCGCTGTCACAAGCAGACAGGCTCATGGCGACGAGTGTCGCCATGAGCCTGGTCAGGTTGGTTGTGGAGCGTTCGGCGGCAGTGTGTCTGCTCAAAAAACCACTCACCCTGCCTACTTGCTCCCGGCATAGGCCTTGAGGGCCTTGTTCATGAGCTCGATGTGCTGCTCGTCGGTCAGGGTACCCTTCTCGGAGACCTTCGACCACAGCTCGGCATTGGTCATCTCGCGATGGCAGCCCATGCACAGGCCGGTGCGCTTCATGCCGTCACGCATCTCCTTGGTCAGGGCACGCGACAGCGGCCAGTGGGTACCCACGGTCTGGACCTGTTGCTCGTCCTTGATGATGGTCGACCAGTCGAAGTCCAGGGCCTCGATCTTGGGGATCTGGATCTGGTAATTGGTCGGGATCACCTTGCCGGTCTTCTGGTCGATCAGGTCCTCGACGATATCCTCCGTATAACGCAACTGGTACACGCCGCCGGAGATACCGTAACCCATGGCCTTGGGGTTGTTATGGCAGGATTCGCAGGTCCTGGCCTTGCGCTGGGCCGAGTGCGGCTGGACCGGGGCCATGTCGATGGCCAGCGGGGTGCGCTCCTGCCCCAGTTCCTTCTGCTCGTCGTAGGACAGGGCCACTTCGTCGAGGGCGACGGTACGCCCGTCACGCGCCTTGACCGTGTAGACGATCTGGCAGCCCGGCATCAGCGGGGTGACACGGCCCTCGCCGTTGATCCCCAGCACCGGTTCCTCCCAGCGCAGGTAGGCGCGGGTCTCGTGGACCTTGCCCGGGCTCTGGATGCCCTTCACGCCCAGCGGGGACTCGGCGGTGGAGCCGTCCGGATTTCGCTTGCTGCCCGAGGCGATCCAGTCGGTGTCATGCTTGGGTTTGCCGTCCTTGTCCGGGCCGTAATCGACGTGCACATGGCAGCCATAACACTGCGGTACCCAGGAGGCGTGGCAGGCATAGCATTCCAGGCTCTCGGCGTGTTTCTGGACATTGCTCATCGCCACCATGGCATCCGGGCTCTTCCAGGTATTGTCGAGGTTCAGCTGCTTGAGTAGCGGGATATCAAAGTCATTGCCGGTGGCCGAGTGCATAATGGCCTTCTTGCCGTCCTTGACGACGTTGCCGAAGGGATTGCCGCGCGCGGTCTTCAGGTAGCCTTCCCTTCAGCGGCTGGTCGAATTCCTCGCCATGACCCAGCGGCAGCTCCCAGGGAAACTTCTCCGGCGTGCCGTGGCAGTCCTCGCACTCGATCTCGACCTGTGCCAGCGTGGTGCCCGGGATGTTGCCGTCACCGTGCATGTCGATGGTGGTGTGGCAATCCTGGCACAGCAGGCCGCCCTCGGGGTTGCCCGGCCGACTCTTGATCTGGTGATGCAGGTCGTCGGAGATGAACAGGTACTGCTTGGTATGCAGCTTGGGCTGTTTCTCACCTTTCACGTTGAAGGGCGAGCCATAGGGGAACTCCATCAGCCCCTGGTAGGTCACGCCGATGCGCTTGCCGCGGTTGTGGCAGGAGTTGCAGGTCTCGACCGGGATGCCCGAGTACTCGATGTCGCCGTGCTTGACCACCGACTTGCGGGTGGCCTGGATCTGGTGGGTCAGCAGGTGGCCCTTCTGGGTCTTGTCGATGGTCGGGTCGTTGCCCTCGTAGATGCCCTCGTTGCCATAGGGGATGTGGCAGGAGGAGCAGCCCTGGCCGCGGTAGTCGCCGCGTTTCTCACGGCCCTTGACGGTGACGTGACAGCGCTGGCACTGCTGGCGCTGGTAGGTGAAGCCCGCCAGCTTGGGGTCCTTCTCGATCTCCTCGACCGAGGGGCTGGGGATCTGGGTCAGTTCGGTCGGAAACTGCTCCTTGTGGGCCGCGATCATGTCCTTCATGTAGGCCTTGTATTCATCGGTACCCACGCTTGGGACAGGCCCGTCGCCGTCCTTGACGTCGTAGTTACCCCAGGGGACCTTGTGGTTCTGGACCTCCTCGATGCCCCAGGTGTGCAGGTTGCCCTGGATCTTGCCGGCCTCGGTGTTCATCAGCGACTTTTCCAGGCGCTCCTCGTAGCCCTTGTGGCAGGCGGCCTGGCCGCAGGTGAAGGTGTTGATGTCCATGGCACCGGGGTCGGGGTAGAAGGTCCGGGCCCCGCCGGCCGCCTTCAGTGCATCCGGTGAACCACTGTGGGCCGCCTTGGCTTCAGTCGCCTTGGGATCACCGCCGTGACAGATGACGCAGCCCTCGCTGTCGCCGTGCGAGGCGCCCAGTGCCTTGATCATGGCCATCATGCCGCTGGCCGGATCGCGGATGTCCTCGATCCCCTTGTGGCAGCTGATGCAGCCCGAGTCGGCCATGGCCTGTGCGCTGAAGGCCGGCACGGCCAGGAGCAGCAATACGGCCGCTTTCAATAATCCATTGAATGTGTTCATAATGTCCCCCGCTTGGACTGTTTTTTTTCAGCACGGGGCTGGTTGTTCGTATGCAGCGCCCCGACCGGATAATGCCAGTGCCTTATAATGCGCCTTCAATTTGGAAATTCTTTGACTTAAGTCAAGTGGTTCCCATGTTATCTGTAGTTAAATGCCCTGTCATTTTTTTTGCTGTTTTTCCAACCAACTAGGGGGATAAGAATGCCAACGATCAAAACACAGGCGAGCGGACGCGGGCGGTCGCGCGGGGTAATCCTGAGCGGGTTACTGGGTTTTATGGTCACAGCGCCGGCCACGGCCGCGCTCTACGAGTCCGACAAGCTCAAGGTCTACGGCGATTTCCGCCTGCGCATGGAGCAGGACTGGGATTCACAGACCAGCAGCGGCAGCGATCGGGATGACCGGCTGCGCGCCCGGGTGCGGGTGCGGCTGGGCCTGAACTACAAGGCCTCGGACATGTTCGATCTCGGCGTGCGCCTGCGCACCGGCTCCGACGACAGCCAGCAGTCGCCGCATATCACCATTATCGATTTCGACGACAACGACACCGGCGATGCCCACTTCAATTTCGACAAGTGGTACCTGAAGGCCAAGCAGGGCGGCCTGTGGGGCTGGGTCGGTCGCAACGGCCTGCCGATCTGGAAGGCCAACGAGATGTTCTGGGATGACGACGTCACCCCGGCCGGTATCGCGGCGGGCTATGACTTTGACCTGGCGGGCGGCAGCAAGCTCGGCTTGAATGCCGGCTATTTCTCCCTGCCGGCCGGCATGCAGGAGTTCTGCGGCAACATGGGCCATGGCCAGGCGGTGCTGAAGACCTCCATGGGCGGTGCGGGACTGACCGCCGCGGTGGGTCTCTTCGGCATCGAGGAAGGTGCCTCGGACAGTGGCGAGTCGGATTGCGACATCTATCAGCGCAACAACGGCGAGCGCGACTACACCATCTGGGTGGGCAACCTGCAGGCCAAGCTCAAGGCGGGTGACCGGCCCCTGGCCATCGGTGCGGACTTCATGCACAACACCGAGGACTACAACGTGGGCGAGCCGGGTATCAGCGCCAGCAACCAGGACCAGACCGACGGCTGGGATGTCTACGTGAAATACGGCAGCACCAGGAACAAGGGTGACTGGCTGCTCGGTTACTGGTATGCGGATATCGAGCAGTTCGCGGTGAACAGCTCGTTTTCCCAGGATGACTGGATGCGCTGGGGTTCCGCCACCCAGACCCGTTCCAGTGACTTTAAGGGCCACGAGCTGCGCGGCGCACTGGGCCTCGGCGGCGGCATGAACCTGGTGGCGCGCCTGTACCTGGTGGAGGCCAATACCACTATCGAGGATGGCAACCGCTTCCGGCTGGACTTCAACTACAAGTTCTAGCCGGCCCTCCGTCCATGGGATGCCCGGTACCGCCTGCGGTGCCGGGCATTTTTCCCCTCGCAGGGGCTGGTCTGCGCACCTGGTGGCAGCCGGCCCTTCGTTCCTGTCTGCCCGCTTCGCCGGCCCTGATGATTATCCTCAAGCAATCAGCTAGTTAGGCCGTTAACCTGATGGGGCCCGTGCGTGAGCCTGGCACCCACCGATTTGGCCCATAGATTAGCCAACTGGATGTTGCATACTGCCCGCTACCTGAAAGCTGTGAAGATTGGTAATATTGATGTAGCAGATGCAAAAGAAGGGTATACCCGAAGAACAAATATCTGCTGAAGACGAGATGCATCGAGAGGTACCGGATGGTAGATAAAACTACAACAAATGACAGTAATACTGCAGCAGCGTCCAGCGAGCCCGCCAGGGGCCCGGAATCCATTGTTATTGATGGTGATACCATGGAGCGCTTCGTACGCAGTTTCGAGGCAAGCGCGCGACGCTGGGAACTCGTGGTTTACCCGGCACTGCTGGCCTTTGTCATTCTCGCCGCCTACGGCTTCTTCCTGATCTATACCCTGAGCCGCGACATCCATACGCTGGCGATGGGTATGGACCCCGATATGGCACAGCATCTGACCGACATCTCTTCCAGCGTGGCCTACCTTTCAGAGAACGTTCGCACCATGACCCGGCGGGTGGACAAGATGTCGAATACCCTGGTCGATATGTCAGACAAGATGGATGCGCTGAACACGCTGGACCCCATGCTGGTGCACATGCGCGGTATGGATGCCTCGATGCATAACATGAACATCACCGGTGACCAGATGCGCAACGAAATGACCTACATGGGTCGTAACATTGCGCGTCCATTATCGAAGATGAACAGTTTCCTGCCGTGGTAGGAGCGCTTTCGGTCCGCACGGTTACGCGAGCACACTGCGTTCAGATGCCCGCTGCATAATCTGTAACTGCGCGGGTTGTCATGCCTATGAGCCCGGCATACGAAAACAACTAGAAAAGGAGAGTCCTTATGTCAGTCAAGCCACTTTTAATCACCCTGGTCTCGAGCGGCCTGTGGGTTGTTTCCCTGTATGCCGGTGCAGTGACGGTCGAAGAGGGCGTGGATGTTGAAGGTGCCGGCAAGGCGCCGACCACGATAAAGGCTACGGTCGAAAAGGCGGCAACGGCGGTCAAGAAAGTCATTGGTCTTGAGCCGGCAGCGGACACCGCAGAGGCCGTTGAGGAAGCAGCGGCGGCTACCGGGAAGCCCGTCGTGGCCGTGCCCGCAATGGAGATGGAAGCCGAGGCGGAAGCGGACACCACGGAGGCGGTTGAGGAAGCAGCGGCTACCGGGAAGGCCGTCGTGGCTGCGCCGGCAGCGGAAATGGAAGCCGAGGCGGAATCGGACACCGCCGATGCGGACGAGGAAATGCCGGACGCCCCTGCTGCCCCGGCCGGGAAGGCAGCCCGGGCAGTGGAGAGCGCCGCCACGCCGGGTGGAAAACAGGTGGCCCCTGCGGGCACAGGCGCGGCTGCGGCTGAAGCGGCCGCGGACACCCCGGGCAGTGCTGCCGCCGAGGAGGCCCTGCGCGAGGAGGCCCAGGCCGATCTGGAACAGAAGGTGCGGGCCTACCGCGAGCTGTACGACAGCCGGCAGATAGAGCAGCAGAAGCGGCGTGCAGAGGCGCGCAAGCGTCACGAGGCGCGCAAGCAGGCCTACGAGGCACGCCACAAGGCCTACTCGGAAAAGGTCGATGCCTACCTAAGGCAGCAGGAAGAGCGCTATGGCAAAACCGCCAGTGAGCAGGAGGCCATCTTGGCCCATACCGAGAAAGATCGCGACTACCTTGTGAAGCATCACCAGGAACTGCTGGAGATGGCGCTCAAGCGCAAGGATGAGCTGATCAAGCGCCACGATGAAATGCGCAAGCAGGCCGATGCACGCAGGGCGGAGATAGCGGAACGCCGTGCGAACATGCGCGCAATGGGCCCGGAGGAGTGGCGCGCCTACATGGATGAGCATTACGACGAAATGTTCAAGCAATCCGACAAGGGCCAGCGTCCCTTCGGTCAGCGCCCGCCATGGTCCACTGCGCCGGGACCGGTACCCGAGGCCGGCGGGAGTCAGCCGGTGCCACCCGGACAGTAATCAATCAGGCGGTTGCCGCCTTGGCGTAGTCTTTCAGCCTGACCGGCAGCCGCCTGGCGCCCCAGGTGCCGGGTTCCTTTTCGAATAAACCGGGGCAGGGGGTGCCGCACTTGTTGCAGCAACCGTCTTCGCGAAGGTTCCACTGACTGAGGATGTACTGCATGCGTCCGATCAGTATCTGGCCGCACTGGTGGCAGTAGGTACTGCCGCCTTTTTCGTCGATCACATTGCCGGTATAGGCATAGCGCACACCGTTTTCCATGGCGATACGCCGTGCCTTGGTGAGAGTGGCGGGCGGGGTCGGTGGCTTGTCCATCATTTTCCAGTCCGGATGAAACGCGGTGAAGTGCATGGGTACATCGGGTCCCAGCTGCTCCACCACCCAGCGCGTCATCTCGTCCAGTTCCTTGTCCGAATCATTCTCGCCCGGGATCAGTAGTGTGGTTAGCTCGAACCACACGTCCGTTTCCTGCTTCAGGTAGACCAGGGTGTCGAGTACCGGCTGCAGGTGGCCGCCGGTGATCTTCCAGTAGAAACGGTCGGTGAACGCCTTGAGATCGACATTGGCGGCATCCATGTACTTGAAGAACTCCATGCGCGGCTCATCGCAGATATAGCCCGCGGTGACGGCGACTGACTTGATGCCCAGTTCGTGGCAGGCGATCGCCGTGTCGATGGCATATTCCATGAAAATGACCGGATCGTTGTAGGTATAGGCAACGCTGCGGCAGCCGAGGTCCCGGGCGACCCTGGCAATGGTATCGGGTGCCGCGGAATCAGACAGGGTGTCGACCTCCCTGGACTTGCTGATATCCCAGTTCTGGCAGAACTTGCAGGCCAGGTTGCAGCCGGCGGTGCCGAACGACAATACCGGTGTACCCGGCAGGTAGTGATTGAGCGGTTTTTTCTCGATTGGATCGACGCAGTAACCACTGGAGCGGCCATAGGTATTGAGCAGGATTTCACCGTTGCGGTTCTCGCGCACGAAGCACAGTCCGCGCTGACCCTCGTGCAGCTTGCAGGCCCGCGGGCACAGGTCACACATCACCCGGCCGTCCTCCAGCGTATGCCAGTAACGGGTCGGCAGAATGCCGGTCTCCAGTGCCAGTTTCATGTCATATTCGGCCATGATGCTTGTCCTGAAGGTAGTCTTGTTGAATCTATGGTGGGCAGCCTATGCCCTATTGTGAAGGACGCCCGGGGGGAGAACCGGGCGCCCCATTCGTCCTTGATTATTTACTCGACCCTGACTTTCCTGCGCGGGGTCTTTTCCATTTTCGGAAGTTTCAGTTCGAGTATGCCGTTACTGAATGTCGCCTTGGCCTTTTGCTCATCCACCGTTGTGGGGAGTTCCAGGGTTCGCTGGTATTCGCCATGGCTCATCTCGTGACGGTAATACTCTTCTGTCTCTTCCTTCTCCTCGTACTGCGTCTGCGCCTTTATGGTCACGTTGTGATCGGACACGGTGACATCCACATGGTCTTTTTCGACACCGGGAAGTTCAGCCCGGATGATGATCTCCGTTTCCCGATCGAGCATGTCGACCTTGGGCGTCTTGCCTTCGAATGGCGCGGTCATTTCAAGATTCCTTGGCCATTCCCAGCTGACCGGGTGCAGCCAGCCGCGCCTTCCGAATTCATCGAACCACCGTTCCATTTCGTCCCACATGTTCATCATGGGGGCTGTGGGACGGTGTTTTACTGAAATTTCCCGTTTCGGGCTTTTCTCTTTGGTTGCCATTGCAAATACCTCCAATGGCCCTTGGCCATACTTCCCCATAATCAATATATAGACCTGTTAGGGCCGCGTTGCCATGATGCTTGTCAAGGATTTTCCGGGTTTTCGGGTGGAAACCCGACTGCAGGAAACAGGCTTGATTTTCAAGCGAAAAATGGCCGCAACGAGTGATTGGGAGGGCGCGTCCGGCGTGCAATAATGCCTGCCATGCACCGATCGACCGATACCGCCGGGGGGCAGCCCTCGCTGAGGCGCTCCCTGACATTGCCGCTGACAACCTTCTATGGTCTGGGCAATATCCTGGGTGCCGGGATCTATGTGCTGATCGGCAAGGTGGTGGCCGAGGCCGGCGTATTTGCGCCCGCTTCCTTTCTGCTGGCGTCGGTGCTGGCCAGCCTGACGGCATTTACCTACGCGGAACTCTCCGCCCGGTTCCCGCTGAGTGCCGGGGAGGCCGTGTATATCCAGGAGGGTATCGGTATCCGGCTGGTGTCGGCGCTGGTGGGCCTGCTGATTATCCTGGCCGGGATCGTCTCCGCCGCAACCATCCTGCGCGGATTCACCGGTTACCTGCAGGTGTTTCTAGCGGTTCCCGATGCCCTGGCCGTTCTGGCGCTGGTCTTGATGATCGGCGGGCTGGCCGCCTGGGGGATCAGTGAATCGGTACGGGTCGCGGCGCTGATCACGCTGATCGAGGTGGCCGGCCTGCTGCTGATTATCTGGATTGCCGCCCCTGACCTGGCAGCGGCACGGCCCACGCTGACCGATTTCGCGCCGCTGGCGGGAACTGCTGTCTGGCAGGGGATTTTCATCGGCGGCTTTCTCGCCTTTTATGCCTTTATCGGTTTCGAGGACATGGTGAATGTGGCCGAGGAGGTCAGGCAGCCGAGCAGCAACCTGCCGCGCGCCATCCTGATTGCGCTGGTGGTCTCGACCCTGTTGTATTTCCTGGTGGCGCTGGCGGTGGTTGCCAGTATTCCCGTCGCTGATCTGGCCGATGTCGATGCCCCGCTGGCCTATATGTACCAGTACATCACGGGCCGTGATCCGGTGGTGATAACGCTGATCGGGATGTTTGCAGTGATCAACGGCGCCCTGATCCAGACCATCATGGCATCACGGGTGTGCTACGGAATGGGCAGAAGACGCTGGCTGCCGGCTGTGTTCGCCAGGGTGAATCGCCTGACCCGTACCCCGGTGGTCGCCACCGTGATGGTGTCCCTGCTGGTGCTGGTGATGGCACTCTGGCTGCCGATCGAGACCCTGGCCAAGGCCACCAGTTACTTCCTGCTGGTGGTGTTTGCGCTGGTCAATCTGTCGCTCTGGCGCCTGAAACGGCGCGCTGCCCATCCGCCCGGGGTCATTCGCGTACCGTTCTGGGTGCCGGTGACGGGTTTTTTCGCCTCCGCGGTCTTCGTGATCTGCCAGGCGCTGATTGACCTGTTGAGTTGATCCGGTTGGTTCAGCAGGGCAGGGCGCGCTTCTTGGCCTCCTGTTCTGCCTCGCGGGAGGTAAGCCGGGACAGCAGCGAGAGTTCCTCACTCAGCATCTCCAGGATGTCATCGAACGCGAGGATCCCTACCAGCGAGCAGGTATTCGACACCACGGGGACCCGTCGCACCCCACGGGCACGCATGCGCTGTGCCGTGTCAAAGACGCTTTCGTCCTCAGGTACTTTCAGCACGGCATAGGTCATGACATCGCCGACGGTCACCTGGTTGATGTCGATGCTTTCGGCAATGACCTCGATCACGATGTCGCGGTCGGTCAGCATGCCGACCGGTTCGACGCGACCCTCCTTGTCCTCGGTAACTACCAGGCAACCGACATGGTGGTCGCGCATCAGTCTGGCGGCATCCAGGATGGCCATATCCCGGGTGGCGGTGACCACGTCGCGATTACACAGTTCTCCGGCGTTCATGGGTATCTCTCCTCGTATTCAGTATGTGTCCGGCTGGCCGGCATTCGGGTGAACGATCTATGCTTGCAGTATAGGAGACTATAGTGTTTTTGGATATTGATCCCGATCAGCGACTTGATGGTGTCGCCTGTCAAACGCGAGTGGCCTGCGTCTTCAGGTCGCCGGCTGTGTATGGTGGCGGGTGGATGGCGCCCGGCGTCCCGGCCGGCCAGGTTCGGAGATTCCGGTGACACGGCCATGCAAGAGACCCTGATCGCAGCGCTGCAAAATCCGGAGGTATACGATCACCCGGTTGGCGAGATCAGCGTGCTCGAGACGCACATCTCCTGGGTCATCCTCACCGGCGAGTTCGCCTACAAGATCAAGAAGGCCGTCGATTTCGGTTTCCTGGATTTCTCCACGCTGGCAAAGCGGCATCACTATTGCCAGGAGGAGCTGCGGCTCAACCGGCGCTTCGCCCCGGATTTGTACCTGGATGTGATCGGCATCTGCGAGACAGCCGGGCGGCCTGAACTGCAGGGACCGGGCGAGCCTATTGAATATGCCGTGCGTATGCGCCAGTTCCCGCAGCAGGACCTGCTGAGCAATGTCGTTACCCGCCACGGGCTTGAGACGTCCCATATCGACGAGATTGTCGGACTGGTTGCCAGTCTGCATGCCGGCCCTGGACGATGCAACGCAGCTGGCGCAACTGGAAGACCTTGAAAAGTGGTGCAGCCAGGAGTTCCGCGACAGGAAGTCGCTGATCCTGGCACGCAGACACAATGGTTTTGTGCGCGAATGCCATGGTGACCTGCATCTGGGTAACCTGGCGTTGATCGACGGGCGTATCACGCCGTTTGACTGTATCGAGTTCAATCCGCAGCTACGCTGGATCGATGTGATCAGTGAGGCCGCCTTCCTGACCATGGACCTGGAGGACCGCGGCTACCCGGGGCTGGCATACCGATTTCTGAATGGATACCTGCAGCGCAGCGGGGACTACGGGGGTGTCGGCCTGTTGCGTTACTACCTGGTCTACCGTGCACTGGTGCGTGCCAAGGTGGCCATCCTGCGGCTGGGCGCTGTTGCCGGCGATGCGGATACGAGTCGCCGCACCCGGGAGGAATATGCCTCCTACATGGCGCTGGCTGAGCAGTATGCACAGGCCCGGCGGCCGGCATTGATCATCACCCACGGCGTCTCCGGGTCCGGCAAGTCCTGGTATGCCGCGCAACTGGTCGAGCGGCTGGGCGCCCTGCAAGTGCGCTCGGATGTGGAACGCAAGCGCCTGTTCGGTTTCCATGCCCAGGCGGGTACGGGGTCGGGCATCGACGCCGGGATCTATACGGCGGAGGCCGGGGTGCGTACCTACGACCGCCTGGCC